>JADFIA010000060.1 GCA_022566895.1 Pseudomonadota bacterium
CGCCCTGACCCTGCCATAACGATTTAAGACACCCACTCCGTCATGCTCACGCAGCCAAATCAACGCCCGGATCATCGTTTTTGTGGGTCTGTAAGCCATCGGTACAGTTCCTTGGTGGTGTGAAGTCTTACTTCGACGCCCCGTATGCCTTGTTGGATGGTGGGGGGCCCGGCAAGTTGCCCCTTCTTCCAGTTCTCATCTCATTCGCTTTCAGTCCGCAGTCTCCAACCGGTTTCCTTCTCGATCTGATGGAACATCGCCCCCGAGACATCGGTAAGGCTATCTGCATCTGGATCGCGCTGGCCGCCGATATGCCGTGCAATCTGGACAAGGGCGCCGGTTGTGGCGCCGCCAATCGCCATAACCTGAGCCCCTTTGAGGGCTCCGACGCCAATTTCAGAAAAGGCAGCTGGGTCGATCCCAGCCAGGGTCGTAAGCGCGGCGGTGGCCAGGAGACCGACAAGCACGACCGTTTCGACACGGTAGGAGCGGCCCGTGGTTTCCGTCGCTTCGTTGAATTCGCCCACCAGCTTTGTCAATTCACCCACTGCATCTTGCGGTATTTGTCCGCGTGAGAGAATGTCGTGTTGCCAGTTATGAAAATTCCGGCGTCGCGCCCTGAACTTCTGTTGGTGGGCTAGGTCCAGCGCTCGTTTGAGGCATTCTTCCGGGTCCTGTTCGTCCGGTATGGATAAACGAGCTGCAATCAGAAAATTCAACTCAGAAGTCTGGCCAGCTTCGTTCGCGCGGTAATCGAGTTGCTGAAAGTCCGCCTCCGACTGGTATGCCGCGAAGACCTCAATGGCCTCGACGCCCTTCGGTCGGTAGTTCCGGCCTTGATCGACCAACACGCGACGAGTCCTCCCAAAAGCAGAGTTGATATCTTGCTGGTCCGATCTGAGCGCGTCGAATTTCGCTGACCAATCCTTCTGTCGATCAAGATCCCAATCCGCTCGGATCACGATATCACCCCCTACTTCCGCAATTCTCTTTTCGAGTCCGTCAGGGTCCCAGCCTTTTAAGACCCAGCGGGGGCGGCCCCAGTCCATTGGTGTAGGGAAGAGAAGGCGATTGTAAAGCAGGACGTCAGCCGCAAGCTTTCTGGCGTCCTTGTGATCGACAACCGAAAATGCGCCCCAGCGTTCAATGTTCATTGAACAAGCCTCCAAACGCTTATTTATAATACCTTCTTTCGTAAATGTCGTCATCGAGTGCCGTGGAGCCCGTACAGAGTCATTGGCGATACTTCCGCGGGCGATGTGCCCGAACGGAAGAAACGCGACCCAGGGAACTCTTGCGAAAGCGGGCCCAGTTGTCTTTGGCGGGCATCCGGGCTTCGATCTATTTGCCTGCCTGTTCGAGCAAACCCGAACCGGCTTGATTAATCTGCCTCAAGCGCGATCCTGGTCGGCTTCGATGCCGCCAGACAGGCCTGCGTGCCGATCTATTCCTCTTCTTCGCCGGGACCGTCCAGGCGCCCAAGTTCAAGCAACCGGGAGCCGACCAGTCCTTCGAGCCGCGAGGCGGACCCGGTGAGGATCGAGATGCCGATCGGTGTCACCAGCCCCCAGCGGTCCGCGTCGAGCTGGATCAGCGGAAAGCCGCTGACCGCGGCGAAGTTAAAGCGGGAAACCCAGGCAGCGAGCGCGTTTTCGCCCGACATCCGGCCTATGCAATCCCGCCCCGCGGCGCGCCATTCGATGCGGGCCGTAAGCGCTGCCCCGGCCAGCGACCCGCGATAGGCGGCAGAACCGCTTGGCGGGCAGATCGGTGGCTCTACCGAGGCCGTCGCCGCCGCCGCCAGCGCCTCCGCCGTGGCCTCCATCCTGCCGGTCCAGGAGGCATTCGAGACCAGCGCCGCGGCCAGCCTTTTCTCAGGCCAGACAGCTAACACCGAGCGCGCGCCATTGGTGACCCCGGCATGGTGGATGAAGACATCGCCGCCCTGATCCCGGCCCCGCCGCCAGCCGAGCGTCATCAACCAGCGGTCCCCCTTGATTTCCTGGCCGTCGCGGCCGGCGAGCGGCTGGCGGATCAGCGCCTGTCCGGCCTGGCCGAGGAGGCCTCCTGGGCCGAACAACGAGGCGCCAAATCTGGCCAGACCGGCGGCGCTCGACTGCATGCCGGCGCCACACCAGGAATAGCTGAAATCCTCACGCACAAGCCTCCGCGGTGCCCGGCCACGGTGGCCGGCGTAAATTTCGCTGCGATCCTTGTAGGTCCGCTTGAGACTTTCGAGCGTGATCCCGGCCCCGGCCGCAGTGCCGGTAATCAGCCTGGCGAAAAGATCGGGAAAGGATTGACCCGCCGCGGCCTCCATCATCGCCGAGGCCAGCGAAAAACCATGGGTGCTGTAGAGATAGGCTGCTCCGGGCACATCGACGAGTTCCCGATCGCCAAGCTCGGCCAGGCCTTGAAGCGCACTTTCATAATGGCGGCGTCCGCGCCCGGCGTCGCGCAGCTGATAGTGTGGCAAGCCCGAGCTATGGGTCATCAGATCACGGAACAAGAGCTCTCGGTATTGCTGGGGCTGCTGGGGCAGCAGCTCGCCGACCCGGGCATCGAGCGAGAGCGTGCCCTTCTCCAGGAGCCTGGCCGCCATAACAGAGCAAACCGCCTTCGAAACGCTGGCCAGCCGGAAGATGGTATCGGGGCCAACCGGTCTTGCCTTTTCGAGCTCTGCGAAGCCGACCTCGAAGTGCCATAAGAGCTCTCCGTCTCGGGCCACAGCCGCGGCCATACCCGGGACGCCGGTTTGGGCTCGCAGTGCTTTCAGGAGACGCTCAGCCGGCTGGGCCTGAGGTCCAATGAGCGGAATCAGGCCGACGATCGCTACAACCGCCAGAATCAAAAACGTCCGCGAAAGCCTGATCACCGCGCTCCTTCGCTGTCCGATCCCATGGGCGCCATCTCTCCGCTTGCCACTTCTAACGCGCCCTTATTCCTCTTTTTCTTCCTCGGATGCCTCCACCTCGGCCATGCCGATCGGGATCATGGCATGACGGCCGGGCTTGTCGGGCCACATGATCCAGGTCTTGCCCGCCCCGGGGGTCGGATTGAGGCCCTCGAAGCCGCCCTCTTCGGCCACTACGACCATGATGTGGGGCGTACCGGAAGCCAGCATGTACGACAGGCCGGGCCCGATCGCCGTCTTGTCGATATTCCGGCCCTGGCGGGTCAGAAGCTCCTTCCACACCGCATCGCCGCATATCGGATCGGATTCGGGCCGCGGGCCGACGTTGGGAAAACAGGTCCAGCCGTTGGTACCTTGCCGCAGGATCGTACCGTCGAGCAGCATCACCGTGGCCTTGTCCGAGATGGCCGCGGGCGCCGCCGAGACGGCCTTGGCGATCCGCGGTTCCATTTCGTGGCCGGCGGCCATCGCCGCCGGGCCGGCCAGCAGGCCGACGACGGCTATTGAAATCAATAATTTTTGCATGATCCGTTCCTCCGCTTCTATCGCTCAGGCTAACAACCCTCGGGGCTTTGATCAATTGCTACCGGATTCCCGGCTTTGAAAGCCGGCCCGCCCGGTGCTAGGCTGGCCCCCCGAGATTTGATCAGGGAGAGCGATCATGAACCAAGAACCCGCAGCCGTGCCCGACGTGCTCGACTCGCATCATCGGGGCGCCGAGGAGATGCCCTTTGTGCCCTTTGTCGAGGGGGTCACCTTTCAGCTTTTATCGGTCGATATCGGCGGCGGCCATTGGGTTGTGAGGGCCCGCTTCGAGCCGGGGGTGACGATCCAGCGCCACAAGCATACCGGCGAGGTGCACGCCTTTACCACCGCCGGGGCCTGGAAATACCTGGAGTATCCGGAGGTCAATACCGCAGGCTCGTATCTCTATGAGCCGGCCGGCTCGGTGCACACCCTTCATGTGCCGGAAGAGAACGAGGGCATCACCGAGGTCTGGTTCACGGCCACCGGCGCCAATTTGAACCTCGATGACGATGGCAATGTGGAAAGCGTGCTCGACGCCCAGAGCGTCCTTGAGCTCTATCTCGCCCAATGCGACGAGGCGGGCCTGCCGCGCCCCGACGTCATCGGCAGCTGACCGCATGGGCTCGAACAAGGAGACCCCTTCGCATTTGCGGATATAACCTTTTTACGTTGCAAAAAGGCCGCCCCCGGGGAGCCAATAAATGAAAGAACCAGTTGATGTGGCGACGGAACATACTTTGTCGTTCGCTGCCCGGTTCGTTCCGAAGGGAGCCGCGATTCTCGAAATTGGCTGCGGCGAGGGGCAGCTCGCAGCGGCACTCCAGAAACTCGGCCATCATGTAACGGGCCTTGACAATGATGCGGAATGCGTTGCCCGGGCCAGAAGGGCGGGCGTGTCTGCATTCCAATCGCGATGGCCCGATTTTGATACGGATATCGTTGATGCCGTTTTGTTCACGCGCTCGCTGCATCATATTGAGCCGCTCGACGAGGCCGTAAAACGAGCCATAGGGATTCTGGCCGCCGACGGAATCCTTCTCGTCGAGGATTTTGCTTTTCATCAGATCGATGAGGCAACGCTTGATTGGTTCCTGGAGATCCTTCGGGTCCGCCCGGCCCGCCAACTGATAAGACCCGAAAGCGGCTCTCTGGTTGCCGGATTGCTGGCGGCAAAAATCCCGGTCGACGAATGGCATGAGAGCCACGACCATGATCTTCACCCCTTCGATATGATCGTCGAAGCAATCGCCAGGTATGCAACGATTCAGCAACGAGTTTCGGTGCCATATCTGTACCGGTACCTGGTTTCGGCTTTACCGAAAACCGTCGAAGCAACCACCCTGCTGAGAAAAATCTTTATGGATGAAGAGCGTCAGATAGCGACGGGCAGCATCCTGCCTGTCGGCCGCCGGGTGGTTGCCGCACCACGATAAAGTCATGCGGATTGGTAGCGTTGGGCAAAGGGAAAATCGTTGATGGGCCAACGTTTCCCAAAACGGTCCGCGACAGCGGATTGCAGCTAGAATCAGGCCGGCGCCAAAGCCCGTCGGCGCCATTTTCAACTGTCTCATGGTCGCCTCCTTTTGCCTGCGCGGCGCTCAGACCAGGGAGCCGCCGAAAGACGAGTCAAGCGCCGCCCGGAATCCCGAGGATACCTCTTTGCCCGATTGCACTTTCGGACCCGGCGTGACAGGCTCCTGCAATTGGTGACGGCCAAAAAGGGGGGCAGATGTCCGATCAGATCGAACGATCCCTGGGGCTATGGCGCTGCTGGGCCCTGGTCGTCGGCTGCGTCATCGGCTCGGCAATCTTCATGATGCCGGCCGTGCTGGCGCCCTACGGCAGCCTCGGGCTTATAAGCTGGGCCGCCGCGGGCATCGGCGCCATCCTGGTCGCGGTCATGCTCGGCGATCTGGCCCGGCGCCTGCCCAGGGTCGGCGGGCCTTATGCTTATGCGCGGGCCGGCTTTGGCGATTTCGCGGGCTTTCTGGTTGCCTGGGGGTACTGGATATCCTTATGGGCCGCCTCGGCGGCCATCGCCATCGGCTTTGTGGCCTACTTCGGCGTCTTTTTTCCGGCCGTAACCCAGAGCCCCGTCCTGTCGGTGAGCGTCGGGCTGGTGGTCATCTGGTCCTTGGTCGGGGTCAATTATCTGGGCGTGCGCGAGACCGGGATCATGGCCCTGGCGACAACGCTTTTAAAGCTTTTGCCGCTGATCGCGATCGGTCTTGTCGGCCTGTTGGTGGTTGAGGTTCAAGACCTTCCGCCAATGAACCCGACCGGGCGCAGCGGCCTTTCGGTCTTCGCCATGGCTTCGGCTCTGGGTTTCTTTACCTTTCTCGGGCTCGAGGCGGCCTCGGTGCCGGCCGACCATGTGGTGGCGCCCAAAAGGACCATTCCCAGAGCCCTCCTCCTGGGCACCTTGACCGTGGCCGCGGTCTATCTGATCTCGGGTTATGCGGTCATGGGGCTGGTGCCGCCCGATGAAATGGCGCGCTCGACCGCCCCTTTTGCCGATGCGGCGGTGCGCCTGGTCGGAGACTGGGGCGGCTTCGTGGTCGCCGGCGGGGCGCTGGTGGCCACCTACGGCTCGCTGAACGGGGCTATTCTCTTGAACAGCCAGACGGCCATGGCGGCGGCCCTCGACGGGCTTTTTCCGGCCCCTTTCAAGCGCCTCTCAAGCCGCCAGACGCCGGGTTTTTCGCTGCTCGCAACCGGTATCCTGGCCAGCCTGCTTCTAGTGACGAACTACACCAAGGGCCTGATCGGCGCCTATACCTTTATTATCCTCATCGCCACCATCACCACGGTCGTGCCCTACGCCTTCGCGGCCATGGCCGGGCTCGCCCTCGGCACCAGAGGGGGCCAGGCCGGGCAGCAAACGATGCGCGAGCGTTTGGTCGCCGGGCTGGCCTTCATCGTCTGCCTGTGGGTGATCGCCGGGGCCGGGGCCGAGACCGTCTACTGGGGCTTTTTATTGTTACTGGCCGGGCTGCCCGTATATGTCCTGGTGACTCGCGGCCGGGACCAATCTTAGCTATGCTGATGCTGTGGCCGGTACGCACGGGCCGCATCGATACCTGAGCCAAGGACAAGCGATGAGCGAACGGCAAGTTGAAATCGTTGAAGTGGGACCCAGAGATGGTCTGCAAAACGAGTCCGCCGTGGTCTCGACCGAGGACAAGCTCGCCTTTATCGGCCGCGCCCTCGAAGCCGGCCTGCGGCGGATCGAGGTGGCAAGCTTCGTCCATCCGGGCAGGGTGCCGCAGATGGCCGACGCCGAGGCGGTGGTCAACGGCCTGCCGGATATCAAGAACGCCGTCTACATAGGTCTGGTGCTCAACCTGAAGGGCCTCGAGCGGGTCCTGGCGACCCGGCCCCGTGGCCGCGGTATCGACGAAGTGGGCGCCGTGGCGGTATCTACCGATACCTTCGGCGAAAAGAACCAGGGCCAAACGCGGCTCGAGAGCATCGAGATCTCCAACCAGATTGTCCGCCAGGCCAGGGCCGAGGGGCTAAGCGCCAATGTCACCATCTCGGCTTCCTTCGGCTGCCCATTCGAGGGTGAGGTGGCCATCGAGAACGTGGTCGAGATGGCCCTGCGGCTAGCCGAATCGGAGCCCCATGAGCTGGCGATCGCCGATACGATCGGGGTTGCCGTACCCAACCAAGTCTCGGAGGTCTTCGAAAGGGTGGCCGAGGTGGTGCCCCATATTCCCCTGCGCGGTCACTTTCACAACACCCGCAACACCGGCATCGCCAATAGTTGGGCCGCTTATCAAGCCGGCGCTGTGACCTTGGATGCCAGCCTGGGCGGGCTCGGCGGCTGTCCCTTCGCGCCGCGGGCAACCGGCAATATCGGCACCGAGGATCTGGTCTATATGCTGTCTCGTTCCGGCGTTCACACCGGGGTCGACCTCGAAAAGCTGATCGAAACCGCGGGCTGGCTTGAAGGGGTTCTGGGCGGCGCCACCCCGGCCATGGTCTCGAAGGCCGGCGGCTTCCCGGCCGGCCGATAGCGGTGTTCTCAATCCGCCGGCAGAACGCGCTTGCCGCGCCCCGGCCCGGCTTGGCCGGGTTCGGGGGAATAAGCCTGGCCATAAAATGGCAACAATTTGTGATAGGCTGGGCCCAACGAATCGGACGATCGACGCGACACCCCAAGGAGGTCAGCATGAAACCCAATATTATCCTCAAAGTCCTGAGCCCGGCCGTTGGCTTCGCCTTCCTGACGGCGTTTGTCTTGAGCGGCGATTTTCAATCGGCCAAAGCAGCCGGTGCAAGCGCCCTGAGTGAGGTCTACATGGCCCAGCAGGCCGGCGGCAAGGGCAAGCAGAAGAAGCCGGCAAAGGCGGCCCAAAAGGACGTCGAAAAGGTTGAAAAGGAGGTTGAGAAGGGGGTCAAAAAGCAGACCAAGACCAATCAGGGCAAGGCCCTGGGCAAGGCCCGCGCACCCGGTCAACGGGTCCGCCAGGAGGCCCATAAACTCAAGGATATGCCCAAGGAAGCACGCCCCGCGGCCGCCAAGACCTTAAGAGAACGGGCCATGGAAGGTAGCGAGCTCGAAAAGGCCCAAAAGAGCCACCAAAAGGCTGCAAAGGAGACCGAAAAAGCTGAGGTCGAGCAGGGCAAA
>JADFIA010000025.1 GCA_022566895.1 Pseudomonadota bacterium
TTGAAATATCGCGACTGACCGCTCGATCGGGAGCAAACAAAGGAAAGGGGCGGCCCCTGGGCCGCCCCTCTTTCATTGGCTTATCTCGCCAGGATCAGAACCGGTACCTGATGCCGAGCTGGATGGCCCAGACCGAAGCGTTGACAAAATCATCGTCGGCTCTGCCTGGACGGAAGTTCGTGTAGATGTACTGGGTCCCGTCGGCACTCAGCGCGGCGTCGAGAACCGGAACGGCCTCGCCCACATCGCCGCGGTCAAAGCGGCGGAAGATGTTCGAGCCGTCATTGATGAAGTTCAGGAAATTTTCGAAGTCGAGGAAGACCTCGAAACGATGTCCTGCCCACGGGGTCGGCAGCTCTTGCGAGAAGCGCAGGTCCATGTTCTTGAACCAGGGATCCTTGAAGACGTTACGCGGCGCGATCTGCCCGGCAAATTTGCTCAGACCCGTGCTGTCAAGAAAGGCGAAAAACTCGGCCTGGTCGAGTGCCGATGTATCCGCCAACGGATCGTTGGGACCGGTCGGCACGTAGAAGAGGTTGCGCTCTTCGTTGTCGCTGTCCCCGAAGAGGGTCGTCGGCGTGTTGTTGTCATAGGCATATGAGAACGGCCGACCCGAACGCGCCGAGTAGAAGATGCTCAGCTTGGTCCACAGATCGCCGATGAACTGGTGACGGAAACTCGCCCGCAAAGTGAGGTTATGGTTGTTGACGAATTGCGAGGGTCCGATATCCGGGTTGTTGATATTGATCAGCGCCAATTCCTCAAAGTTGGAGGTTGCCGTTGAACCCTGGCCCGGGTTAACGAGCTTGGCCTTGGTGTAAGCATAGCCGATCCCGATATCGAAAACCGCCGGCTTATTGAACAGCTCGTAGTCGATGACCTTGTTCAGGAGAATCGAGACCGATGTCGAACCGCCATTCGGCCCCTTGACGTTGGTCAAGAGGATATCCTGATCGTCGCGGCCGGCGTCGCAGGCTCCTGTGTCCGCTCCTCCCGGGGTTAGATCCGCATCAGCGGTATCGCCTGGCGAGAAACCAATCCTTGGACCTAGGAAGACAATATCGCAACCAGCGAGCAGCGGATCGACGGCATTCATGATCAACCGTCCATCCGGCGCGAAGCCGATTGGGGTCAGGGTCAGATCCACCCAGTCAGGCGCATTGCGATTGCGCGTATGGATGATATCAAAATCGATCCGCCAATCGTCGAAGAAGCCACCGCCGCCAAAGTCGGTGTTGTGGGTAAAACCGAAACTGCCGCGTACAACCGACGGCAGTTTGAAGTTCGGGTCGATGGCATCTGTGCGGCCTTGCCCGAGGGCGGTTTGGGCTTGTTGGCCCGCGGCGATACAGGCCGGTATGCCCGTAAAGTTGCCGTTAGCATCAAGCACCTGCAAGTCTGCAGAAGTACAGGGATCTATAAAGATTGCACCGAATCCGACGGCGCCGCCGAAGTTGGTATAGACGTTGGAGACCCACACCGTCGGATCACCGCCGGTGAAGACGCCGGCGCCGGCCCTAAAGACGGTCTGGCCATAAAACTCCCACGGCGTATCATAAGTAATTCCCAGACGCGGCATCAGGATATCAAGCCCGTCGAAGGCTTGCGAGTTTTCGAAGCCATAGCGGTCCACGAAGGCCTGACTGACCGTCACCTCGTCGCTGGATTTGAAAAAATCGTAGCGCAGGCCCAGCTGGATGGTCAGATTTGGAGTGGCCTGCCAGGCATCCTGGATGTAGATCGAATGGATCGAGCGGGAGAAGGTGGCCCCGGCGTCGTTAATGTCACCGGTAAACGACCCGTTACCGTCTATCGAACTCGCACTGCCGGCGATCAGATCGGCTATGGAATCAAAAGCAATTGTGCCGGTGGCGTTGACCACGAACAGGTTAAATACATCGAGCTGGTCCAGCTCATATCCAGCCGTAAACGTATGGTCGCCCGAACGATATTCGGCCGTGAACTTCAGCTGATCGATCTGGGTGATGAGCGAGTTTGCCGAGCGAAAAATGCCGGGACCGCTGAGAAGTGTATTGCCGTCATCGTCGTCGACCTCAATGCCCGGGAACGGGTTGGGATCCTGCGCTTCACCGCCGCCAACCGGGTTCTGGATGTCATGATTGTCGAGGCGCGAGACGCGAATCTCGGTCGAAAAGTTTTCGGTCCAGTCCGAGAACAGCCGGGCCGAATAGGTCTCGATTTCGCTGCCCGATATTTCGAAGTTATTGAGGTAGGCAAAATCATTACCAAAGCCGAAACTATCCGATTCCGTAAAGGCTTCGCGCAGACGCGTATAGGTCAGGGCCAGACGATGCTGGTCGCTGATGAACCAGTCGAGACGACCAAGTATGCGGCGGGTTTCTTCCGGCAGGGTCCTGGCGATGCCGAGGGGGGTCTGGCCATAAACAGATTCCAGAATACCTTGGATCTGCTCGACCGTTGCCACGGTGGGCCCTCGTTCACTGGCGAATCCGCCGCCGATTGGGCCCCGGCTCTGAATGGCTCCATCGTCGGTTTCTTCATAGGCCGCATAAAAGAACAGCTTGTCCTTGATGATCGGGCCGCCGATATCGGCGCCCCAGTTATAATCCTTGAACGATTCGGTGATGACCGTTCTGCCGTCAATGGTCTTGCCGGTCAGGCCGTCGGAATTGTAAAGTATAAATCCGCCGCCGTGAAACTCGTTCGACCCGGATTTGGTCACCACATTGATCGAACAACCGGTAAATTGCCCATATTCGACATCGAAAGGCGAAAACTCGACCGAGGTCTCGCGCACCGCGTCGAAAGGAATCGGCATGGTATTCCGGCTTGGCAGTCCCGAGGCATTGAGACCGAACGTATCGCTTGTCCGCACGCCGTCAATCGTAAAGCTGTTGAACTTGTTGCTGCCGCCCAGGCAGGAAATATTATCGTCGTTGGTGGGATCGATAACAACCCGGGGATCGAGCCGGATGGTGTCGCGGAAATCATGACTGATTGACGGCATTTCTTCCAGCACTTGCAGACCAAAGGCTGAACTGGGACCGAGCGCCAATTGGGTCAAAACGGAGCGCACACCGGTCACCACGATTTCTTCAACATCCCCCACTGCTGGCTGCAGCGTGATATTCAGGCTCGACACATCCGAGATACTGAGAGACAGGTCGGGGATTCGCTGATCCACATATTGATCGGTCTCGATCAGGACGGTATACGGGCCGCCAGGCTCAAGACCGCTTACGGCAAAACGACCTGCGGAACCAGTCGTTACGGTCGTCGTGCGACCGGTGCGGCTGTCGGTTATGGTAATTCGGGCGCCGGCGACTGGTACGCCAGCGGCGCTGGAAACAGTACCGCGTACGCCGGACGTAATCTGCTGCGCCGCCACTTCGGGCGCGCCGATCACCATTGGCAACATTGCTACGGACGCCAGCAAAGCGCGCCTTAACCTGATCATTTTCATCTTGTTGGTTACGAACCGTGCCATATCATTCCCTCGTCAGTTAGGTGCCAGCCGCTATCGGTGGCTGTTATTTGAACGGTTGCCCTTGGGCCTGTTACCGGCCTCCCAAAAAAAACGCGGTCAAAAAACCGCGTATCAGACCGGACGCCGCGCTCGGGCGGTCAGCCAAATCTGTTTTTAAGAAATCGATGTTGGTGTGAAGTCGAGGTATCAGGAACAGGCCAACGCGATTGCCTGGCGTCGGATGACGGAATGGGCTTTTACAATAGCCACAGACTGTCATTTCCATCCCCCCACTCTTGTCCTCACTTTTATGTGTCGATAACGTTACTACTTGGCCACGCGCGAGACAACACAGATTTTGACCGGTTGGACAAAAATTTCAGAAATTCCATGGAACCGGTGCGCAACGGCCACACTCGCGTAAGTCAGGAAATACAGGTACCAGCGTCGGCCTGGAGTTTATCCGCGGTCAGGCTTTTACCCGCTGGTCTTGCGTTGCGCCGTGTGGGCAAGGGAACCGGCGATATACGTCGCCGCCACGGCCCGGTCGTCGCCGAGGGTCATAATGGCAAAGATTTCTTCGGCTAAATCGCCGTCACACGCAGCCAACCTTTGCTTGAGTGCCGGTATTCCGCTGCCATCGAGGACGACGATATCAGCCTCGCTGCCTGGCTCCAGGGTGCCGATTCGGTTCTCGAGTCCAAGGGCCCGGGCGTTGCCCAGGGTCATCAAATAGAAGGCCCGCAGTGCCGTCAGGTTCTGGCCCTGAAGCTGCATGACCTTGTAGGCGTCGGCCGCCGTCCGCAGCATCGAAAAACTGGTTCCGGCGCCAACATCGCTGGCCAGTCCGACCCGCACCGGGTGCGCGCCGTCGACCGTCCTTTCAAAATCAAACAGGCCACTGCCGATAAAAAGATTGGACGATGGCGCAAAAGCGATGACGGATCGGGTTTGGTGAAGGCGCCGAAGCTCGTCGTCGTCGAGGTGGATCCCGTGCCCGAAGATGGCGCGCGGCCCAAGCAGTCCCGCCCGGTCATAGACATCCGTATAGTTCCTAGCCCGCGGGAATTGGCGGATCACCGCTTCCACTTCGTCGCGATGCTCGGCCAGATGAGTTTGCAGATAGGCGCCGGGAAATGCGTCCATCAGCGCCTTGCAGGCCTCCAACTGGGCCTCCGTGGAGGTCAGCGCAAAACGCGGTGTGACCGCATAATACTGACGGCCGCGGCGGTGCCATTTTCGGGCCAGCCTCTCGCTGGCCTCGAAGCCGGCTGCCGCGCCGTTACTCCCCGGCGGGTCGAGCAGCGCCTCCGGTGCGTTGCGGTCCATCATCACCTTGCCGGCGATCATGCACATATTGCGCCGCTCCGATGCGGCAAAGAAGGTCTCGACCGAGCTTTCATGAACCGTGCAGAAAACGGCCGCCGTGGTCGTACCGTTGCGCAAAAGCTCGTCGAAGAAGAAATCGGCACATTTGGCCGCGTATTCGGGATCGGCAAACCGCGCTTCTTCGGGAAAGGTATACTTCTCGAGCCATTGGATAAGCTGAGCGCCGTACGAGGCGATGATGCGCGACTGCGAGTAATGGATGTGGGTGTCGATGAACCCCGGCAGCACCAGACGGCCCGAGTGATCGTCTATCTCTACATCCGACGGCAGTTGCGGCAGGATCGCATTCGCATCTCCAAGCGCCGTGATGGTGCCGCCCTCGACGACGACAACGCCGTCCTCCCAGTAGCCATATGACCCCTCGCCGTCTACAACTGCCGGATCGTCGGTGAAACTCAAGATCCGGCCGCGAATGGCCCGGCGGCTTGGGGGGTGCTCTTGGCTTACCATTGCCGCTCAATCCTCGGAGACTTCGGCTCGATACCAGGCGGCCAGCGCCGCCCGTTCCTCAGCCGTCATGGCGGTCGCATTGCCCGGCGGCATGGCACTGGTGGCGATCGCCTGGGCGTGGATGCGATCCTTCGCTCTTAGAATGTCCCCCGGCGTTTCCAGGACCAGCCCCAGCGGCGCGGACTCGATGCCTGCAAAGCTGGGCTGGGCCGAATGGCAGACCGCGCAGCGGCGCTGGATAATCTCGGAGACGCGAGAAAGCGTGGGCACCCCGGCGGTCCTGGCCGGCTTCGGCCGCTGCATGGAGATAGCGATCACCATGGCCATTATCAGGCCGGCGGCGATCCACAACCAATAATGCCGGCCGCGGCCGGCGTGCTTGAGATTGAAGAAATGCCGGACCAGCCCGCCGACGATGAATATTCCGGCCAGAAGGGCCCAGTTCCATTGGCTGGCAAAGGTCATCGGGTAATGGCCGGAGATCATCACAAAGACCACCGGCAGGGTCAGATAATTGTTGTGCAGGGAGCGCTGCTTTGCCCGGCGGCCGAGGTCCGGCTCCGGCGCCCGCCCGGCGATCAGATCGGCGACCACAATCTTTTGATTTGGAATGATAACGAAAAAGACGTTGGCGGCCATCAGCGTGCCGACCAGCACGCCAACGTGGACATAAGCCCCACGCCCGCTGAACACCTGTGTATAGCCCCAGGCGGCGGCCACCAGCAGGGCAAAGCCGACCACGGCCAGCAGGGCGTCGTTATTGCCCACAGGGGATTTGCACAGGCTGTCGTAGACCAGCCAGCCGACAACCAACGAGCCAACGCTGATAGCGACCGCGGCCATCGGTGTCAGGTCCATAACGCTTGGCGCGACCAGATAGGCGCCGGCGTTCAGGTAATAGATCAGGCCGAGCAGAAAAAAACCGCTGAGCCAGGTGGTGTAAGCCTCGTATTTGAACCAGTGCAGTTCGGCCGGCATCTCAGCCGGCGCCACCAGGTATTTCCGCATGCGGTAAAAGCCGCCGCCGTGGACCTGCCAACTCTCGCCGGCGATCCCTTCCTCATCGTTCTCGCCGCGGCGCAAGCTGGCATCCAGAAAAATGAAATAGAAGGACGAGCCAATCCACGCAATGCCGGCCACAACGTGAAGCCAGCGGACCATCATTTCGATCCACTCAATCATGGCCGGCCGCGCTTCTGACCCGCTCGACGGCGGCCAGGATACATTCCGGTGTGGCCGGCGGATCGAGCCGCGGACAGACGCGGTGACCGCCGACGCTGGCCACCGCATCGGACAAAGCATGCAAGACCGAGATGGCCAGCATCAGCGGCGGCTCTCCGACCGCCTTGGAGGCGTAAATCGTGTTCTCCCGGTTGGCCGCGCCCTCGAGCAATTTCATGCGGAAATCCCGCGGCCGGTCGCTGCAGACCGGTATTTTGTAGGTTGACGGCGCATGGGTCAAAAGCTCTCCTGCCTCGCCCCACACAAGTTCCTCGCTGGTCAGCCAGCCCACACCCTGGATAAAGCCGCCTTCGATCTGGCCCAGGTCGATGGCCGGGTTCAGCGAGCGGCCGACGTCGTGAAGAATATCGACCCGGTCAATACGATATTCGCCGGTCAAAGTATCGATCGTGGCTTCGCTGACCGCCGCGCCATAGGCAAAATAATAGAACGGCCGGCCGCGCCCGGTCTGGCGGTCAAAATGTATCTTCGGGGTCTTGTAAAAGCCGGTGGCCGACAACGACACCCTGGCCATGTAGGCTTGGTGAACCAGATCCGGAAAGGGAAATTCCTGATTGCCCACCCGCACCCGGTTGGGCAAAAACTCTATCTGGTCCGGCGGCAGCTCGTATTGCTTGGCCGCGAAATCGATCAGCCGTGCTTTGATAGTCTGGGCGGCCTGGCGCGCCGCCATGCCGTTGAGATCCGAGCTCGACGAGGCCGCCGTGGCCGAGGTGTTGGGAACTTTGTCGGTGCTCGTCGCGGTGATCTTGACGTGATCGAGGTCGACCTGAAATTCCTCGGCCACCACCTGGGCCACCTTGGTCATCAGGCCCTGACCCATCTCGGTGCCGCCGTGGTTCAGATGAATGCTGCCGTCGGTATAGACGTGCACCAGCGCCCCGGCCTGGTTGAGGTACTTGGTGGTGAAAGCGATGCCGAATTTTACCGGGGTCAGGGCAATGCCCTTCTTGAGCCATGGGCTGTCGCTGTTATAGCGCGCGATTTCCGCCCGGCGGCCGACATAATCGGCACTTTCCGCCAGTTCGGAAACAATCTCCGGAATGACGTTATCCTCGATGGTCTGGTGATAGGGCGTGATATTGCGCTCGCTCGAGCCGTAAAAATTACGCCGCCGGATTTCCAGGGGATCCTGGCCCAGCGCGAAGGCAATTTCATCGATAACCCGCTCGGCCACGAGCATGGCCTGCGGGCCGCCGAAGCCCCTGAAGGCCGTGTTCGACGGCCGATTGGTCTTTAACGGCAAGCCTTTCATGGCGGCGCTGGGCAAATAATAGCAGTTGTCCAGATGAAACAGGGCCCGGCGGTTGATGGCTTCGGACAGATCGGCCGAATAGCCGCAGTTGGAAGCCAGGCGGTAGCGGACCCCCAGGATGTGCCCGTCGTCGTCGAAACCGACCTCATATTCAGCCATGAAATCATGCCTTTTCCCGGTCATCACCATGTCGTCGTCACGATCCGGGCGAATCTTGACCGGTCGGCCTGTTTTCCGGGCGATCAGGGCGGCGACGGTGGCAAACATGGCGGCCTGGGTTTCCTTGCCGCCGAAAGCGCCGCCCAGGCGCCGCGTACGCACGTTGACCGCGTTAGCGGCCAGCCCCAGGACCCGGGCCACGGATTGCTGAATTTCAGTCGGATGCTGGGTCGAGCAATAGAGCGTCATCTCGTCGCCCTCGCCGGGCACCGCCATCGAGACCTGGCCCTCGAGATAGAAATGTTCCTGGCCGCCGATCCTGATCTTTCCCTTGAGACTGTGGGCCGCCGCGGCAATCTCCGCATCCGCGTCGCCGCGCTTGAGCTCCATTGCCGGGACCACCAGGGTTTCATCGGCCAGCGCCGCCTCGAGATCGAGCACCGCCGGCAAGTCCGAATATTCGACCGCCGCAAGTCGGACCGCCCGACGCGCCTGATCGCGGGTTTGTGCGGCGACCGCGAACAGCGGCTGGCCGATAAACTCGGTTGCCGCTTCGGCAAACACCGGCTCGTCCATTGTATGGGTAGGGCTGATATCGTTCTGGCCGGCAATATCACCGGCCGAGACGACACAGCAAACCCCTTCCGCCGCCCCCACAGCGGCCAGATCGAGCTGGCGGATTTTAGCATGCGGGCGTTCGCTGACCCCGATGTAGGCATGCAGCAGGTCACGGGGTTCGGCCATGTCGTCCACGAAGACCGCCTGGCCCGAGACATGCACCGCAGCGCTGTCGTGGACCACGGCCTGATGCACGCCGCCCTTGATCTGGTCAGGCATGCGCCGCCTCCCGGTAGGGGATGATTCGTGTCTCTACGCCAGCTCCCTGCGCTTCCAGATACGCCTTAACCAGCAAATTCCCGGCCACCTGCATGCGATATGCGGCACTGGCGCGCAGGTCATCGAGCGGCCTGAAATCGCTCGCCAGCGCCACCACCGCCCGATCCACGGTTTTACGGGTCCAAGCCTTGCCCTGCAGGGCCGCCTCGGCACCGCTGGCGCGCCTGGGCGTTGCCGCCATGCCGCCATAGGCGATGCGCACGGAGGCGACCTTGCCATCGCGGATGGTCAGGTTGAAGGCGCCCAAAATCGCCGAGATATCCTGGTCGAAACGCTTGGATATCTTGTAGCAAAAGAGCCGGCTTCCGGGGGCCGGCTTGGGCAAGGTGATGGTCTCGACGAACTCGCCGCTTTTAAGATCTTGTTTGTTGTAGTCGATGAAGAAATCTTCGAGCGGCAGCTGGCGCCGCTCGCCGCCGCGGCGCAGAACCAGTGTAGCCCCGGCCGCGATCAGTGGCGGCATGCTGTCGCCAATCGGCGATCCGTTGGCGATATTGCCGCCGATAGTGCCGACGTTGCGGACCGGCGGCGAACCCAGACGGCGTATAATCTCGCCGAAATCCGGATAATGATCCGCCATCATCCGCTCGACATCGGTATAGGTAACCGCGGCACCAATCTCGATGGTCGTCGCGGTTTCATTGACTTGCTTCATTTCCCCCAGCCGGTCCAGAAATATGACCGGGTCCAGCCGGCGCTGGGCCTTGGTAACCCAAAGTCCGACATCGGTCGCCCCGGCCACCAGCGTGGCGCCGGGATGTTCGGCCAAAATCTCGGCCAGCGCATCGGTGGTTGTCGGGGCGAAAGATTGACGCCCGTCCGGGCCGGTCAAATGAATGGTCTGGCTGTCCTGGATAGCCCGCAGCGCCGCCACCGTCGCCGCCGAGTTTTGCTCGAAGTGATCGGGTCCGGCGGCCGGCTGGTGCATGGATCGCGCCGCCTCAATGATCGGTCCATAGCCGGTGCAGCGGCACAGATTTCCGGCCAGCACATCGTTGATCGTCTCGAGCTCGGGTGGGTCCCCGGCCGCCGCGCCCTCGCGGTACAGTGCGAATAGCGACATCACAAAACCCGGCGTACAAAACCCGCACTGCGAGGCGTTTTCCCTGATCATTGCGGTTTGTACCGGATGCAGGGCCCCGGAGGAGTCGGGCAGATCTTCAACCGATATCAGCTGGCGGCCATCCAACGTGGGCAGGAACTGAAGGCAGGAATTGACCGCCTGATAGCGGATTTTCTCACCCTCGAGCGAGCCGACGACGATGGTGCAGGCGCCGCAGTCGCCCTCGGCGCAGCCTTCTTTGGTGCCGGTCCGGCGTTCCTCGATCCGCAGATAGTCGAGCACGGTCATCGTCGGATCGAAAGAGCTGAGTTCGCGGGGCTCATCGCCGAGGAGGAATTTGATCGAATGGCGCATGTGATTGACCTTGCCCGCTCAGCTGCCGCGATAGGTCGAATAAGCGTAAGCCGAAACCAGAAGCGGCACGTGATAATCGCGCTCGGCGTCGGCCACACAAAAGCGCACCGGCACGACATCCAGGAAAGGCGGCTCGCTCTGCGCCGCACCGCCGGCGGCGAAATAGTCGCCCACGTGGAACAGCAGTTCGTAGGTTCCGGCCCCAAAGGCGCTGTCCGCCAGCAGTGGTTTTTCGCAGCGCCCGTCTTGGTTGGTGACGGCCATGGCCAGCCGTTCGCGGCCATCGCCATCCACGGCGAACACCTCCACCTTGACGCCCGCCGCCGGCTTGCCGGACATGATATCGAGAATATGTGTCGTCAGTTGGCCCATGCCGCCTCCCGGTTTTCCAGCCCGTCCACAGGAAAAGCCGTGGTTTCCTGAGGCATTATCCCGTAATTTCGACTGAAAGTAAGGATTTTTGACCGTTTGGTTGAGAATTGGCCGGCCGCGTGGGGATTTCATGCTAGTGAGAATCACCCGAAGTCGAGGCGCAGAAGCGAATGAGCCAAGGTGACTACCCCAGGGATCTGGCCGGCTACGGCGCCGGGCCACCAAATGCCAACTGGCCGGGCGGCGCCCGCCTGGCGCTGCAGTTTGTCCTCAATTACGAGGAAGGCGGCGAGAATTGCATCCTGCATGGGGACCCTGCGTCGGAGGCCTTTCTGTCCGAAATCGTCGGTGCCCAACCGCTGGCCGGCGTACGCCATATGAATATGGAGTCGATTTACGAATACGGCGCCCGGGTCGGGGTTTGGCGGCTGCTGCGGCTGTTCGATCGAAAAGAAATTCCGCTGACCGTTTTCGCCGTGGCCATGGCCGCCGAGCGTAACCCGGAGGTCATCAAGGCGATGATCGGGGCCGGTCACGAGATTGCCAGCCACGGCTACAAATGGGTCGATTACCAATATGTCGACGAGGATATTGAGCGGGCGCATATCGAGCGGGCCATGGACATCCTGACCGAGCTCGCCGGCACCCGGCCGCTGGGCTGGTATACCGGCCGCACCAGCCCGAATACACGGCGGCTGGTGGCCGAATATGGCGGCTTTTCCTATGACGCCGACGCTTACAACGACGATCTGCCCTATTGGGTGGAAGAGGCCGGCGAACCCCAGTTGATCGTGCCCTACACGCTGGATGCCAACGACATGCGCTTTGCGGCGCCGCAGGGCTTTAATTCCGGCTTTCAGTTCTACGCTTATCTGAAAGACAGCTTCGACGTGCTTTACGCCGAGGGGGCCGAGTGCCCGCGCCTGATGTCGGTCGGTCTGCATTGCCGGCTGGCCGGCCGGCCCGGGCGACTGGCGGCCGTGGAACGCTTTATCGACTATGCCAAGGGGCACGACGCTGTGTGGTTCTGCCGCCGCCTGGATATCGCCCGCCACTGGCGCCGGGAACATCCCTATACCAGGGAGGGCGGCTAGGTGCCCTCGCGCCGTCCCAGCCAAATGACCCGGGCCGAATTCCTCTCGACCTTCGGCGCCGTCTTCGAGCATTCGCCGTGGATCGCCGAGGATACATTCGAGCGTGGATTGAGCGCTGCCCAGGACGGCGTGGCCGGGCTGCACCAAGCGCTGTGCTTGACCCTGAAATCGGCCGGCCGCCAGCGCCAACTGACGCTGATCCGCGCCCATCCGGACCTGGCGGGAAAGCTGGCCGTCGCGGGCCGACTGAGCGCAGCTTCGGCAAATGAGCAGGCCGGCGCCGGGCTGGATCAATGCAGGCCCGAGGAGTTCGCCCAATTCAATCGTCTGAACACCGTTTATACCAAGCGTTTCGGCTTTCCCTTCATTTTGGCGGTCAAGGGCCGCGACCGGGCGGCCATTCTGGCGGCGCTGGAAGCGCGCGTAGATAATGATCCAGCGAGCGAGTTTGGGACAGCGCTGAGAGAGATCGAGCGCATCGCGCTGTTCAGGCTCGAGGAGATTTTTGCAGAATGACCGCGATTGAACAGACGATCGTCGAATTGATCGAGGCCGGCCGCGACGCCCAGGCCGAATTTTTGGCCGAACTGGTGCGCCTACCCTCGGACAACCCGCCCGGCGATTGTGCGTCCCACGCCGATCGTACGGCCGGGCTGATCGAGGAGCTGGGGTTCGAGGTGGAGCGGCACGAGGTCCCGGGCGATCTGGTGCGCCAGATCGGCATGGTCTCGGCGACCAACCTGATCGTACGCCGCAGTTTCGGTGCCCGGGCTGATGCGGGGCCGACGATCGCACTCAACGCCCACGGCGACGTGGTGCCGCCCGGCGAGGGTTGGTCCTCCGATCCCTATGGCGGCGAAGTTCGCCAAGGCTGGATGTATGGCCGCGGCGTCGCGGTCTCCAAGTCCGATTTCGCGACCTATCTGTTTGCGCTAAAAGCGCTGGAAGACTCCGCGCCGCCGCTGGTGGGCACGGTCGAGCTGCATTTCACCTACGACGAGGAAGCGGGCGGCGCGATCGGCCCGAAATGGCTGCTCGATCAGGGGTTGAGCAAGCCGGACCTGGCCATCGGCGCCGGGTTTTCTTATGCCGTCATTACGGCCCATAACGGCTGCCTGCATCTGGAAGTCGAGGTCACGGGCCGCTCGGCCCATGCGGCCCGGCCGGAGACCGGGGTCGATGCGCTGGAAGCCGCGCAATCCATCCTGGCGGCGCTTTACGAGGCCCGCAAAAGCTACGCCGATAAGCCCTCGGCGACCCCCGGAATCGGCCCGCCGCAGCTGACCGTCGGTCTGATCGAGGGCGGCATCAACACAAATGTTGTGCCGGACCGGGTGACCTTCAGACTCGATCGCCGGATCATCCCGGAGGAGAATCCGGCAAAGGTCGAAGCGCAACTGCGCCAGGTCATCGTCGATGCGGCGGCCGCTTTCCCAAAGGCCCATCTCGAAGTGAAACAAGTCCTGCTGGCCCAACCCCTGAGCCCATCGCCGGGTGGTGAGCGACTAGCCGCTGTGCTGTGCCGACGGGCCACGGAAGTCTTTGGCTGCCAGGTCGCCAGCGGGGGCGTGCCGCTTTATACGGACGCCAGGCATTATGCCGCGGCCGGCGTGCCGACGGTGCTCTATGGGGCCGGGCCGAGGACCATCGAGGAGGCCAATGCCCACCGGGCCGACGAGCGCCTGCGGCTCGACGATCTTTGCCGGGCCACCAAGGTGGTGGCGCTTACGCTATTGGATCTTCTGGGAACGGCTTAGGCCGCCGCCTTGATGGCATCGCCCAGCGTGCCGACCATCTGGTCGATATGTTCCTTCTCGAGGATCAGTGGCGGTGACAGGGCAAGAATGTCCCCGGTGGTGCGGATCAGCAAATCGCGCTCATGGAAGCAATCAAGGAAAATCCCAAAGGCACGGGCGGCTGGCTTGCCTTCGATGGGCTCGAGTTCGATCCCGGCCACCAATCCGATATTACGGATATCGATGACCGTCGGCAGATCCCTGAGCGAATGAACAGCGTCCTCCCAGTAGGGCGCCAGCTCGGCCACGCGCTCGAATATGCCGTCGTCGCGGTAGATGCCCAGGGTGGCCAGAGCGGCCGCCACGGCCAGCGGATGCGAGGAGTAGGTATAGCCGTGGAACAGCTCGATCGTGCCTTCCGGAGCGTCCATGAAAGCATCGTAAATCTGGCGCCGGGCGGCCACCGCACCCATCGGCACGGCGCCATTGGTCAGCCCCTTGGCCAGGGTCATCAGGTCGGGCACGACGCCAAACTTCTGGGCCCCAAAGCTGGCCCCGGTGCGCCCGAAGCCGGTGATCACTTCGTCGAAGATCAGGAGAATCCCATGGGCGTCGCAAATTTCCCTGAGCCGCTCCAGATATCCCTTGGGCGGGATAATCACGCCGGCCGAGCCGGCCATCGGCTCAACGATCAGCGCGGCGATGGTCGAGGCGTCGTGCAACAGCACCAGGCGCTCCAGATCATCGGCCAGATGCGCCCCCCACTCGGGCTGGCCACGGCTGAAGGCCATATCTTGGCGCGAGTAGGTATGCCGGATATGGTCGACCCCGGTCAGCAACGGGCCGAAGGATTTGCGATTGGGGCCCATGCCACCGACCGAAATGCCGCCGAAATTGACCCCATGATAGCCTTTCTCGCGGCCGATCAGGCGCGTGCGACGACCCTCGCCGCGGGCCTGATGATAGGCGATGGCGATCTTGAGCGCCGTCTCGACCGCCTCTGAGCCGGAGTTGACGAAGAATATCCTGTCCATGGGGTGCGGCAGGATGGCCGCCAATTCGTTGGCCAGGCGAAAAGCATTGGGGTGTCCGATCTGGAAAGCGGGGGAATAGTCCAGTCGTTCGGCTTCGCGGGCGATCGCCTGGGCAATCTCCTGGCGGCAATGACCGGCATTTACGCACCACAGGCCGGCCGCGCCGTCGAGGATTTTGCGCCCGTCGTCGCTGGTATAATGCATGCCCTTGGCCGAGACCATCATGCGCGGCGCCTTTTTGAACTGCCGGTTGGCCGTGAAAGGCATCCAGAAAGCGTCGAGAGTGTTTGATAGATCCGCCATTATCGCCTCCGTTCCGATGAAATTTTCTCACCGCGGCTCAACCGCCCGCCACCCTCACGCTGGCTCAACCACCGGCGCCGCTAGGCCCGCTCGACCGCTTGCGGCGCCGCCCGTTGGCGCACCTTCTGCAGGGCCGCATAATAGGGCGGAAATGTCGGCCGCGGCACATACTGCCCGGTGCCTTTTTCGCTGCGCACGTCGCCATCGTCGTAGACCACGCGGCCGCGGCTCAGGGTCACCCGGTTGACGCCCTTTACGGTCATGCCCTCGAATATATTGAAGTCGACGTTCTGATGGTGGGTGTCCTTGGAGATGGTGCGTTCGCGCTCCGGATCCCAGATCACCAGGTCGGCGTCGGAGCCGACCGCCACGGCGCCCTTTTTCGGGTAAATGTTGAAGATCTTTGCGGCATTGGTCGAGGTGACGGCGACAAACTCGTTGGCCGTCAGGCGCCCCTTGCCGACCCCGTGATGCCACATCAAGCTCATGCGGTCCTCGACCCCGCCGGTGCCGTTGGGAATGCGCGTGAAATCGTTATGTCCCATTCTTTTCTGCGGGGCGCAGAAGCAGCAATGATCGGATGCCGTGGTCTGCAGCATGCCCGACTGCAGGCCGCGCCACAGGGCCTCCTGATGCTCCTTGGGCCGGAACGGCGGGCTCATGACGTGGGCCGCGGCAAAATCCCAGTCCGGGTTCCGATAGACGCTGTCGTCAATCAGCAGATGGCCGGCCAGCGCTTCGCCGAACACCCGCTGGCCCTCGAGCCGCGCCCGGGTGATCGCCTTCAGGGCATCCTTGCTCGAGGTGTGGACGATATAGATCGGCACATCGAGGACCTGGGCGATGCGGATAGCGCGATCGGCCGCCTCGCCCTCGACCTCCGGCGGCCGCGACAGGGGGTGCGCTTCGGGCCCGGTCATGCCCTTGGCCAGCAGCTCCTGTTGCAGGTGATAGACCAGATCGCCGTTCTCGGCGTGAACCGTACAGATGGCGCCCAGCTCCCGGGCCTTAGCGAAGCTGTTCACCAGTATTTCATCGTCGGCCATGATGGCGCCCTTGTAGGCCATGAAATGCTTGAAGCTGTTGACCCCGTGCTCGCGGGTCAAGGTTTCCATGGCCGCCTTGACGCTGTCGTCCCACCAGGTGATGGCCACATGGAAGGAATAGTCGCCGGCCGCCTTCTCGGCCCAACCGCGCCAGTCGTTATAGGCCTCCATGACGTCCTGCTGCGGCTCGGGAATGACGAAGTCGATAATCATCGTGGTGCCGCCGCACATGGCCGCCGTGGTGCCGGTGAAGAAATCCTCTGAAGCCACGGTGCCCATGAAGGGAAGTTCCATATGGGTATGGGGATCGATGCCGCCGGGCATGATCAGGCAGCCACCGGCGTCAATCTCCTCGGCCGCGGCCGGGATATCGAGATCCAGTCCGATGGCGGCGATGATCTCACCGTCAACCAATACGTCGGCCCGCTCGGTCCGCTCTGCTGTGACCACGGTTCCGCCTTTGATGTGTATGGTCATCTCTGTCTTCTCCTGTTGGCGCCGGCAATCGCTCGAACGCCCCTACGCCTCCGCTTCAGCCGCTGCGATGCCGGGTTGGCGCTGAAGCACAAGATAAATCCCGCCACCGACAAACAGACCCACGAACCAGGCGTAGGAATAGATGTCCTTGAATATAGCAGGAACGCTGTCCACGAAGCCCGCGGCATGGGCAAAGCCCGGCAAATTGGGTAAAATTCCGATCACCAGGGCGGCAATACCGGCCCGGTTCCAGCCGCCCGCATAGCTGTAGGCCCCGTCGCTCTTATAGAGATCCGGAACACTCAGGTTGGTCCGCCGAACCAGAAAATAATCGGCCATCATAATCCCCGCGATCGGACCCAGCAGCGCCGAATAGCCGACCAGCCAGGTAAACAGATAACCGCCGGCGGTCTCCAGCAGCTTCCAGGGAAAAATGGCGATGCCGATACCGGCGGTTATATAGCCGCCGGTTCGGAAGGATATTTTCTGTGGCGCCAGGTTTGAAAAACCATTAGCCGGGGCGACAACGTTGGCGGCCAGATTGGTGGTCAGGGTGGCCAGCACCAGCGCCGCCAGGGCTATCACCGTGGTGCCGCCGCCCATGCGCCCGGCCAGCTGCACCGGGTCCCAGATCGCCTCGCCGTAGATCGAGACCGTGGCCGAGGTCACGGCGACGCCAATAAAGGCGAAAAGCGCCATCGGCAAGGGCAGGCCGATGGCCTGGCCGAGCATCTGAGCCCGCTGGCTTTTGGCAAACCGCGTGAAATCAGGGATATTCAGCGCCATGGTCGCCCAGAAGCCGACCATTGCGGTGAGGCTGGGGAAAAAGACCAGCCAGAACTGCCCTTCGCGGGCGCCGCCGGCCACGAACTGGCTGGGCGCCTTCAGCATTTCGCCGAAGCCGCCGGCCTGCACATAGGCCCAGGCGAGAAGCGCCAGCCCCATGGCCAACAGGAAGGGCGCGGCCAGCATTTCCAGACGGCGGATCGATTCGGTGCCGTGCCGGATGAACCACAGATGCAGCACCCAGAAAAGCAGGAACCCTACGGTCTGCCATATACTGATGCCGAGGAACGGCAGCGGATCGCCGCTAAAGGCGCCGTCCGAGAGATTGTTGAAAATGACGTAGATCGCCGAGCCGCCGACCCAGGTATTGATGCCGAACCAGCCACAGGCCACCAGGCCGCGGGCCAGGGCCGGGATTTTGGCGCCGACGGTGCCGAATGAGGAGCGCAGCAGGACCGGAAACGGAATGCCCTGTTTGGCCCCGGCGTACCCGATCAAAGTCATCGGTACCAGAACGATGAGATTGCCGAGCAGTATGGTCAGGATCGCCTGCCACCAGGCCATGCCTTCGGAGACCAGACTGCCGGCCAGGAGATATGTCGGCACGCAAACCACCATGCCGACCCACAGGGCGGCAAAGGCGCTCCAGTCCCAGTTGCGTGCAGCCTCATCGGTGGCCGCCAGGTCAGCGTTCCATAGCGCCGGATCGGCGCCTTCGGGCAGCGTTGCCGGGGCTGGGGATTTATCGAACACCGGTGGGTTTCCTTATGGCGGTCATTTCAGGCGCCGTCTGCCGTCTGGTTGGCTTTTTCAAGCAGAGCATGAAGCAATATATTGGCTCCGGCGGTGATCCATTCGGGCTTGGCGTCCTCGATCTCGTTATGGCTGATGCCGTCGATGCAGGGAATAAAGATCATCGAGGTCGGTGCCACTGCGGCCAGATGGCAGGCGTCGTGCCCGGCCCCCGAGACCATATCACGCGTGCTGTAGCCGCATTTTTCAGCCGCATTGCGGACCGCTTTGATGCAGGAGTCCTCGAACCTGACCGGTCGGCAGTAGGAGATCTGCTCGATCTCGCAGGCCAGGCCGATGTTTTCGGCAATCGCCGCCGCGCCATGCCGCATTTTGCGGTCCATTTGGGCCAGAACCTCGTCGTCCGGGTGCCGCAAATCGACGGTCAGGAAGACGCGCCCGGGGATCACATTCCTTGAATTGGGGTAGACCTCCAGCATGCCGACGGTGGCGCAGGCCAGCGGCGCATGATCGAGCCCCACCCGGTTGACCAGATCGACCACCCGGCCGGCGCCCAAAAGCGCATCGTGGCGGCTGTCCATCGGCGTCGGCCCGGCGTGGGATTCGACTCCCTCGAGTACCACTTCGTACCAGCGCTGGCCTTGGGCATCGGTGACAATGCCGATGGTCTTGTCTTCGGCCTCGAGGATCGGCCCCTGCTCGATATGGACCTCGATATAGGCGTGCACATCGTGGCCTGTCACCTCACTGTTCCCGGCATAGCCGATGCGCTCGAGCTCGTCGCCGAAGGATTTTCCCTCCGGGTCCTTCAGGGACAGAGCGAAATCCAGGTCGAAGACTCCGGCAAACGCACCGGAGGCGATCATGCCCGGGGCAAATCGCGAGCCTTCCTCGTTGGTCCATACCGCCACTTCGAGCGGTCGCTCGGTCTGATAGTCGAAATCATTGAGGGTGCGTAAGACCTCGAGCCCGGCCAGGACGCCGTAGGCGCCGTCGAACTTGCCGCCGGTAGGTTGGGAATCCAGGTGGCTGCCGGTGATTACCGGGGCCAGATTGCCGTTTCGCCCCGCGCGGTGGGCAAAAATATTGCCCACCTTGTCGATGCGGATCGTGCATCCCGCCTCCTTGCACCAGCGGACAAACAGATCGCGACCCTCCTTGTCCACCTGGGTCAAGGCCAACCGCTTGACGCCGCCTTTCTCGGTGGCGCCGATTTTGGCCATCTCCATCAAAGAGTGCCACAGACGGCCCCCATCGATCCGGATGTTTCTTTCGGCCATGGTCCTCAGACCTCCCTGAAGGGGTTCTTTGGATGCATGCTCCAGTTCATATATTCGCCGCTGATCGGATCACCGGTGCGCGGATCGGTGCCGTCGCGCAGCGGCACCATGGTGATGCAGTGTTCGACCGGGCAGACATTGGCACACAGATTGCAGCCGACGCATTCCTCGTCGACCACCTCATAGATGGGCTCGCCGTCGCCCCGCACGGAGATGGCCTGGTGCGCGGCGTCCTCGCAGGCGATGTAGCATCGACCGCATTTGATGCATAAGTCCTGGTCGATCACGGCCTTTTCGACGTAATTGAGATTGAGGTCCTTCCAGTCGATCACATTGGGAACGGCGGCGCCGACGAACTGATCGATCGAGGTATATCCCTTTTCGTCCATCCAGTTTTGCAAACCATCGATCATGTCTTCGACGATCTTGAATCCATAGACCATCGCTGCGGTGCACACCTGCACATTCCCCGCTCCCAGGGTCATAAACTCGGCGGCGTCGCGCCACGTGGTTATGCCGCCCATACCCGAAATGGGCAGCCCGGCGGTCTCACTGCTGCGGGCGATATCGGCCACCATGGTCAGGGCGATCGGCTTGACCGCGGGGCCGCAATAACCGCCGTGGGAGGCCTTGCCGTCGATCGCCGGGATCGGGCTCATGCTGTCCAGATCGACCCCGATCAGCGAGCTGATGGTGTTGATCAGAGATACGGCGTCGGCGCCGCCGCGCCGCGCCGCTTCGGCGGGATAAAGAATATTGGTGATATTGGGGGTCAGCTTTACGATCACCGGCAGGCGCGTATGCGCCTTGGCGAAGCGGGTCACCATCTCCACATATTCGGGCACCTGACCAATCGCGGCGCCCATATCGCGCTCCGACATGCCGTGCGGACAACCAAGATTTAACTCGACGCCGTCGGCCCCGGCGGCCTCGATCTTCGGCAGAATCCGCTGCCAGGCCGATTCTTCACAAGGGACCATCACCGAGACCACGATCGGGCGGTCGGGCCAGTCCTTCTTGACCGCGGTGATCTCCTCCAGATTGACCTCCAGCGGCCGGTCCGAAATGAGTTCAATATTGTTAAACCCGATCAGTTCGCGGTCCCGGCCGAGCATCGCACCATAGCGCGGCCCGTTAACGTTTACGATCGGCGGGTCCTCGCCCAGGGTCTTCCATACGGCGCCGCCCCAGCCCGCCTCGAAGGCGCGTACGACGGTATAGGCCTTGTCGGTCGGCGGAGCCGAAGCCAACCAAAAGGGATTTGGCGAGCGGATGCCCGCGAATTCGCATGAAAGGTCTGCCATCATCTCTGTCCATCCATTACTTGATCACCGTTATCGGCGCTTTCATCCTCGCGGTGCAGATAGCGGTCGATCGAGTGGGCGGCAATTTTTCCGTCCTCGACCGCAACCACCGTAAGGTCCTGCCCGCCGTCCACACAGTCGCCGCCGGCCCATATTCCAGCCACTGACGTGCGCCGCTCCCCATCAACCTTGATGCGGCCACCCCTAAGAGCAATCAGATCCGAAGAACCATCCAGCGAGGCCGCCGAAAACTGCTGACCGATCGCCCTGAAGACCATGTCGGCGTCGATTTCATATTTCTCTCCGGTGCCCTCGATCGACCCGTTCCGGCCGCCACGGGTTCTTTCAAACTCGACCGCCACCACATGCGCCTTGGAGGCGATCAGGCGAACCGGCTTGGCCCAGTACCTGATCCGCACGCCGCCGGTTTGGGCAAGATCGCGTTCGACGGCGCTGGCCCCCATTTCCTGCGGACCGCGGCGGTAGACAATTGTCACCTCCTCGGCCCCCAAGCGACGGGTCTGGGAGGCAATGTCGACCGCCGTCATGCCACCGCCGATGACGACTATTCGCCGGCCCACGGGCAGTGCCGCCAGATCCTTGGCCTGACGCAAATCCTTGATATAATCGACCGCATTCATGACCCCGTCCAGATCCTCGCCTTCCAGGCCAAGCGCTTTGGCGCCGCCAAGACCGAGACCGATAAACACCGCGTCGTACTTCTTGCCCAGCTCGCTGAGCGCCTCGGCACTGGCGATAGCTTGGCGGAAGCGGATATCGATACCGCCGATGTCCAGAATGTAGTCGATCTCGCGCTGCGCGATGTCGTCGACCACCTTGTAGGCCGCGATACCGTACTCGTTCAAACCGCCTTGCTTGTCCTCGGCCTCGAAGACGGTAGCGCGGTGACCCAGCATGGCCAGCCGATGGGCACAGGACAGCCCGGCCGGTCCGGCGCCGACGATAGCCACATGCTTGCCGCTTTCGGGACCGCGCTCGAACAGGCGGCTGCCGTCATCGAGCACCGGATCGGTGGCAAAGCGCTGCAAGGCACCGATGGCCACCGGCTTGTTTTCGCCCAGGGTGCGCACGCAGGCCTGCTCGCACAGCACTTCGGTCGGACAAACCCGGGCGCACATGGCGCCGAAGATATTTTCTTCGAGGATTTTGTGGGCCGAGCCGCGCCTATTGCCGGTCGAAATCTTCTGGATAAACGACGGGATATCGATGCCCGTGGGACAGGCCTTTATGCACGGCGCGTCGTAGCAATAATAGCAGCGCGCGGCTTCGATAGAAGCTTGGTGCGCGCTCAGCATCGGATGCAGATCCGAAAAGTTATCTGCATAGGCCTCCGGTGACAGTCGATTCGATTCGATTTCGGGAGTCTTCGAGTTTCTACCCATCATATCAATCTATCAGCTTAGGGGTCAAAAGCGGCACTCATTTTCGCCGCCCCCGGATTATGAGCATTTTTGACCAATCAGTCAAAAATTGAAAGCGAATGCCAAGCCAAATGTTAAGGAAATCGTTTTCTTTGCGATTATTCTGTCGTATCGATAGTCCAATTGCACAAGCGAGGGAAGCAGATTTGGCGGGCCAGCCGGCGATCCGTTTTTCGGCCGAGAAATTGCTGGGGTGAGGACCGACTGCCGTGGAGGGACAGGAACTGATAAGGGCCCAAATAAGCAAGCGGCGGCAAGGCCCGCCGACCCGCATTCAACGTATCAACGAGGCCCGCATCCTTGAGGCTGCCGAGGAAATATTCGCCCTTAACGGCTACAGTGGTGCGGTTCTCGAGCGCATCGCCGAGCGGGCCGGCATTTCAAAGCCCAATCTTCTCTATTATTTCAAGTCAAAGAAGATCCTCTACCAGGAGGTTCTGGAGCACACGGTCGAGACTTGGCTGGTGCCGCTGGAGGAGATCGAGGAGAGCGACGAGCCGGCCGAGGCCTTCGAGCGCTATATCCGCATCAAGGTAGAATATTCCCGCACCCACCCCTTCGCCTCGAAGGTCTGGGCCAACGAGCTGATACACGGCGCCCCCCACATCGGCCGCTATCTTAAAAGGCGCCTGCAACCGCTGATCGATGAAAAGGCCCGGATCATCGAACACTGGATCAAACAGGGAAAAATGGACCCGATCGATCCTTACCACTTGTTCTTTATCATCTGGGCGGCGACCCAGACCTATGCGGATTTTGGCGAACAGGCGGCCATCGTCAAGGGCAAGAAGCAACTGACAAAGGCCGATTTCGATACCGCCGCCGATACCATCACGGCTATCGTCCTCAAGGGCACCGGAATGGTCGGCGCCGGGTGAGCCGCCGCCAGGGGGCTCTGGCTGCCGAGCAGATCCTATAACCAAGACAGCGGAAGGAAGATCGGATGACAAGACTTGGCCACAAAATTGCGGGCTTGGGCCTGCTGTTTGTTTTGACGCCGCTGTTTGCTGTGGTCCCGGCCCCGGCCCAGGCCTGGCGCGACGACGGTCACCGGATCGTTTGCCACATTGCCTTTCTCGAGCTCAGGGCGGAAGTCCGGGCCGAGGTGGCCCGTCTGATCGCTCTCGACGCCGGCACCCAGATCTTCGGAGAGGCCTGCATCTGGGCCGACGATGTCAAATACACCACCCACCGCGAGACCGAGCCCTGGCACTACCTCAATGTTCCGCCCAAGGCCCGGACCGTGGATCTGGAGAACTGCACTCCGCACAGGGGGTGCCTGTTGTCGGCCATCGAGACTCATCTGGGCGTCCTGGCCGATCGCCGTAGTACGGATGTAGAGCGCCTGGAGGCCCTGAAGTATCTCGGCCATTGGATCGGCGACATCCATCAGCCGCTTCATCTGGGTCACGCGCAGGACAAGGGAGGAAATGATATTCACGTGCTTTGGCAGGCCGCCGACGGCCCGGTCTCGCCGTTTCTTTTGAACCCGCGCGAGACCAACATACATCGGGTCTGGGACCACGAAATGCTCGATGACCTGAGGCTGGAGCCCTTCCGCTACGCAACCCGCCTGTGGATGTCGATTACGGCCGATGAACGCGAGAGCTGGATCGATTCGGGGGCCCTCGGCTGGGCCCGGGAAAGCCGCCTGATCGCCTCGGATCCGGAGACCCAATACGTCGGCGCGCAGCCCGGCCAGGTGTTGATCCTCGGTCCCGAATATCTCCAACGTCACTTTCCGATCGTCGAGGAGCGCCTAAAGATGGGCGGCATCCGCCTGGCGCACATGCTGAATTTATTGCTAATGCAGCCGCGGCCGCAAACCCCTTGAGGCGGAAGTAGAGCCAATCGGCTTGGCGGGTCAAGCCGAGGGCACCGGCCTCAATCGAAGATCAACAAAAAAACATCGGTTTGCCGAGCAGATTGGCGACCGCCGGACGGTATTCCCCGGTATCGTAAAATTCATCCACCCGAACCCTTTTGACGCCGCTTATGCACGTCTCGATCGGTACGGTGAGGTATTTGCCAGCTTGAACCGCGGTCATCAGACCGTTCTTGCCGGCCTCGAGTTGCTGCACCGCGAGGGTGCCGAAGTTGGCAGCCACCATACGATCCAGTGAATTGGGGGCGCCCGCGCGCATCAAATAGGCCAGGCGCTGGCTGAGCGTGCCAATGCCGGTTATCTCTTGCAACCCGGCGCTGACCAATTCGCCTATGCCGCCCAGCCTTTTGTGGCCGTAGGCATCGGGCGGCCCGCTTTCGAGCGGTTCCTGAGCGATCAGGTGGGCGCCTTCCGAGACCAGGACGACGGCGTAATTCAGCGGGTTCTCCTCACGGTCCCTGACCACCAGAGCGGCCAGGCGTTCGAGATCGAACGGCACTTCGGCGATCAATACCCGGTCGGCGCCCGAGACGTAACCCGAGATCAGGGCCGTCTCGCCGGAATTTCGCCCGAACAGCTCGATCACGGCGATGCGTTCATGGCTGGCCGCTGGCGTCCTCAAGGCGTCGATCAACTCGACCGAGCGGCTGACCGCGGTCCCGAAGCCGATGCAGAAATCGGTGCCGAACACATCATTGTCCATCGTCTTGGGGACGGTGACTGGACCGGGAAGGGCGCAAACGCCCTGGAACTGCGGGGTTCCGCGAATAACACAGTCTGGCTGCCGGTTCGCAGAGATTTGAGTGGTGGTGGGTGCAGTCTAGAGCGAACTCGTCTCCGGCAAAATTTGGGGCGATTTCCCTGTTAAACAGGGAAAATACAGGGAATTTTTATGATTTCGGACATGAATCGCGGTTTTGGCCCCTCTGTAACCCGCAGAAACAATGGGGTTTTCTGCGAAATTCCCTACATAAATTAACAGGGAATTATTTCGAAGTATCAGGGAATTTAATTTGCGGAACAGGGAAATATCATTGGCGAAATCATGAAGCGAAAAGAGTCCGCTTTTGACCCAAAGCAGACATTGGTATTGGAACTAACTATTCACCATCCGGTCCAGAAAATTCTGCTCAGCCACCGATTGCCATTACCAGCACTGCCGCGCCCCAAAGAACCAGGAGGCCGCCTGTGTAGCGGCTGAAGCTAGGGCCTAGAGGGGCAAGTTTTTCGACTAGTACATAGAGGGCGAGGCCGGTAATCCACCAAAGGTTCATAACCCCGCCATAGAACAGCAATGCCATCAGTACCCAACAACAGCCGAGGCAGAAGAGGCCGTGCTCCATGCCCATCCGGAAGGCACCGGCTATCCCTTGACGCCAGTGGTGGGCGATGAAGTCGATGGGCGCGCGGCAGTGGCGCAGGCACGCTTGCTTTAAGGGTGTCAGTTGATAGACGCCAGCTGCGATCAAGAGCCCTGCACCGAGATAGAGGCTGGTTGTCTGCATCATCGGTGAGAGAAGCGCCAAACGTTCCAACCCCCATTGTATAAGTACCGCGACCAGACTGAATCCGCCCCATACGGCCAGATAACCAGCGGCAAAGAAACCAGTCGGTACGTAAAGCCGGCCCTGCTGACGGTTTTTCCGGTTCATGGTGGCAAAGAGCATCACCATGGGCCCCGCACTCGGCAGCATCATTGCCACCATCATTACCCACCACATGACCAGCATCAGGACGAAGTAAGTGGGTGTCCACGTAAGCTTCATCATTATCATGGCACTGCTTGACGATGATGCCATCCCAGGCATGTCCATCCCAGCGCCGCTCAAGATGTAAAGCCACGACACAAGGCAGACAAATACAAGGCTACCAATGACAATAAAGCGGTCGCGCTTTAGAATCCGTTCCCACCCCGGTTTTTGGCTAGTTCCTCCAGTCAAATTCATGAATATTTCCAGAGTTTCCTTCCCAGCTACGAAAGTCAGGATCAGACCAATGACTGCCCTGGCTGCTCGCCAGATTCATGTTGTCAATCTGCAATCCTGCTTGCGACATCGCGCCAGAAACAATCGTTGATTTCCCCGCGCCATCTGATAATGGCTGCATCGTCGCCTGGCCAAAGCCATCCACGGAAAGGGTCGGTTTCTCGCCCCAGGAAATTGTGATACTCGCGACTATCGCTGGCAGCCACTCAACGATCGTCGCATCCCACAGGCTTTGTAGATGGCCACTTTTCGTGCCGTTGAAAATGGTTTCCAATTCACGCTGTTGTTCTTCGGTAGCGGTTTTATCAAGGTAGAGGCGAGCCCTGCCGCCACCCAAAAAGAAATTGGCCGGCCATTCCCCTGTAAAGGCCACGATTGTGCCGCTCAGGTCGATGCCGTCAGCGTTACCCTGCCGAATTTCAAACCCGAACGTATGGGCGCACCATCCCTCGTCAGGCTCTATTTCAGGGCCGAGCCAGCAAGGACACCACATCTTGCAGCTGCACAAATCCAGGCTTCGTCCAGAAACTTGCCATGCCATGGGATTTTCTCCCCCTGCATTCACCGACAACGTGAGTCATCTTATGCCAAACGGCTTCAACTCATTATTGTAACATGGAACCACTATTCATTACAAAACCTGCTCCCGTTTCAGCTGGCCATAGTGATCGCCCTGCCAGTTCACCTGTTCTGGACAGTGGTAAAGCCGAGGCGTACACTTTTTCTGATACCAATCATATCGCAAGTCAGAGGAGGATTGACGGGATGTCCGATCAATGGGTTCTCAACAGCGAGGTTTATGGAAACTGCAATTGCGCCGCCAATTGTGGCTGCCAGTTTAACTTGCCTACGACACATGGTTATTGCCAGTCGGTCTATGCCGGTATCGTTCTTGAAGGGCACTTCAACGGCACGCAACTTGGTGGCCTGAACTGGGCGGTTCTCTACAAGTGGCCAGGTGAAATCGCGGACGGCAATGGCGAGCGCCAAATCGTCATCGACGAGCGCGCGGATGAAGCGCAACGGACTGCGCTTGAAACGATTATTGCTGGTGAAGCCTGTGTTCCGCTGAGCAATGTTTACTCCGTTTACGGGACCAACTGCTCGGTATTTTTTGAGACCCTGTTCCTGCCGATCAGTCTCGAGACGAATGCCGAGCTTAAAACCGCAAAGGTCGAAATACCGGGCATCTTGAAAGGTAGCGGTAAGCCGATCATCAATGAGTTCAGTGGTGAGCCGTTTAATGTCGCCCTGGCACGCTCGAGCGGCAGCGTCGAGTTTACCCACGCAGATATCATTCTGGGCCAGTCCTCGGTGACCGGTGATATCGAGATGGCGTTTGAAGAATCATATGCAATGTTTTGCGTTCACCATTTCAATCAGGATGGACTGGTCCGAACCTAGTGCAGGCTCGTCGTCCTGTCTGGACGATCCTCAGTTTTTGGCCTGCATAATGTCTGCTTTTGGCTAAAAGCGGACTCTTTTCAGGGCCAGCCTTGCCTTTGATGTCGGACTAGGATTGTGGCCCCTTTGCCGCGCGTTGCATCAATGTCTGCTTCCCGACCAAAGCGCTAATTGCGAAACTTTTGTACCCCCCCGTAGGTCAGGCTTCGCCACAGCCACTCCATCGGCCCGAAACGGAAATAGCGCAGCCATAGGGCACTCATCGTCATCTGTGCGGCAAAAATGACCACCGCCAGAGCTGTCCAGTGCAGGGGTCCCATTGTTTCCATCAGACCGAGGCCGACGCCGTAAAATACCGAGACGCCGACAAGCGTCTGGCCAAGATAGTTGGTGAGAGCCATGCGGCCGACGGGAGCCAGCGCGCTCAATGGCCGCTCCCATGCCGGCCGCCGCAAAAGCAGTGTGAAGCCGGCCGCGTAGGCCAGTCCCAGCGGCACGACACCTAAAGCGTAGAAGACCGCTTGCGCGAGGCCCAAGCCGGAAATCGGCCAGGTCCCGCCGCTTTCCATCAGAGTGGACAACACCAGGTTCGCCGGCAGTCCCACGGCCAGTCCAACTACGAATAGATGCCGCAAAAGCTTGATATCGTCCAGCAATGCCCCCTTCTCGATGCGCCTGCCCGCCCACAGCCCGATCAGGAACATGCCAAACACCTTAAACATTCGGCCCTCGAATACGAAATCGCCGATGCGCATGAAGGCCGAAAGAAGCTCTTCTCGTGTGTTCACCTGCCTCAAGTCATCGAGGTAGCTCTGCTTCATCCTTGCCTCTGGCACTGCTCTTCGCCTCAAGCATAGCCGCGCCCCACTGGCCGCCTGGCTTGCCCTCCCCCAGCTGAGGGTGGCGCCACTGAGCCACGAGCCCCTGCGACCCCCTACCTCGGCTTCTCACCGCGGGGGAGCAACCGAACTTCGACACCCCGAGCCAGATCCTTCGACAGCTGCTGGGCGAACTCACGACCGTGGGCCGTAGAGCCAAAAGTCGCGGCCGCAGGCGACTGAACGACGGCCCGGTCACCTGACACAGAAACCAGCAGCACCGACAGGCCGTTCGGCAGGAAGCGCCAGTCCCCATGCCGGGCGAGCCGCTCGGCTTCCTCCGCCGCGGCGAGCTTGGCGACGTGTTGCCGCACGACGCCGGCGGTCGGATCGTTCAGGTGCACGCGGACCCGGTTGGCCAGCTCCGAGGTCATCGGATGGGGCGGCAAGCGGTCCAGATAGGCCAGCACATCGTGCAACAGCTGGTCAGCGGCGGCGTGCACGGCGGCCGTCGTGTAGGGGTCCGGGGCGTACTCCCTGGCGCGAGGTTCAGTGCCCATGCAGTTCCATCAATGGCGCGAGGCGGTTGGCGGCTCTGACGAAGACGAGAGCAGCTTCTTCAAGGCATCAGTGACCCAGGCCGACCGGTTCGTCGTCTCGGGCGGCGACTGCATGGCTACCTCACGAACCCGCGCGCGCGCTTTGTCCAACCCACCTTCCCTCTGGGCCAGGTCCTCGAGCAGCGTCCTCCCGATGCTCACGGCCGTGCGCTGGCCGTTCACTCGGACGTAGACGGGCTTCGTCGCGCGCTGCTGCAGGAGCTGGCGACGTTGCAGTCAGGCTCCAAACGGCGAATGCTTCAGAGGCGCTACAAGAAATTCAGGAAGATGGGCGAGTACAGCTCTCACTTCAGGGCCGCCGTCACTCGCGAGGTCGCGACCCTTCAGGGCCGCATGAAACACATCGTCAGGCGCCGGTCGCGAAAAGCCATCGAGAACGGCGACCTTGACGACCTCATGGCCACTCTCCCGGAGCAGACCACGACGGGCTAGCCTGGCCGAGCGCCTCCCTGTTGGCACGTGACCCTCCGCTGACCCTGAGCTTGCCGAGGGTCTCTCGGACAAGCTTGCGCTCCCCTCACCTCAATCCTCTTCCTCAGGGAGAGGAGGCCCTTAGGCCCACGCAGGCTTTGTCGAAGGGTGCGCTGTGGGGAGTGGCTGGTTCGACAGCCTCACCATGCGCGGGTGGGCCACGCCAAGGTTGCCGCTTGTCTGGAGTCGGCCTCGAGGCGCTATTAAGGTTGAGCCACGGGTTACCCCTACCAGGGACGGCAGGGGCTTATGCTTTGCGCCCGACGCTAAGCACCCCACCGTGCGGGCCGCGGCTCGCCTCGAAGGCCCCGATCTTGTCCTCTTGCTCCAAGACCAGATCGATCTCGTCCTGGCCGTTCAGCAGCGAGTGGCGGCGGAACTCGTGCGTGTCGGGGTCGTCGTGCATGACGAAGGGGATGTTGAGGCCCTCATCGCCGGTCTCGGTGATGCGGCAGTGCTCCAGGTCCACCGTGAGGCGGTATCCTGGCTGAGCCTGGGCCTTCTCCATGATCTCCCGGACCTGAGCCTCGGGCAGGATGACGGGCGCTATGCCGTTCTCGAAGCAGTTCTTGTGGAAGATGTCCGCGAAGCTTGGAGCGATGATGGCCCGAATGCCGTAGTCGAGCAGCGCCCAGGGCGCATGCTCCCGCGATGAGCCGGCGCCGAAGTTTCGCCCCGCCACCAGAATCGACGTGTTCTCGTACCCCGGTTTGTTCAGGATGAAGTCGGGATTGGGTGACCCGTCGGCGTTCAGCCTCCAGGTGTAGAAGAGGAACTGCCCGAATCCGGTCCTCTCGATGCGCTTCAGGAACTGGGCGGGGATGATCTGGTCGGTGTCGACGTTGACGCGGTCCAACGGGGCGACGACGCCGCTAACCCTTACGAACGGTTCCATGATGAGTCACTCCTGACCTGATAAAAGCATCACCACTCCCGTATGTCCACGAAGTGGCCGGCGATGGCCGCGGCCGCGGCCATCTGGGGGCTGACCAGGTGGGTCCGTCCGCCCTTGCCTTGCCGGCCCTCGAAGTTACGGTTCGACGTCGAGGCACAGCGCTCGCCGGGCTGAAGGACGTCAGGGTTCATCCCGAGGCACATCGAGCAGCCGGCCTCCCGCCAGTCGAAGCCAGCGTCCTTGAAGATTCCATCCAGCCCCTCGTCCTCAGCCTGTCGTTTGATGGCGTTCGATCCCGGCACGACCATTGCGTAGACCCGATCGGCGACCTTGCGGCCCTTGACCACCTCGGCCGCTGCCCTCAGGTCTTCGATCCGCGAGTTGGTGCACGAGCCCAGGAAGACGCGGTCGATCTGGACCTCCTCGATCGGCGTGTCTGGCTCCAAGTCCATGTAGGTCAGAGCTCGCTCCGCCGCCTCTCTGTCACCGGGGTCCTCGAAGGACGCCGGATCGGGCACCCTCCCCGTCACCGGGGCTACCATGCCTGGATTGGTCCCCCAGGTCACGAAGGGCTCGAGGGCGGCGGCGTCGATATGCACTACCGTATCGTACTTGGCGCCAGGGTCTGTGGGGAGCGCGCGCCACTCCTCGACGGCCGCGTCGAAGTCGTCGCCCTGAGGCACGTTGGGCCGGCCCCGCATGTAGTCGAAGGTGGTGTCGTCCGGCGCGACCATTCCTGCCCGGGCGCCGGCTTCGATGGACATGTTGCACACCGTCATGCGCCCCTCCATCGATAGGGAACGGATCGCCTCTCCCGTATACTCGATGGCGTAGCCCCGGGCCCCATCGATCCCGATTCGACCGATGATTCCCAGAATCACATCCTTTGCCGTCACTCCTTGGGGCAGAGCGCCGATGAGCCGCATCTCCATGGTTTTCAGCCTGGCCTGCACGATGCACTGGGTCGCCAGGACGTGCTCCACCTGGGTGGTCCCGATGGCCATGGCAATGGCCCCGAAGGCCCCATGGGTAGAGGTGTGGCTGTCTCCGCAAACGATTACTTGACCCGGCTGTGTATAACCCAACTGGGGGCCTATGATATGAACGATGCCCTGGCCTTCGCTGTGAATATCGTAGAAGAGCAGATCGAACTCTTTGGCGTTGCGCTGCATGGTGTCGATCTGCTTCTGTGCGATGGGGTCATCGGTAGGTCTGGAGCGCTCCCAGGTAGGGATAGAATGGTCGATGGTGGCCAGTGTCAGCTCGGGCCGACGGACCCGTCGCCCGGCCAGCCGCAGCCCCTCGAAAGCCTGAGGAGAGGTGACCTCGTGGACCAGGTGCAGGTCTACATAGACCATGGCATCCTGGCCCGGCTCCTGGTGCACCAGGTGCGCATCCCAGATCTTTTCGAACATCGTCTTTGGGGGCATGTGAAAAACCTCGCTGACAGGGCCTGGGGCCAGGCCGATGGGTTAGTTTGTCCCTGGGACTCGTATCCTTTTCCAGGGCGCCAGTAATTATAACAGAGGCCCACTGCCCCAGGAGCGATCCCCGATCCTGATTTCTTCCCCGCCTACGATCGGGGCGAAAGGCCACCAATCACCGATAGATCGATAAAAAATCGGAGGCCTGGGTCGTCAGAGAAAAGGGCGGGAATTCTTGACACCCCAATAGGATTTCATGTACACTTCTCGACGGTTTGCGACCGCCTGTGAAGGCACTCAAACCCTCTGGGCCCGGCCATTGTAAACCGTGTCTTATCGAAGACCTCATCGCTCGGGTGGGAGCGATTGGAGGCAGACCAGGGGACCCGGGGCGCGAGGTTTCGATAGACGCCATCAGACTACTATGGGGAGGAGCTAGTGGCAGAGCAGGCCCTCATCACCGATAAGATGAAGAAGGCCGTCGGCGTGCCTTCTGAACCCATCACCTACGACATCGAGCAGGGACTCATCAGGCAGTTCGCCCAGGCCATCGGCGACCCAAGCCCCCAGTGGCAAGACGAGGTGAAGGCGCGCAAGACCCACAAAGGCGGTATTGTGGCCCCGCCCACATTCCTCAGGACATGTAACGCCAAAGAGTTGGACGAACTGATATTTCCAGTGACCAGAGGCCTCGATGGTGGCAGCGAGTGGGAGTATTTCGTTCCTATACGCCCCGGTGACTCCATAACCGTAACCCAGAAGATAGACAGTTTCACAGAGAAACACGGTAGGCTGGGGGCCATGCTCATCGAGGCCAGAGAGGTCTCTTATCTCAATCAACTCGGCGAGCTGGTAGCCACTCAAAAGATAATCGGCATCTACTATTGAGTACGGCTTCGACGCGGCCCAGAAACCAATGAGAGGTAGCATCCATGGCCCAAGACTCTAAGTTTGAGGAAATGAAAAAGCTGATAGGCGTAAAGACAAAGCCTGTCGAGTATCTTGTGGAGAAGGGGCACATCCGCCGTTTCGCCGAAGCCATCGGCGATGCCAACCCGTTGTGGCAGGACGAATCCAACGCCCGCCAGACTCCGTATGGCGGCATCATCGCCCCTCCCACTTTCACACGGGCATTTCTGCCCAGCGATGAAGATGACAGCGAGCCCCGGGACACATCGGACCGGGTCCTGGACGGCGGCAGCGAGTACGAGTTCTTCGGCCCCATCAAGG
>JADFIA010000026.1 GCA_022566895.1 Pseudomonadota bacterium
GTCTCGCCGTCCGCCTCGATTTCCATTTCCAGTTCCGCCTCAAAGATAATGAGATCTTTGTATTGGAAGTGGAAACCGGGATTAAACTGCACGCCACCGAAATCCCATTCGTTGGCCTTGGTCCGAAACTCAGCGCCGGCAGAAGCGTAGCCTGCCAAATGCCAGATTGTGTCCGGGATGGACGGATAAGCCGTCTGTTTCTCCAACTCATGGGCCGCTTTCGTGGCCTCCATGGCTTTGACCTCAGCTACCGCGGCTTTCTCTTTGGCCTGTTCGGCGACCTCTTTGTTGGCCAAAAGCAGGTCCCTTAAATTTTTGAGTTCAGATTCAAGGGTCTTAATGTGCTCGAGTAATTGCTGGTTGGTGGGCTCCTGAGACCATGCTGTGCGCGGGGGAAGCGCCGCTACCGCGGCGACAAAGATAATGAGGGAGGCCGCGGCGATTAGTTTTTTGCTGTGTATCACGATCAATTCCTTACCCTGCCAAATTTCCTGGCGATGGGCGGAATCTTACAAAAGGAGCGTCTTTCGCGCCTTGATTTGGATCAATTCGCCTATAAAAAGAGGCTCGAACAAGCCGATTTTAATTGTGAAAATTCAAAGCCGTAGACCTTTTCCGGCTTGGCTGTACCCCAACACATTGAGGGCGATTTTTGGCAGCCTGAATTCCAATTCTAAGATCTGCTGGTGGTGATAAGCTGACAGTAGAATCGACCGGGAGATCTGAGCCGCCCAACCCGCGGGATGATCAGGGGTCTGCGTATCATATCCGAGCCGCCCCAACTTCGGCACTTCACATCCGAATTCGAACCGCTTTGAGGTTGTATGCCTGGTCGTTGATGCCCCCTCGCCGGCTTTTCGCGCGACCAGGATCACGGAATGGGCCCGTCAACACCCTCATTCTTCAAAAAAGGTTGTGACCGTATATCGCGTGGCGACGGTAAAGGGCGCTACGAAACTGACCGAATGTTCCTGCGGCGGTAAGAACATGTTAAGCGTGTTAAATCGCGGCAGCAGGCCGAGCTCGATGTTGAAATCATCATCATAAAACTGCACATAGCCACCCCAGTTAGCCTTCCAGTCCTTGGTAAAATTCAGCACGCCGGCGGCACGGCGCCCTTCGTCGGGCATATAATCGCCGTGGCAGCCCAGAAACTGGTTGTGGTGATAACAAGCAGCGTGCGCATTGCCTCTCTTGATCTCCGGCACTCCGGTTATGGTCTTTATGAAATTGAGATAGTGCTTCGAATTGATGAACTCGAAAACCCGGTGCAGGAAAAGACCGGGATCATCCTGGGCGAGATAGGCGTCCGCCATCGGATAGATTTCGTAAACGTAACTGAGTTTGGAAGTGGCTCTGGTCAGAATATCCCTCTGTGTCTTTTCGATCTCTTGTGGTGTCTTGCCACTGATTTCATCCGCTATCAGCACAGCCGGCTCCCGGCCGTCGTGGTGGGCCAACTGCCAGGGGGTCTCTTCGGATAGGCATTTCCAGATTCTCTCGGCACATTCTTCCTTGAGGACGTCACGAATCTGAATGCGCTTGTTGACCTGGAATTCGCGGGCCAGCGCCTGCCAATCCAGTTTATCATTCAGTTCTATTTCCATATCTCGCTCCACTCCCGCGTTCCTAATCATCGGGCACGATATCGGCGACGATGGTTGTACGGGTGTGGTCGGAATTGAAAGGGGTCGTGGCGTGCCACAAGTAGGACGGAAAGACGGCCACGACTCCTTCCTGTGGCTGCACATAGCGAATCGGCTTGACCTCAGGCTTAAGTGGCACACCGGGCTGGCCGAAGTGGATCCATCCCTCGCGTTTGCTCGTGTCGGCAACCACTGGCGGTAGGGATACATAGAAGCAGCAACTGAGCCAGCCAGCGGGATGGATATGATTGGTGTGATATCCGCCGTTGCGCAGTCGAACGGTAAAGGATCCGGAGAAACTGAACTCTTGGCACTTGCGTGAAAACAGCGGATGCGTCGCGTCGTCATCCAAGTCATGAATATACTCGGCAATAACCTGACGCAGGCTTTGCTTGTACAGCTGTACGAGTTCTATGTCTTGATCGAACAGCGTTTCGCGCGACTGGGACCCGCCTTGAAGTGTTTGGTCCATGGGATGGAACCTCTCGGCACTGTGCAACGGGTCAAGAGCCAGGTTGAGATCACGGGTAAAGGCTTCCCGGTCGTTATAACCACCCGGCAGTGGCGGTTCGAAAAGCCTGATCATCCCTTCATAATCGTATAGAATGTCATGGCGCTCGTCGCCGAGAAGACGCAGGCAGTCGCCCCGATAGGCGATCAACTCCTGCCCAAGGGGATCTATCGCAAGCGCCAAATCAAAGATCTCCAGCGCCGCTTCAGTCTCATTGAATTTCAAAAGAGTCTGACCGTAATTGCAAAGATAAGCGGTCGTGGTTTCGTCCAGCTCGAGGCATTTGTTGTGGAACTCCAGTGCCTCTGCTTCGCGTCCCTGTATCGACAACGTTTTTGCCAGAAGGTCATACAATTCCGCGGTCGGTCCAAATCTTTGCAAGGCCTTGCGTAACGTCTCTTCCGCCGGCACGAAGGCTTGGGCCGGGATGAGTCTATCCACATATTGGAGCCATAATTCCAACGAATCCGGTTTGCGTTTGATTGCAGCAGGATAGGATTGCAGGAACTCACCATGCCGACCCTGGGTCCACAGCAGCTGGTTGAGATCGTAATGGGCTTCCTTAAAATCGGGCTTGAGTTGCAACGCCGTTTCGTAGCTGGCTTCCGCCTCATCCAGCCGCTCCAAAAGAAGCAGAGCGTTGCCGAGGTTGTAATGGGCCTCGGGAATATCGGGGTTGGCCGCCAGGATCTTGCGGAAGCAAGCCACTGCTTCTTCGAGTTGGCCCGACATCCTGAGAGCGACGCCGAGATTATGCACGGCTTTGAAATTGTCAGGGGTGATGTCCAGCGCTTTGTGGTAAGCGGCAATTGCCTCGTCCAGCATGCCCTGGTCTTTGTAGGCATTACCCAATTCATCGAAGGCCTGAGCGTAGTCCGGCTTGATTGCGGTGGCCATAAGGTAGGCCTCGATCGCTTCCCCGGCATCCCCGGTCGCTCTGAGTTCAATGCCCAGATTGTACCAAGGCTCGGGATAGTCCTTTTTCAGGTCGATTGCTTTTCTGTAGGAGGCGATAGCTTCTGTTTTTTTTCCAAGCCGGCTGAAGACATTACCAAGGTTATTGTGGACGGCGGGCTGGGCCGGAGCATGGGTCAGAGACTGCCGCATCAAGCTAGCAGCCCCTTCAAGTTTGCCCAGTTGCTTGTAAAGCAAGCCCAACAATTGCAGGGCGTCGGTGTGATCGCGTTCGATAGCAAGAATTCGACGATAAAGTCGCTCCGCAATCTCCGGCCGGCCAGCACGGTGTTCCCGCAGCGCCTCTTGCAATTGACCCTCAAGGGGTGCGGCAATTTCCCGGGCGGCTTCATAATCCGCATTCCCACCGCCGTTTGATTGCTCCGATGCTTTGCCGGTCTTTTGTTGCATGCTATCAGCGCTTCTCAAGGAATTCGTTTGCTGTGTGCCCAATCCCGCTTCCGCTTTCCAGGCCCTGGACCGGGCCTGGCGCTCCGACAGTATAGTCCCGGGTTGGCGAAAGAATTTTTCTTTTTTATCGAAATATGGCACAGAATTGAGAGGATCTACCTATATCACTAGAAATTAGAAAGGATCTTCGAACACATCACCATTTCAGGACAGAATGGCACTCTTGTCATCGAATAATTTGAGGCATAAGGTTTTGCCACACCTCGAGCCACGGGGATTCAAATATCTTCGCAACAGCTTTACTTGTGGTCGGATTCATGGCTGTCAATGTTCTGCCAATAGGGTCGGGCAGAATTAGAAGCAACACTCGTCGCCGGTCGAATGCCGGACCCCGGTGCCCAAATTGACCCATTCCACCTGCATGGAACAGTCTCCCGAGCAGCTTGTTCGCCATCACAACGGGGAGACGGCGGCTGTAACCTCGGCAACCAAAGTCAATCCGGCAAGCACGGGCCGGTCATCGATCAAGACCGTGCAGGCGCCGCATTCGCCGCAGCCGCAGCCTTTTTTGGTGCCGCTCGGCCCCTTCTAGCGCAGCTGATCAAGCAAAAGAACGTCGTTCGCAACGGCCTCCTCACAACTTCTCAATCGGCAGGGCAGTCTCGAATTTCACCTGACGAAGCGCGAAGTTGGAGCGAACCTGGGAGATTCCCGGCGTCTTGAAGACAGTCTCCTCAAGGAACTCGTCATAGGCAGAGATTCCTGGCGTGACAACGCGCATCAGCAAATCGGCATCGCCGGCGGTCAAAAAGCACTCCATCACGGCCGGGTGTTTGCACAGGGCTTCCGCGACACTCGTCGTCATCGTGGACGAGTGCCGCGCCACGCTGATGTGCGCGAATACGGTCTCTCCGAAACCAACTTTTTTGGGATCGAGAATTGCGGCGTATCTGAGTATGACCCCGGACTCCTCCAGCGCCTTGACGCGTCGCCAGCAGGCAGAGGGCGACAATTTCACGTGCTCGGCCAGCTCCAGGTTGGTCAAGCGGGCGTTGGCCTGAAGCTCAATAAGGATGCGACGCTCATAGCGATCAAAGGAGGGAGTACTATATTGTCTCGGATTGCGCATCTTTTTGAAGATCCTTTCTAGTATTTCTAAAATTAGGTAAATCCTTTCGATTATGTACCATATACCGGCAAAAAAGAAATATTTTCTCGCGGTTCCTGGACTATAATGCCCGAGGATGAAATTTCAGATCGAGAGGAACAGCCTGATGCCAGAAGGCCCCTGCCCGCGCACCAATACACTGGCCGCCGATTATCACTCGTATGGTCATGAAAAAGATGGTTATCAGGAGGCGTCTGGGCTCATTCCGGATGGCACCAGCATGACGGTCGACTCGCTCTCGGCAGCGGCTCGTAACCCGCAGAGCCGGGTCGAGATCACCGAGGAAATCCGGCAGCGCGTTATCGCCTCGTGTGATTTGCTCGATGAATTTGTGGCCTCCGGCCGCATCATTTACGGCGTGACGACCGGTGTCGGTGGTTTTGCCAACTGGCTCGTGCCTGCTTCAAGGGCCGGCGAGGTGCAGAACAACATTCTGCGCTGCGTCCAATCCAACGTCGGCGACGATTTGACTGACAGCTATGTGCGGGCGGCGATGTTATCGCGGATCAACTCGCTGGGGCGCGGCGTCTCGGCGATTTCGTTCGAAAACTTCGAGAAATATGTGGCCATGTACAACGCCGGCATTGTGCCCTGCGTTCCCGAGAAAGGCTCGCTTGGCACCAGCGGCGATCTCGGCCCGCTGGCCTGCATCGCTTTGGTCGGGACCGGGCAATGGCGGGCCAAATTCGACGGCGAGGTCATGCCGGGGGCAGAGGCGCTCAAGCGGGCCGGCATTGCGCCAATGGAATTAAGCTACAAGGAAGGCCTTGCCCTGATCAATGGCACCTCTCTTATGACCGGCATGGCCGCCTGCCTGACGGCGGATGTCAAGCGGTTGATCAAGGCCTATCTGCTGAGTACGTGCATGAGCCTGGAGGTTCAAAAAGCCAAGATCATGCCCTTCCACCCGGCGGCGCATGAGCAAAAACCACATCCCGGTCAGGTTCGCAGCGCCGACTGCATTTACAGGACGCTGGCCGACAGCCGGATGATCGTTCAGGACGATGAGGTGGAGCAGTGGCTCAGGAAAATGTCGAAAGATGAACCGCAGGGCCTGGACGAGCAAATCGAGGATGCTTATTCTCTGCGGGCGACGCCCCAGGTCATGGGCCCGGTTATCGATACGACGCTTTTCGTGCAGCGAACGCTGGAGATTGAGCTGAATTCCTCGAACGACAATCCGCTGATCGTGGTGGCCGAAAATAACGTTGTTCATAACGCCAACTTCCACGGCCAGTATGTCTCGAATGCAATGGACCAGCTGGCGACGGTGCTGGTGAATATGTGCAACCTCTCGGACCGACGCAACAACCGGCTGCTCCATCCCGCCCATAACGGTGACCTGCCGCCGTTTCTGTGCCCGCAAAACCCGGGCATGCGCCACGGCCTCATGGGCGGTCAGTTCATGGCGGTCTCGTTGACCGCCGAAAATCGCCAAATGTGTATGCCGATGTCGATCCAGTCCCTGCCCTCGACCGGGGATTTTCAGGACCATGTTTCCTTTGGCCTGGTTGCCGCCAGGCGGACCAGGGACATTTTGAAAAATTGCTATTACATTCTGGCGTTCGAACTGATTTGCGCCTGTCAGGCTGCAGACCTCCGCGGCGTTGAGCAGTTAAGCTCGGCGACCCGGAAATTGTATCGCATCGTGCGGCAGCAGGTGCCCTTTCTCGATCAGGACGAGCCCCTGACCGACCACATCGAGGCCGTGGCGGCGCTTTACGAGTCGGGGGACCTGCTCGAAGCGGTGCCGGCAGATATCGATTCTTATAACTGGTAGGGAAAGCGCCATGGCCTCGCAGCAACCCGCCATCTCCGACGCCGAGCCCGTTACCGTCCCCTCACCGATCTTTGAAGCCTACCGCGCCCGCACACCCAACAGGGCCGCCCTCTATGCGCAGGTCAAGGCGGTCAATTAGATTTATTTGTTGGGGCCGTACAGTGCTCACAACCCACGCTCAAAAACTTATTGTTTCAATCCTTCCCGAATTGTTGGCGGATGTAGGCGATGACATCCCGCACATCCTGATCGCTCAACTCGGGATTGCCGCCGAGCGGCGGCATGGCCATGAACGAACCGGGGCTTTGAAAACCGTTTTTTATGTTCTCGAACAGCTCCTGATCCGCTTTGGTCAGGACGCCCCTCTTTTTGGTGAAGTCCGGCACCCCGGGGATGGTCCCTTTGCCGTTGCCACCGTGACAGGCCACACAAGTCGAGCCGTAGATGCTTTCGCCCTTCAGGGCATCGCCTGAAGCTTCTCCAGCCAAGGAGAGGCTTGCAGCGAAAAAACCACCAAATCCGACAGCTACCGCCAGCGCTGCTTTTACAACATTCGTCACTTCGCTCTCCTTATGTCAGCTTGGATCAGATTAACCTTCACTTACTCTTTCTTATTGCTCGAGCGCAAGAAGGCCTGAATGTCCCTTATCACATTTCCGGGAATGTTGCCCCTGACCCGCATATGGGTTGTCGAGACCAGCCACTCTTCGTCCGTGAGCTCGCTGGGGCTTCTGATGTTGTGACAGCGGCCGCATTGCTGGGCCCAAGCCTTGGCGCCGCGGGCAATCTGGGCCGGATCCGGTACATCATCATGGGCCGAATAGGCGGCCAGGGGAATCAGACCGACGAGACCCGCGAGGGCGATAGCCGTAAAGATCATGGGGGTTTTCATCTTTATGTCCTTTCAGAGCCTATTGGTCAAAACCCGTACGCGACTTGCAACTGGACCAGGGTTTCGTTCTGTATTTCCTCTTCGAAGAAGCGACGAATTTCCAACCCGACCCGAGCCACCGCAGACGGCGCCAGCCAGTAATTGAGGCCGATGTTGTAGCGTTTATGTGCCTGTTCCTCAAGATGGTGGCTGCCCTTGACCCGGAACTCGCCGTAGCGGAATACCGGCTCCAGTTTCTCGGTGAAAGAGGCGTTACCGAACTGTGGTAAACGGTAGGCGATCTGGGCGTACCAGGCCTCCAAGGACAGCTTCTCGAGCATCTCCACCTCACCATGGTCTTCATCAAAACTGTTGATGGGACCGCGGGTGTTCTTCAGATATTCGAAACGCACGTCGAATGCATTTCGGGTGAAGGCCCCGTCGACACCCCAGACCTTGGCGTAAGCGCTCGTGGGCAGCAACTCACCGGGACCTTCGATGCCGTCGAGTTTGCCTTTCCAGAACGAGCCGCCAATCTCGAGGTAAGGCATGGGCAGGAAGGCGATGCGGCCGCCAAAAGCCTTGTTCTTGTTGTCGTCACCGCCAAAGCCTTCAAACTCCGCGTTGCCTTCATGACCCATACGCGGCCCGTTACCGAGGGCGAGCACATAGGTAAGGGTGCTGCGTTCGCCGATCGGGATGCCGCCCCTTAGCTGCACGCCGACCTCGCTATCCGGTTGCGCTCCATCGTGACCGAAACCGGCCGGGGCGTTCGAGAACTTGTTGATCCAGCTCGGATGCAGCCGTTCCTTGAACTGGCCAATCGGGCTTAGATACTTGCCGACGACCAGGGTCGCGTAATCGTGTAGAAGAATATCGAATTGGGAATATTCGAGTTCAAACTCGGTCTCGCCGTCCGCCTCGATTTCCATTTCCAGTTCCGCCTCAAAGATAATGAGATCTTTGTATTGGAAGTGGAAACCGGGATTAAACTGCACGCCACCGAAATCCCATTCGTTGGCCTTGGTGCGAAACTCAGCGCCGGCGGAGGCGTAGCCTGCCAAATGCCAGATTGTGTCCGGGATGGACGGATAAGCCGTCTGTTTCTCCAACTCATGGGCCGCTTTCGTGGCCTCGATGGCTTTGACCTCAGCTACCGCGGCCTTTTCCCTGGCCTGCTCGGCGGTCTTCATATTGGTCAAAAGCAGGTCCCTTAAATTCCTGAGTTCAGACTCAAGGGTCTCAATGCGCTCCAGCAATTGTTTGTTGGTGGGCTCCTGCGGCCATGCACTGTCTGTGGGTAGCGCCGCCAATGCGGCGACGAATACAATGAGGGATACAGCGCTGAATAACTTTCTGCTGTGCGTCATTATCAATCCTTCCCTTGCCAAACTGCCTGATACGGGAAGAATCCTATCAAAGGAGCGGCCTTTACGCCTTGATCTGGATCAAATCGCCTAAGAAAAGACGCTCATACAAGCTGATTTTAATTGTGGAAATTCAAGGCTGCCGGCCTTTTCCAGCTTGGCTGCACCGCCAGCACATTGAGGGCGATATCTCGCGGTCGGAAATTCCGGATCTCTTGATCTAAGTCAAGGCATTTCTCTTATGGATAGCCTATGGATTTGGCATGGGTTCCGGTGTCTTAGGTGGCCTGTCCCACGGCTTTCCCCGGCTCCAGAATCCGATAAGGAGACAGGAAATGAAACTCAATGAAATTGGATGGGAGATCACTACCGGCACCGCCTTTGTCATATTATGGGTCATTTACGGTGCGATCGTACTAATTGCCCTGGGGGGCCCATGATGCGGGCCAGCGGTCTAAGTGCCCACTGGCCGGCCAAAAAGGCGGGCGCTTCACCATCGAGGGGCATCTGGCCTTTTGAACCTTGGAAAAAGCCAGGCAGCGGGACGGCGTATTGGAAACGGTACGCCTTCTCTTATGCCGCCAGCAATCGGCACGATGGCCTATCAATTAGAAAGAACGCGCTTGATTTTTGAACTTTCGAAAGTCGGGCAAGATAACCTTCGTACCATCAAACCTTGCCAAACCTTCGGCCTCCAATTCTCTTATGCATCGGGAAAGGGTTTCACCTCGAATGCCCAGCATTGCTGCCATTGTCTGGCGCTTGATAGGCAGCTTCAGTTCCAGGTGCTCGCCTTGCGCAGCAACTACGCAGTGCTCTTTCAAAACCATCAGCAAATTGAGTAGGCGATCTCTCGCCGAAAGGCCTGAGCCGCGGAACAGCATGGCCTCCCTTGGCCCACGGTCTCTGGCAACGGTTTCAAGAAAGGCGCGGGCCAAGGCGGGACTGTCCTGAATCATTTGCTCAACCTTTGGACTCGGGATCAGGCATATTTTGCAGTCCGTCAAGGCTACACAACTTGCCGAATGCGGCTCGCGCGCGAAGAAGCTGCGCCACCCCACCGTATTTCCTTCGTAAATGATCGTGAATACGGTGCTGGTGCCGTTGACGTCTATATAATGCAGGAGCACCACACCGGATTCGATACAATAGATGCCTTGAGAATCGTCCTGCTGGCCAAAGATGGTTTGGCCCGCCTTGTACACGCGAGGCCGTCTCGCGGGTGCCAAATCAGCGATGGCCGTGTGGTCTAGGATCGACCATTCGACCCTGTCGCAGGCCCCGCAGTCAATGCAAGTGTCAGGCCATGGCTGCGATCGGATCAATTTCTCCCCTCCCTGCTCTCATAATCTGATGCTTCTGTCGCGACCAGCATCGCCAGGCGCGTAGCTATTTGGACCCGCTCCGCGAATCTGCTCAGGCAATGCGGGAGTGTCGGGTTTGCGATTGCCCGAGATACTGATCAAAGCAGGCGGCAACCGCCCGGATAGCCACGCGGTGGGGCGTGAAAAGCCGGATCCGTGAACCGTCTATCGTGACCACCTGTTCCTGAACCAGCGTCGCCAGGCGCTCGAGTGAGTCCGTGAAAACCGACAGGGGCGCTCCGAATTTGGTGGCCACCGCTTCAAGGTCCACTTCTAGGTTCGACATCAGGCGCTCGATCACCTCGCCGAACATAAGGTCGTGACCCTCAAACGGCCGACCGCGCTCCGTGGCCAGACGGCCTGCCGCCGAGGCCTGCCGGTAGGCCTTAAGATCAGGCGTGTTCTGGGCAAAACCCTGAGGCAGACGGCCGATCGCCGAGGCGCCGAGGCCTAAGAGCACCTCCGCATCGTCGGTGGTGTAGCCCTGGAAGTTCCGCCGCACTCGCTTTTGGCGTGCCGCGATCGCCAGCTCGTCCTCGGCGCGCGCAAAATGATCCATGCCCACCGGCACATAGCCGTTTTCTTCGAAGATCCGGGCCATCGCGTTGTACATCTCCAAGCGCTCATTATCCCTCGCCAGGGCCAGGGCTGGGATCAATCGCTGGTGCTTTTTCATCCACGGCACGTGCGCATAGCCGAAAAGCGCAATCCGCGACGGCGCCAGGTCCATGACTTGACGGGCAGTGCGGGTGACGCTTGCGAGGCTCTGATATGGCAGGCCGTAAATGAGATCAAAATTCATCTTCTTGATGCCTTGCCGCCGGAATGTCGCAATCATCTTCTCCACGAGGGCGAAAGACTGAACCCGGTTCACTGCCTCTTGGACCGTCGGATCGAAATCCTGCACCCCGAGGCTGATGCGCTCGACTCCGGTCCGGACGTAGCTTTCGATCTTCTCTTGGTCCACGGTGCGGGGATCAACCTCGATCGCAATCTCGACCATCGTTTCGAAGGTGAAGGCCTGCCGCAACGCCGCCATCAGCCGCTCAAAATCACCGGGTTTCAATATGGTCGGGCTGCCACCGCCGAAATGTAGAAAACTGACGCCGATGCCCTTTTGGAGGCGTCGCCCGACAAGGTCGATCTCGCGCTCCAAGGCCACAAGATAAGTTTCGACCCGGTCATAGCGGTTTGTAACCTGCATATGGCAACCGCAGAACCAGCAAAGGGCCCGGCAAAAGGGGATATGCACATAGAGTGACGCGCGCTTTGGCGGTGTGAGGTCGCTCAGCCAACGGCCGTAGGATCGGGCCTCGAGCGGCCCGAAATGGGGCGCTGTCGGATAGCTCGTATAGCGTGGCAAACGCTTGCCCAGCCAGGCTGGTGGGTTGTCTTTTCTAGGTTCGCTCACCGCCTGGTCGGAGCGCTCACACGGGCCGGATTCGACGCGGCGTCGCGCCATAACGTGCGAAGGGCGTGCCACAGGCTCATTCTGGTCGCTTGCAGATAAAGGCGATTGTCCGAAAGTTTAACCACCAAACGGTTATGGGCCAAACCGAGCGAGTGATAAGGCATCCCTGGAAAGAGATGGTGGGTGGCGTGGTACCGCAAGCCGACCGGGGCCCACAGCGGGGTCAGGAAATTGTTGCCCGGGACATTAACGGAATCGAGAAACTGCTCGGGCACAGTCATGAACCGGTCGCCAGGATTGCGGTAAGCGTGGGCGGCCAGGGTACGGAAGGAATTGAGGGTGAAAATAAGAAAGGCAACCAGATACCAGAGCAGCAGCATTTGTGCCGGAACGACGCCGAAAACAACCAGCAGCAGCGCCGTCCAGCCGTAAAGAAAGGCGCCCAATTCCTGCCAGCGCCAGGTCCTATCGTCTCTTCTTGCCAGGCCCGGACGGTGATAGGTCAGATCTATGGTCAGCGACGAGGCTCTTTGCCATATCAATTGCCGTAGATTGCCGCTCAGCCACCCCAGGGGCGTGAGTAAAAGAAAGCGGGTCGCGAAAAACAGCGGCAGGATAGAGGCAAGCAGAACATAGGTTACGATCTTGTAGGGCTTGTTGGTGGCGAAGGGCACATATTCCCCGTCGCGCGTGGTACCGTAAATATCTCGTTTGTGGTGATCGTTGTGTACCCCGTGGTAAGTAAAGGACGGCACCATCAGGGGAAAGCCGCAGATCAGGTTCCAGACCAGGCGGAAAAGCCCGAAAGTGCCTCTTTTCAGATGCGTCAGCTCGTGCGTAAATAAAACGGCCCGGTACAAAGCGAAACCCGAAATCAGAAAAGCCGCCGATTGCTCGATCGAGAAGGCAGGTAAGCCGAGCGTGGCCACAAAAGCCGCCCAGCCGATCGTCACGGATATCAGAAAATCGAACCAATAGATTGCCGGATTTGGTGCCAGAAGGTCTTTCACCAATTCTCTTGCCTCGTCCAAAGGAAAGTTGTCGCTCTGATCAGATGTCGTCACAGTTTTCACTCCATTCAGATTAGATATAAAAGCAGTGCAGGCATAATCTCCCGCTTCCAGATTTTATCATGTCTTGATTCTGGCGATTGGGTATGGGTGTTTAACTCTACCCATTGCCATCTTGGCTCGCATGATGCCGCGTCGGTTGATCTCTTTCAGCATGGCCTGGATTTGGTCATCGATCGAGATATCAATCATCGAAGGAAGGTCAAGCTCGCGGTTCTCAAAAGCATCCTCGCCCGGGTGCTCCTTTTTCCATTTTGCGACCGCGGCGTCGCGAAGTTTCAAGACCTCCGCGATTTGTGGACGGAAAAGACGCAGCATCGCGGTGATCCAGCGGTTGACGACCCACGAAGGCTTCGCGTGGCCGATCTCGAAACGCTCGATCATCGCCAGCACATCCTTGGCCGGATACCAGCTCTCGGCCGTCACCCAGCGGTTAGTAGTAAAAAGGCTGATCGGAATGCCGGTACTGTCCATCGAAATGGCAACCAGATGGCAGACCTTTTCTTCCCCTTTTTTCAAATATTCCGCCTCCGATTGCCGGGCCGGGCGGCAATCCTTGGGCATGCCTTTCTCTCTCATGAAAATGTGGAAATGCCCGTGTTCGCCTTCCCGGTGAGCGTGGTAATAATACTGACAGTGGCTTTCGTGATCGAAAATATCACCGGGTGGGCAGTGGTCGTATTCGTAGAAGGTTCCTGCCGTAGGTAACAATTCTCCGACGATATTATCCCCCGTCTGGGTCAGAACTCTGTGGCATTCCAAGACCTCAAAGGCAGCCTCCTTCAGGGCGTCGAATTCTTTGGAGGTGTAATTATCAAAGTTGATCTTTGGCTGCCCGCCACTCATTTCATAATCTCCGCTACGGTCGGTTCACTGATAGCCAAATCCGGGGGCCGATCGGGCTCGCCTTGCTATAAGCTTTGGAATTTCACGATTTGGCATCAGGCGCACTGATTTGAATCAATTACTTGGTAACCACCTCGTGACGTAGCGGCATCGTGTAACCTTGTTTTTGATTGAATCCAGTGTCCCTGCTAGAGCCTGCCGAGCCATCGTTTTGCTGACAGAAGGCAGGCTTTTTGCGGTTTTCTGGCTTTTTGGTTCAAATCGCCGGCGGTGAGGGCGCCGCGGCGGTTGGGGTCGAAAACGGTGGTGCTGCGACCTCATATGCGATGGGTGCAAATGCTGCTCTAGAGGTGACTCTCCGTAAGCTGTCTCATTATGGCGAGCCTTGCCGGCCGCACAAAATTGCCCAGTCTTAAGAGTCCACTTCGCAGGATTTTGGCCGGTAGATTTTCATCCGTATATAATTTGACGATGGCGTTTGTAGCAACGTAAAGCGGCAGCGAGGCGAGCCGGTGCTTTCTCTGGTACCGCTCCAGCACTTGGGAGGCGCCGATATCGATCTGCTGATTAAGCGCCGATTCTATTTCTCCGGCCAGCGTATTTTGACCCCTGAGACCCAGATTAAAGCCGTGCGCGGTTACCGGATGCATGCCCACCGCAGCGTCGCCGATCAAGGCAAACCGTGTTGCCATGAAGCGGTTGGCAAAAACCGCGACAAGAGGATATGAATAGCGCTTTCCGACCAGTCTCATAGCACCTAATCGGGCCGCGAAGCGGTGTTGGACGTCCCGGTTGAAGGCTGCTTCGTCCATATTCAGAATTGCCTGTGAAGCCGCTGTCGGCAGGGTGATGACGATCGATGACGTCTTTCCCCTAAGCGGTAGTACCGCCAGGGTGTGTTCGTAATGAAAACACTCATAGGCGATATCATCGTGAGACCGTTCATGCTCCATCTGGCAGACCACCGCGACCCTGCCGAAATCCCGCATCGAAGCGGCGATCCCCATATTGCGGCGGATGGTCGAAAAGCGACTGTCCGCAGCGACAATCAACGAGGCTTCGAGCGCCTGTCCATCGGATAGCCCGACCGAGCCACCGGCAGCCCCTGTGGTCACCGAGACGACCTCAACGCCGGTAATCAGTTTGACATTGGGAAAGCTGCCCAGCGCTTCGTAAAGCGCCTTTCTGATCAAATGATTTGAGACCAGGTAGCCAAGCGTCTCCTTGTCAGTCTCACGATGATCAAAATGCAGGAAATAGGAAGAGGTGCCGTTTAAAACCCTGGCCTCGCGGATCATCGAGATGGAGCCATCGGGAAAGCGCGGCCAGACGTCGAGTTCTTTGAGCAATCGTGCCGAAAAGTGGGTGAGCGCAATATCCCTCCCATCCGCCGGCGGGTTGGCAAGAATCTTCTCCGGCAGCTTTTCAACCACCCCTATTTTCAAGCCGGTCCCGGCCAGCGAGCGGGCGAAGCTCAGTCCGGCCGGACCTGCCCCTGCAATGATGACATCAAAGCGGCTCACAACATCTCTTTCGCCTTGTCTTGCCACGAGAATATGAACTTTGCAGCCGATGCAAATGATTTGGATCAACTGCTTGCTCACCATCCGGCGACGTCGCGAGATCGTGCCATCCCGCTCTCGATCGAATCCGGTATCACTGCTTAGGCCTGCCGAGCCATCTTCTTGCGGACAGAACGGGGCTTTCTGCGGTTTTCTGGTTTTTTAGTTCAAATCGCCGGCGGCGACGTCCTCCAGGCGGTCGGGATCGAGAATGGTGATGTCGCGGCGCTCGTGAATCTCGATCACCCCGGCTTCGGTAAAACGGGTCAGGGTGCGGCTGACGGTCTCGGGCGTCAGGCCTAGATGATCGGCGATATCGACCCGCGGCATGGATAAAATCAATTTTTCACTGGCCGATCCACTAAACGCTTCGAGCCGCTTTTTAATATGGACCAGAAACGAGGCTACCTTTTCCTGGGGCGTCTTGCGGGCCAGAAGGAGCATCTGGTCCTGGGCTGTTATTAACTCGGTGGTCACCAGCTCCAGAAGCCGGCTTTCGAGCTTCGGAAAACGACTGAACAGATCGTTCAGCTCTTTTTTACGAAACTGGCAGGCCTCGACCGGGGTCACGGCCTCGGCTGAATAGACGTAGGTATCGGAATGGCTGAGGCCCAGAAAATCACCGGTGAACATGAAACCAATCACCGAACGCCGGCCGTCTGCCAACAGGCGGGTCAGGCGCACCGTGCCCTTGCTGATGTTAAAAGCGTTCGTGGCCGGGTCGCCTTCGTATAGGATCGTCTGATCGCTGTCGGCGCTTATGGCCACGGCCAGCCTGTTCAACTCATTCAGCTCTTCGTCTTCGAGTGCCCCGCAAACGCCAATCGTCCGCGCCCCGCAGCGAGCGCAGCGTGCCGCCTGGGGGTCCTGACGCAAACCGCATGGCAGCTCAAGCGAAGTCTCAAGAGGTGTCTGCCGGCTGCCTTCAGACATTGAGGGGTCCCACAACTTTGTTCGTTGGCCTCGGATTCGCGGCTAAACTGCCCAAATCCCAAGGCTTTGTAAACAAGAAGCGGGAAGAAATTCCTCAAGCGCCGCGGCGGCGTACGATCTGGTAGCCACGCCGGCCCAGATACCAGATCGGGGCGCTCCACGCATGCACCAGCCGGGTAAAGGGAAAGACGAGAAACAGGGTCATGCCGAGGAATAGATGCAGCTTGAAGATAATGTGCACATTCGCCACCCCGTCGGCCGCTCCGGCTCGGAACATTACGATGTCCTGGGCCCAGGTCATCAGCCGCAACATCTCCGAACCGTCGAGATGTTCCAAGGAGACGAGAATCGAGGCCAGGCCAAGGATCAATTGCGTATAGAGCAGCAAAAGCACCGCGATATCGCCAAACGAGCTGGTTTTGCGGATGCGGGGATCGAACAGCCGCCGATGGATCAGCATGGTCATGCCGATAAAGCAGAAGAAGCCGGCCACACCGCCGATAAGCATAGCCATCAACTGTTTGGCGGTATGGGAAATGCCGAGCCAGTCGAAAAACGCGATCGGTGTCAAAAGACCCACAAAATGGCCGACGAAAATGACCAGTATGCCGATGTGAAAAAGATTGCTGCCCCAGATAAGCTGGCGCCGCCGCAACAGCTGGCTCGAGCCGCTGCGCCAGGAATACTGATCGCGCTCGAAGCGCAGATAACTGCCGAGAAGAAACACCGTCAGGCACAGATAGGGGTAAAAGCCAAAGAGCAGCGTGTTTACATACTCAGCCATCGGACCTCTCCTCCGGCATCGGATCGGGGTCCATCATGCGGGCCACCGCCTCGCGGGCCAGGGGGCAGCTCCCCTCGGCGTCCGGGTCGCCGGGCCCGAACTGGACCATGGTCTCCTCCCAGGCCCTGTCGATCGCTTCCTTGTCGTTCGGATCTTCGAGAGGCTCGGCGCGCAGGGTCTTCAGCTCTTCGCTTTCCGAAGCACCGCCGGCCAGGGCCACCAGGGCCGACATGATTCCGGCGTAATCGCTTTGCCGTTTGGCAAGCCGCTCACCAAGGGCTTGCAGGATCGCCAGGGGGTCGGCCAGCATGGCACCCGCCTCATCGGCCTTCAGGGTTGCCAGATATTCAAGGAATAAGGGCAAATAGTCAGGCAATTCGCCGCCCGAGACCGAAAGCCCGCCGCGGCTGTAGATCTCGGCCAGATCGACCATTGCCTGACCGCGGTCGCGAGATTCGCCGTGCACATGTTCGAATAGATGCAGCGACAGGGACCGTGAACGGTCAAAAAGCAAAACGTAAGCCTCTTCCAGGTCGAGAAGCGGCTCGGTGGCCAACCGTTTGATCAGTTGCGCGAGATCGGCTTTTTGCTCCGGGCCGAGCTGCGCTTCGGCGGCGAGAATTCTCCAGATCTCCGGCAGGGCCGCAAGCAAGTTTAGCGTCGGGTAGCTGAGAAGGGCGCTCAGGGCTTTGAAGGTCGGGTTCATCCTCTGCCTCCACCGAAGCCGCTAGGATCGGACGGTGTGCCAAACAGCCGCGATGTGCTGCTGGTGCCCGCACAGCCATCACCGAAACTGAAACCACAACCACCACGCAAAGCATAGGCGTCTTCGGCGTGTTCCCGATGCGAGGTGGGAATGACGAAACGGTCCTCGTAATTGGCGATCGCCATAATATGGTACATTTCATCAACCTCGCTCGGCTTCATGCCAACCGCCCGCACGGGCCGCTCGTCGACCCGCCCGTCAACCGTTATTGAGCGCATATAAGCGCGCATCGCCAGCATCCGCTCCAAGGCCCTGCGCACCGGCGCCTCGTCGCCGGCGGTCAGAAGATTGGCCAAATATTTGACCGGAATGCGCAACTCCGAAACGTCGGGGATACCCTCCCTGAGCCCAATCTCGCGCCGTTGGGCCGCCGCCTGGATCGGCGACAGGGGTGGCACGTACCAGACCATCGGCAGGGTTCGGTATTCGGGATGCAGGGGAAAGGCGATCCGCCAGTCCATGGCCATCTTCCACACCGGCGAGCGCTTTGCCGCTGCGAGCCAGGCGTCGGGCACACCGTCCTTACGCGCCTGTTTGATTACTTTAGGATCATTGGGGTCGAGGAAAATACCCAATTGCGCCTCATAGAGTCCTTCTTCATCCGGGGTGCTCGCCACCTCTTTGATGCGGTCGGCGTCGTACAAAAGAACGCCCAAATAGCGGATGCGTCCGACGCAAGTCTCCGAGCAAACCGTCGGTTCGCCGGCCTCGATGCGCGGATAACAGAAGGTACATTTTTCCGATTTGCCGCTCTTCCAATTGTAATAAATCTTCTTGTAAGGGCAGGCCGAGACGCACATGCGCCAGCCCCGGCACTTGTCCTGATCGATCAGCACGATGCCGTCCTCCTCGCGCTTGTAAATGGCGCCCGAAGGGCAGGCGGCGACGCAGGTCGGATTGAGGCAGTGTTCGCACAGCCGCGGCAGATACATCATGAAGGTGTTTTCAAACTGGCCGAATATCTCTTTCTCGATGTCTTCGAAATTCTTATCCCGCGAGCGCGACGCGAATTCGCCGCCGAGGATATCCTCCCAATTGGGGCCAGCCTTGATCTTTTCCATACGCTGCCCGGTCAGGAGCGATCGCGGGCGTGCGGTCGGCGGCGCCTTCATCTCCGGAGCGTTGTGCAGATGCTCGTAGTCGAAGGTGAAAGGCTCGTAGTAATCGTCGATCTCGGGCAGGTCCGGATTGGCGAAGATCTTGGCCAAAACCGACAATTTGCCGCCCAGTTTGGGCCGCAGTTTGCCGCCCTTGGTGAGTTCCCAGCCGCCGTTGTGGCGGTCCTGGTTTTCCCATTCGTCCGGGTAGCCGATGCCGGGCTTGGTCTCAACATTGTTAAACCAAGCGTATTCCATGCCTTCGCGGCTGGTCCAGACGTTTTTGCAAGTAACCGAGCAGGTATGGCAACCGATGCATTTGTCGAGGTTGAGGACCATGCCGATCTGGGCGCGTATCTTCATGACCGCGCCTCCTTGCTGGGCTCGGCCGGCTCGTCCATCCAGTCGATCTTGTCCATGCGGCGAATAATCACGAACTCGTCGCGGTTCGAGCCGACGGTGCCGTAGTAATTAAAGCCGTAGGACAGCTGAGCGTAGCCGCCGATCATATGGGTCGGCTTCAGGACCGTCCGGGTGACCGAGTTGTGGATACCGCCGCGGGTGCCGGTGATCTCGGAACCCGGCACGTTCACGATCTTCTCCTGGGCGTGGTACATGAACACCGTGCCCGGCTTGATGCGCTGCGAGACCACGGCCCGGGCGACCAGGGCGCCGTTGACGTTAAAGGCTTCGATCCAGTCGTTATCCTTAATCTGGGCTTTTGCCGCATCGTCCTCGCTCAGCCAGACGATCGGACCGCCACGCGACAAGGTCAGCATGAGAAGATTGTCCGTATAGGTGCTGTGGATGCCCCATTTCTGGTGCGGAGTGATGAAATTGAGCACGATCTCCGGGTTGCCGTTCGGACGTCTACCGATCACCGGCGCGATGGTTTTGGTATCCACCGGCGGCTTGTAAACGCAAAGCTGCTCGCCAAAAGCCCGCATCCACAAGTGATCCTGATAGATCTGCTGGCGGCCGGTCAGGGTTCGCCATGGGATCAGCTCGTGGACATTGGTGTAGCCGGCGTTATAGGTCACCTCGTCTGATTCGATGCCCGACCAGGTCGGTGATGAAATGATCTTTCGGGGTTGCGCCTGGAGATCGCGGAAACGTAGCTTTTCATGCTGGCGCGGCTTGGCTAGATGGGTATGGTCGCGCCCGGTGATTTTGCTCAGGGCCTGCCAGGCCTTGACCGCCACTTCGCCGTTGGTCTCGGGGGCCAGCGAAAGCACAATCTCGGTGGCGTCAATGTCGCTTTCGATGCGCGGCATGCCCTTGGTCGGGCCCTCTTCGGTCACCCGGCCGTTTAGATCGCCGAGGCCCTTGACCTCGTCGGCGGTGTTCCAGGCGATGCCCTTGCCGCCATTGCCTAGCCTCTCCAACAGCGGCCCCAGCGCTGTAAAATGCTTATAGACGTTCGGATAATCCCGCTCGACGACGGTGATCGCCGGCATGGTCTTGCCGGGGATCGGCTCCACATCGCCGTATTTCCAGTCGGCGACGTCGAAGGGCTGGGCGATCTCGCCCGGCGTGTCGTGGAGGATCGGGGTGAGCACGACGTCCTTTTCCTTGCCTAGGACCTCGGGCGCCACCTCGGAAAAGGCACGGGCGATGGATTTGAAAATCTCCCAGTCCGAGCGGCATTCCCAGACCGGGTCGACGGCGGCTGACAACGGATGGATGAAGGGGTGCATGTCGGAGGTATTGAGATCGTTTTTCTCGTACCAGGTCGCGGTCGGCAAGACGATGTCCGAATAAAGGGCGGTGGTCGACATGCGGAAATCGATCGTTGTCAAAAGATCGACCTTTCCTTCGGGTGCCTCGTCGTGCCATTTGACTTCTTCGGGTTTTTCGGCCCCGTCCTCGCCCAGATCCTTGCCCTGCAGGCCGTGAACTGTCCCTAAAAGGTGCTTCAGAAAGTATTCATGGCCCTTGCCACTTGAGCCCAAGACGTTGGAGCGCCAGATAAAGAGATTGCGCGGAAAATTATCCGGATTGTCTGGGTCTTCGGCGGCGAACGACATGCGGCCTTCCTTTAATTCCCGGACCACGAAATCCGCCACCTCGAGCCCGGCGCGCTTGGCCGCCTTGGCGATCTTGAGGGGGTTTTGATTGAGCTGTGGGGCCGACGGCAGCCAGCCCATCCTTTCGGCCCGCACGTTAAAATCAATCAGGCTGCCGGACAGACGTGCCTCGGGGGCCAGAGGGGAGAGAATTTCGTCGACTTTGAGCTTTTCGTACCGCCATTGATCGGAATGGGCATACCAGTAGGAGGTCGCATTCATATGCCTTGGCGGCCGGTTCCAATCGAGGGCAAAGGCCAGGGGCAGCCAGCCGGTCTGCGGCCGCAGCTTTTCCTGGCCCACATAATGTGCCCAACCACCGCCGGGCTTGCCCACGCAGCCGCACATCACCAGCATATTGATGATGCCACGGTAGATCATATCCATGTGGTACCAGTGATTGAGGCCGGCCCCGAGAATGACCATCGAGCGCCCCTCGGTCTTGTCTGCATTTTCAGCAAAGGCCCGCGCCACTTCGATCACCTGCTGGCGAGGCACGCCGGTAATCGTCTCCTGCCAGGCCGGGGTATAGGGAATATCATCGTCAAAAGTGGCGGCGACATTTTCTCCGCCCAGACCGCGATCGATGCCGTAATTGGCGACCAGGAGATCGAAAACCGTGACCACGAATGTCTCGCCGCCCTTAAGCGCCATTTTCTTGACCGGCACCGCCCGCTCCAGAACGTCGGCGTGATCGGTCGAGGCGAAATGCTCGTGCTTCCGGTTGCCGAAATAGGGAAAGGCCACGGGCAGCGCTTCATCGTGGTTGTGAATGAGGCTCATCCGCAGCCGCGTATGGGCGCCCGCGGCGTCCTTTTCTTCGAGGTTCCAGCGGCCGTCCTCGCCCCAGCGGAAGCCAATCGAACCGCGCGGCAATACAGGGTTGCCGGTCTCCTCATCGAAAGCCACCGTTTTCCAGTCGGTGTTATTGGTCTCCCCGAGACCGTCAGAAAAGTCGGAGGCCCGCAACATGCGGCCCGGCACCCAGTAGTCACCTTGTTTTTCGAGCTGCACGAGGAAGGGGAAATCGGTGTACTGGCGGCAGTAATCCTCGAAATAGTCGCTCGTGCGTTCGATGTGAAACTCTTTAAGGATCACATGACCCAGAGCCATCGCCAGAGCGGCGTCGGTGCCCTGCGTTGGGTGAAGCCAAAGATCGCTGAACTTGGCCGCCTCGCTGTAATCCGGTGTGATGACAACGCTCTTAGTGCCTTTGTAGCGGGCCTCGGTATAGAAATGGGCGTCGGGCGTGCGGGTCTGCGGGACGTTCGAGCCCCACAGGATCAGGAAGCCCGAATTATACCAGTCGGCGCTTTCGGGTACGTCGGTCTGCTCGCCCCAGGTCTGCGGGCTTGAGGGCGGCAGGTCGCAATAATAGTCGTAAAAGCTCAGGCAGGTACTTCCCAGAAGCGACAGATATCGGGTGCCGGCGGCGTAGGAGACCATTGACATCGCTGGAATCGGCGAGAAGCCAGCGATGCGGTCCGGACCATAGCGCTTGATCGTATAGGCGTTGGCGGCGGCGATGATCTCGGTGGCCTCGTCCCACTCGGCGCGCACAAACCCTCCCTGGCCACGGACCGCCTTGTATTCCTTGGCCTTCTTTTCGTCCTCGACGATCGAGGCCCAGGCAGCCACCGGATCGGCCTTGCGGCGGGCCCGCCGCCACAGCTTCACCAGCCGCTTGCGGATCATCGGATATTTGAGCCGGTTGGCGCTGTAGAGGTACCAGGAGAAGCTGGCGCCGCGCGCACAACCACGCGGTTCGTGGTTCGGCATGTCGGGCCGGGTGCGCGGATAGTCGGTTTGCTGGGTCTCCCAGGTCACCAGACCGCCCTTAACGTAAATCTTCCAGCTGCACGAGCCGGTGCAATTGACGCCGTGGGTCGAGCGCACAATCTTGTCGTGCTGCCAGCGCTTGCGGTAGGCGTCCTCCCAGCCGCGCGGTTCGGTGGTGAGGATTCCATGGCCGTCCGAAAAGGCTTCAGCGTCCTTTTTTAAAAAGGCCAAACGATCAAGAAAGTGGCTCATCTTGGGTCTCTCCTTGGGGCGATCGTCAGCATCGGACTTCGGCTTCTCTTCGCGTATAGAACCACCAGGTCGCTGCCACGCAGGTCACGTAAAAGCCGATAAAGAACCACAGAGCTGTCTCGGGCCCGCCGGTGATCGAGATCGAGGTGCCGTAGCTCTTGGGGATAAAAAAGGCGCCGTAAGCAGCGATCGCCGAGGTAAAGCCGATGGTCGCGGCGGCTTCCTTCTCGGCCTGCCGGTTCCGAGCTCCTTCCGGGGCTGCCGGCATTGTGGCATCGCAGACCTTTTGGAAGATCACGGGGATCATCTGGAAGGTCGAGGCGTTACCGACGCCGGTTGCGAAGAACAGAACAAGGAACATCGCAAAAAAGCCCCAAAAGGCCCCGGGCTCGGTCTTGACCGAGAGGAAATAGAGGATGCCGCCAACCGCAAGGATCATGGTGACAAAGGTCCAAAGCGTTACCCGCCCACCACCGAAGCGGTCCGAGACCCAGCCGGTTGCGGCGCGACTAAGGGCGCCCACCAAGGGCCCCAGGAAAACAAAACGCAGGGCGTCGGCTTCGGGAAACTGGGTCATTGCCAGAAGCGGAAAGCCGGCCGAATAGCCGATAAAAGAGCCGAAGGTTCCGGTATAGAGCCAGCACATGATCCAGGTGTGCTTGCGCTTGAAGATCACAACCTGCTCGGCAAAGGAGGCCTTGGCCTCGGCGATGTCGTTCATCCCGAACCAGGCCGCGATCGAGGCCACGAGGATAAAAGGCACCCAGATAAAACCGGCGTTTTGCAGCCACAGCTCGCCGCCGTCAGAGAGCGGTTGCGGGTCGCCGCCGATGGCCCCGAAGACGCCCATGGTAATCACCAGCGGCACCACGAACTGCATGACGCTGACCCCGGCGTTACCGAGCCCAGCGTTAAGCGCCAGGGCATTGCCCTTCTGGGCCCGCGGGAAGAAGAAGCTGATATTGGCCATCGACGAGGCAAAATTGCCGCCGCCTAAGCCGCAAATCAAGGCCAGAAAAACGAACAGCTCGTACGGCGTGTTGGGGTTTTGAACCGCAAAGCCAATGCCGATGGCCGGGATCAGCAAGCTGCCGGTCGACAGCGCCGTCCAGCGGCGGCCACCAAAGATTGGTACGATAAACGAATAGAAGATGCGCAGGGTCGCACCGGAAAGGCCCGGCAGCGCAGCCAACAGGAACAATTCGTTGGTCGAATAGTCGAAACCGATCAGCGGCAGCTTGGCGACCACCACCGACCACACCAGCCAGACCGAAAAGGCCAGGAGGAGGGCCGGGATCGAAATCCACAGGTTCCGTTGGGCGATGCGGCTTCCGCTTTCGGCCCAAAATTGCTCGTCGTCCGGCGCCCAATGGCTCAGCACGTGGCTTGTCATGCCTGGCTCCCTTGGGCTGAAGATTTCATTGGACCAACGTGGTGGTGGGGCTTGTGGATATCGGCCATTTCAGGTAACTCCGGCAACGCCCCAAGCTCGGGCACCAGGCGGCGCTCCATGCGCCGCACCGCGAAATGCATCCACAAAAGGGCGGCACTGACGAGGGCGAAAAGGAGCATAAAGCAGCTGGTCCAGACGCCGATCAGATCGTTCATGACGCCAAAAGCAATCGGCAACACGAAGCCCCCGAGGCCGCCGATCATGCCGACGAGGCCACCGACCGAGCCGACATTATCCGGGTAGTAGACCGGGATATGCTTGTAAACAGCGGCCTTGCCCAGTGACATGAAGAAGCCCAGAAAAATGGTCAAGCCGACGAATATGGGCAGGGGCGTGGCAATCGTAAAACCAATCGGACCCTTGATCCCCTGGACGATATATTCGGTCGCCGGATAGCTCATCATGAAGGTCGCTGCTACCGAGGCGGCGAAGGTCCAATACATGACCCGGCGGGCCCCGAAACGGTCCGACAGCCAACCACCCAAAGCCCGGAAGATACTGCCCGGCAGGGCATAAGCCGCGGCCAGCATACCCGCCGTCTTGATATCAAGCCCGTAGACCCCCTGATAATATCGCGGCAGCCATAGGGCCAAGGCCACGAAAGCGCCGAAGACGAAGAAATAGTAAAGCGAAAAACGCCACACTTGCAGCCGCTTCAGGGGCTCCAATTCCATCAGGGTCGGGCTGGGTTTCTCACCGGCCCGGCGCCGGGCAACGACCGCCGGGTCGTCCTTGGTCAAGAGGTAGAAAAGCACTGCGGTTATGGCGAGGATCACCGAATAGACCTGGGCCGTCGACTGCCAGCCAAGGGCTACAAGGAGAAACGGGGCGCCGAAGTTGGTGACCGCGGCGCCGACGTTGCCGACTCCGAAGATGCCAAGCGCCGTCCCCTGGCGCTCGGTCTCGTACCAACGCGAGACATAGGCGATACCGACCGCAAAGGATCCGCCGGCCAAACCGACGCCGAGGGCGGCCAGGAGAAACATGGGATATGTCTCAACCGACGATAACAGCCAGGTCGCCACCGCCGTCGCCAGCATTAGAATCGTAAAGACGATGCGGCCGCCGTACTGGTCGGTCCATATCCCTAGGAAAATGCGGCTTAACGAGCCGGTCAGCACCGGTGTCGCCACCAGAAGGCCGAACTGGGTGTCGTTTAGGCCAAGGTCCGCCTTGATCTGTAGCCCGATGATCGAAAAGATCGTCCACACCGCGAAACAGACCGTAAACGCGAAAGTGCTCAAGCCGAGAATGCCGTTTTGCCGGCCCCTCGTGATGCCCTCGAGATTGTGCATGAAAGCCCTCGTCCAAGAGTGGAATCTTGGGGCCTTCTTAGCTCGAATATGGCTTGGGGAAATTGATTGAGATCAAGTGGCGGCAAGAAATTTCAGAAGTTGGTGCAGCGAGAGATCTTCTTTGTCCTGAGGCAGATTCATAAAATGGTCGGCCGGTCGGCCTCGCCGCGTAGCGCCAAAATCACCCGAATTAGGATTGCGCGACCATATCAACGCCGGACTCTTTGCGGGGCCGGGTGCACGGTGCCGTTTACGTCAATATGTCATCGATCCAGGTAAGCGCCGCGGTACTCCTTGGCAGACCCAATGTGGGAATAGCCAGAAGCGCCACCTGCCTCAGCTCCTCAGACGCCACACCTTCTTCGATGGCTTGTCGCACGTGGGAATGGACCGCGCCCTCAAGTCCCCCGCCAACGGCAAGGGCAACCTTAAGCAATCTGCGCGTCCTTGCATCAAGCGGCCCCGCTTCACCGCATGCTTTGCCAAGCGCCCGGTGGGCTTGCCATACATCCGGGTGTTCCTCCGCCATTCGGGCTGCTGCCGCTGGAAGCTTGTCCTTCATGTCTAAATCTCCTCGATTCTTTATACTGAATGATTATCCCGTAACCCTTCGTGGGCATAGCTAGACGGCTCGAGCACAGAAACGACAACGTTTGTTCTCTTGATCCTACACCCCTCATCAAATTGCGCCTAGGCCGTTGAGTTGAACTCTGCCTGCATAGGCGTAAAAAGCGCCCATTTGTCACGATTAAGACAAGTGTTAGGAACCTTCCTTGTTGTCTTTATGTTCTGGCACGATTTCGCGCAGTTTCTCATAATCATCCTGGCGCAGATCATCGATAATTGCCGCAACTTCATCCGGTGTTATGCCCATCGCATTCATCACTATTCCGCCCAATTGAAGGCTGGCCTCGATTGTTTCGGGAACCACCGCGGTTGCCCCTGCGATTTCCAGTTGGCGGCTGTGGCTTAGGTCTCGCGCCCTGACAAATATCTCTAGATCAGGGGCATATTCTTTAAGAGCCGCCACCAGCCGGCTGGCGGTCGCTGGTTGGTCAATAGTAATAACCGCGCCTTTGGCCCTGTTCGCGCCAGCGGCCTTAAGAACTTCAATCTGACCGGCATCGCCGAAGAATACGGGGAGGCCAATTCTCCGGCATTTTGAAACCCGGTCGGGGTCGAGGTCGAGTGCCACGAAGGGAATCCCGCCAGCCGAAAGAACGCTCGCCACCGTCTGGCCAACACGGCCAAAGCCGGCAATCACCAGGTGATCTTCCAGATCGTCACTTATCTCGTCAGTACCGGTAACGGGCTCTCGTTCTTGCTTCGCAAGAAAATTGAAACCGCGATTTCCCAAGTAATCCATGGCCGGTGTCGCCGCCATTGTGAGCGCTATCACCGCCAAGAGTACCTGCGCGGTTTCCATAGGGATAACACCGAGCGCGCTGGCCGATGCGAAAAGGATAAATCCGAATTCACCGCCCTGAGAAAGCAGCATTCCTGCGCGCACGGATACAGAAAACGGCAACCCGAAACCCCTGCATAATGCGGCGGTCACGATACTCTTCCCAATCAAAAGTGCGACAAAAAGAGCTGCAATCTGACCGACATGGGTTCCTACCAGGGGAATATTGATAGACATGCCGACTGTCATAAAGAAGAGACCAAGAAGTATTCCGCGGAACGGCTGTATATCTGCCTCGACCTGATGCCGATATTCGGTTTCCGATAACAATAGGCCCGCCAAGAAAGCCCCCAATGCCATGGACAATCCACCCAATGATACAAGCCAGCCCGTGCCGAGAACGGTGAGCAAAGTTGTCGCCACAAAGAGCTCGGAACTCTTCGTTCCAGCAATTATTCGATATATGGGCCTGAGGATCAGTCGCCCTATGCCGACAACCAACACCAGAGCTACCACTGCTCTTATCGTAGCTCCACCGACGGCGGCGATAAATGAGCCTTCCCCTTGGCCAAGAAGGGTCACGAGTATCAAAAGGGGGACCACGGCGATGTCTTGTAGGAGCAATATTGCAAACGAAACCTGGCCAAAGCGCGTTGCCCGTTCACCCCTCTCAACGAGGAGTTGTAGCACGAACGCAGTAGACGACAATGCCAGACCCCCGCCAATTATCGCAGCGGCCTCTACGGTAGCTCCCAATTTCCAGGCAATGCCGCCGATGAGAAGCCCCGTGACAGCTACCTGTAACGAGCCCAATCCGAAAACATAACGTTTCAGCACGCGCAGGCGCCCAAACGATAGTTCCAGACCGATCATAAAGAGGAGAAATACGACACCGAATTCCGCCAGCGTGTGTGCGCTCTCAGTATCTCGAATGAACGCCAGACCGTGCGGCCCTATGAGCAGGCCTGCAGCTAGGTAGCCAAGCACCGGACTGGACCGCAAGCGTCGAAATACTGGCACCACAACGACTGCGGCAACGAGAAAGACCAAGACGTCATGAAGAATTTCGGGACCGTCCAACTGAATCCCCTATTGGGCTGTAAATATGTTCGACAGGCTGCCAGTTTCTGTACACAGTTGTCGAATTGAATCTCGCCACCTGCCGGAATGAGACTTTGGGGTGGTGTCAGACTGGCCGGCATTCTCGCGTCATACGGATTGCCTATCCGCTGGTGTAGGAATGATCTTCTATACTCCGAAGCCTAAGTGTCCGCATCGAATGTCCGCTCGGAATGTTCCCCTAGACATACGTAGTTGTTGACATACGAACTGGCAGGGAGTCAGTATCTATGACATGCGCTGGAAGCTGCTCAGTTGGACTGGCCGCGTTGCCGCTGTCCACAATATCGCAAAATTTGCCGCTTCTGGCGGTGCCGTTGCAACGGCGGCTGGTTTTGTGACGCTTATCTTAGACCATCCGGTTCTATCGGCAGTTATATTCACGGTGGCGGCGCTGTTACTTTTTACGGCCGCCACGGCGTATATTTTCTTGCCACCAAAAGGCTCGCATTTCCCCCGGTATCGCTCTTGGTATCTTCATCCTCTGCGAAAGATATCGTGGCGGCTTAATGGTGTTGGCGTTCATGAAGTTAAAGATGGGCGGACAATCGTTGGGGATTTTGCATGTTCTTTCAAGGTCAATCGGGGGCGTATTGAGCCAGAGCGATTCACTCTTGAATTTGATGGCCAAACCGACCCCCTTCCGGTCACAATTCAAGTGGGGACTGAAAAGATCGGCTGCGACCAAATTAGATACATACGAAAAGGCAGTTGGAATCATTGCGAGGCACGAATTCTGAGGGATAAGAATCTGCCGGATGATGGAGTCACCAATCACCCGTCAACAGCCGAGTTCATAAATAAGTTTGGACCATTTGAATTGATATTTGGGTATGACGGCAAAGTTTTTCGCCGGCGGTATGGTCAGTACGAGTTGGATATGATGATCCAGGGACAAATAGATGCGCGCCATCCCCCAGCAACACCAGTTCCAATACTTGAGGACGACAGCAACTAATGTCACGCGGTAAATATCTCAGCCTCGAAGAGGCCCAAAAGAGCGGAAAGCTAAAACAGTTCGCCAAGGAACACCCGTCCAAAGGCGACAAGAAGGCTTTCGATGAGTTGTTTCAGCGGATGGCTAAAAAAGAAAAACAGCGGTAGCTAGCTAGGCGGTTGACTCACACTTCGCACCACATTCACCACAACGGAATCGATCCACTCTATCGTCCCCGGGGATGGGCCTTAAAGGAAATTCATTGCCATGCAGGATGAAACAATAAGCGCAAATGAGATCATCGCGAGATTTAAGGCCATGCGCTCGGAGTTGTCGCGGCTCAAGCGCCGCCAGTTCAGCCTTAAGCTCCACTTGGCGCGTATCTATGTTTATCAGTTCCTGCTTCGCCTTGTCCGCCCTAAAGTCAAAGCCGGCTACGATATCGTCTATTACGTCAAGAAATGCATAGGCCATGATCGCCCCTCTAATCGCCCATTAAGGACAGCCGATCTTCGCTATGTAGGGCTTAGCACTAAAAAGCCCTCAGAAGACGATCAAACATAATCTCTGGCGTCTTCCGCATATTGTACCGAAACTCAAACTCCCCCAAATATTTGGGCAGGTGTTTAGGGCTGACCCAAACATGCGTACCCCGGATTGACCGCTTGAGGATTGACCAGAAGCTTTCGAGGCCGTTCACATGAACGTCGCCCCGAGCATATTCCTTACGTCCGTGATCGACGGTTTCATGCCGATAGCCAAGACGCGACAAGACCTTATAGGGAGCCCATTCATCGGTGCTGACCCGTGTGCCTACGGGGACGTTCGCAACGATAGGCGGGATCAGGGACCGGCCAGCGGCGCTTGGCACAACTTCGGTGTAAATCTCCCCGTCACGCTCAAGGATACCCATAACAACGGTCTTGCCCTTGGCCCCGCGTCCAGTGAAGCCTTTGATCTTTGGACGCCTGCCGCCAACGTAAGTCTCGTCAACCTCGACGTGATCCGTCATCGGCGGGATGCCGTCAACCTTGCCCATGTACTTGCGGATTTCGTGGCCAATTCTCCAAGCCGTTTTCAGCGTCACACCCAACTGCCGTTGCAGTTCGCGGGCTGGCACACCGTGGCGAGTAGTGGTGAACAGGTACATCGCATAGAACCATTTTTGCAGCGACGTTCTGGATTTCTCGAAGGGCGTTCCGACCATCGGATGAATATGATGGCCGCACCACGGGCAGGAATAGGCCGGATGCTTCCTAAGGCGGGTAAAGCGTCCATACTTGCCGCATTTGGGGCAATCAAGCTTTTCGCCGAAGCGAGTTTTCATAAGATGATCCAGACAGGCATCATCATCGGGAAAGTGTTTGAAAAAGTCTTGTATAGTAACTATTCCGACCATTGTGGCCCTCCTATACCCATAAATATAGGAAGTTATTTACGTATTTCAAGGGGAACATCCCGTGTCCGCTTTGGGTCAAAAGCGGACTCTTTTTTTCCCAAGACTCTAGGCATGCAACAAGGCGGTTTTCGATAGCCCCCCCGGAAGCTGCACGATATGGCGCGCGAAGCTGGGGCTGTGCTACTATTCCCGACCAGATCGCTCGGTCGGGAGGGCCGGCGCGGCGCGCTCAAGGACGGGAGAGGCGACATGAAAGGCGATTCCGGCGTTATTGATTATCTTAATCAAGTGCTGGCGAATGAATTGACCGACTGGCGCAAACCGAGATTGATTTCCCGCTGGTCAAACTTCCCAACAAGGAGGCCGCGTAACGCGGGAATGAAGATGGTTCCTCCCTCCCTAGACCCCAGCGCGTGGTCCCTGGCCACCCCCTCTCCGCAACACAAAACCAAAAGGTCGGGGATCACGCGCAAATCGTTAGGAGAAGAAGCATGATCGACCTTTACTTCTGGACCACGCCGAACGGGTACAAGCCGCTTCTCTTTCTCGAAGAAGTCGGGCTTGAGTATGCCATCAAGCCCGTCAATATCTCGAAGGGAGAGCAGTTCGAGCCGGAATTCCTGAAAATATCACCCAACAATCGCATCCCGGCGATCGTCGACGCTGACGGTCCGAGCCGTTCTGTCTCTGTCTTCGAATCGGGTGCCATCCTGCAATATCTGGCCGAGAAATCCGGCGAATTACTGCCCGAGGCGGAACCGGATCGATCCGAGGTGTTACAGTGGCTGAACTGGCAGATGGGTGGGGTGGGCCCGATGTTCGGTCAATATCTTCACTTTGTGGATTATGCGCCCGATGATCTCCCTTACGCCAAAGACCGTTACACCCGAGAAGCGGAGAGGCTCCTCGGCGTTCTCGACAAACAGCTGGCCGGCAACGAATTCGTTGCCGGCGAATACTCGATCGCTGACATAGCAATCTATACCTGGGTACGTCGTATTCTTGATCGGTTTGAAGGGGTCGAGAACGTATGGCGCTGGGCGTCGGCGATCGCCGAACGTCCGGCCACCATCCGCACCTACGAAAAGGGTGCAGCGATCAACACCGTTCCTACGTTCAACAAAGAATCAAAGGCGCTGCTGCTCGGCATCGCCGACGGCAGAGCCACCTGAATGGTTTGCGGCAATACCGCCCATCCAAAACGGAAAACGAAAGGAAAACAAAATGTCTCAACAAAACAAAACAGCAATCGTTACCGGCGCCTCTACAGG
>JADFIA010000027.1 GCA_022566895.1 Pseudomonadota bacterium
GTGCCATACGTCGGAGAGGCACTATCCGCATCGATAACAGCCAGAAAATTCGGGACTTCCTTGTTCGGATCAGACATCCAGGAATAGATAAGCGATTTAGGACCGGCAGACGTGCTTTCGCCTGCTGTCTCCTCTGACGGCCCGCAAGCCGCCAACAGCATCGCCAAAATCACTGCTATACCGGCTTTCACGTGAAAACTTGTAAACGATGTATTTCCCGACATTACCCCCTCCCCAAATGATCAGGCTTCAAGACTATCCGCAAAAGTCGATGTTGAACAGCAAGGAGCCAAAGCCAATACCAAGGTGTCGAAAAAAGAGTCCGCTTTTAGCCATAAGCGGACCCTTTCGGGTCCTGGTGTTTGGGTGTTGAAAAGAGTCCGCTTTTAGCCATAAGCGGACATTGGGGTTTTTCGAAAGAGTGGATGGAAATATTACAGATACGCGAAACGATACCCGGCCGTATCTGACATTAATTCTTAACATTCTCACGAACGTCGAGCTGCCGAAGACGGGTAGCTAGGGTTTGCGCAAGGCCGTACGGCTGCGAGCAAGGCGCATTGCTTTGTCACCCGACGATATAGGCGCCATAGCCCACCACTTGGTGGCGTGGCCCGGCGGTGTCGCCGGAATTGCGAAGATCGATCATGCGTACACCGAGCCCGTGGGCCCGGGCGGCCACCAGCAGTCCCGATAGCGGCACCCGACCGCAGGCGTCGTCGTAGCCGATTTTCCCTTCGTCGAGCGCCTCGATGGCCTTTGATGTGGCCGCATCCATCGCCTTTGCGGTCTCGTAATCGTGATAATGGCTGAGGTCGGTGCTGAGCACGATCAGCGTCTCGTCGCCGCCCCACAGGATTTCCAAGACTTCCGCAACCTGGGCCGCCGTGGCCCGGCCGACCGCCAGCGGCACCAGCGAAAACTCCTCGAGCAAGGTTTGCAGGAACGGCAGATGAACTTCGAGGCTATGTTCGCCCTCATGGGCCGCGGGCAGGCTCGTGACCTGCGGCAGATGGGCGATCTGCCCGACCGCGTCGACGTCCACGGGCACGATGCCAAGCGGCGTCTCAAAACCGTCGACCCCGGGCAGCGCCAGCCCCTCGAACGCATGCCGGTGCGCCGGGCCCAAGAGCACCACACGCTTGATCGTTTGGGCTGCATCGGCAATTCGGGAATAGGCGCTGGCCGCGACCGAACCCGAATATATGTAGCCGGCGTGCGGCACGATGAGGGCCTTGGGCGCGGTCTCCCCAGGCTTGAGGGAATGTCGAGCTTCGGCCAGGAAATCGATGACCGCGGCGCTCAGTTCCGCGCGCTCGCCGGGGTAGAACAGCCCGGCCACCGCCGGCTTCCTGAGTGAGGGCATCTGCGCTGCCACCATTTCGCTCTCCGACATGCTATAATATCGCATCCCGCTTTTGGGCCGAATATTTTCGCACCGCGGACATTTTCTGCCAAGCCCCTTTAGCGAATACCGGATTTAAGGAGGGAGCGATACAGCGCGCTGACGCACAGACCGACGAAAACGAGCTAGACGGCGTTGAGGGGCGTTACTGGCATGCGCTCGATGACGGGCGGATTCAATGCGATCTGTGCCCTCGTTTCTGCCGCCTGAACGACGGCCAGCGAGGCTTCTGCTTCGTACGCGCCCGCGCTGGCGATAAGCTGGTGCTGACCACGTACGGGCGCTCGAGCGGCTTTTGTATCGATCCGATCGAGAAAAAACCGCTCAATCATTTCCTTCCCGGAACGCCGGTGCTCTCGTTCGGCACCGCAGGCTGCAACCTGGCCTGCAAGTTCTGTCAGAACTGGGACATCTCCAAGTCGCGTGACATTGATACCCTGGCCGATCAGGCGAGCCCGGAGACTATCGCCCGTGCGGCCCGCTCGCTTGGCTGCAAAAGCGTTGCCTTTACCTACAACGATCCGGTGATCTTCCTTGAATACGCGGTCGATGTAGCGGCGGCGTGTCGAGCCGCCGGTATAAAAACCGTTGCGGTCACCGCCGGCTATATCTGCCCCGAACCACGTCAGGAATTTTATCGCCACATGGATGCCGCCAATGTGGATCTTAAGGCCTTCAACGAGACGTTCTACCGCAAGATCTGCGGCGCTGAGCTAGGCCGCGTCCTCGAGACGCTGGAGTACCTTAAACACGAAACCGAGGTGTGGTTTGAAATCACCAACCTGATGATCCCGGGAGAAAACGACTCCGAGGCGGAAATTGAAAGCATGACCCAATGGGTGATGGACCGGCTCGGCCCCGATGTGCCGATGCATTTTACGGCCTTTCACCCGGACTGGAAGATGCTCGAACACCCGCCGACCCCGCCGGCGACGCTTATCCGGGCCCGCGAGATCGCCCTCAAGAACGGCATACGCTACGCTTACGTCGGCAATGTCCATGCCAAGGAGGCGGACAGCACCTACTGCCACAATTGCGGGGAGTTGCTGATCGGCCGCGACTGGTACGTGCTCTCGGAGTGGAACCTGAGTGCCGACGGCGCCTGTGAGCGCTGCGGGGTGCCTTGCGCCGGTGTCTTCGACGGCCCGCCGGGGGTCTGGGGCGCCAGACGTCAAGCCGTGCGGCTGGCCGATTACGCCGCCGCCTGAGACCGTCCGGCCCCGGTATCTGTGTCTGTGCCGTCTTGGTCGGTAGCTATTCGTGGCGCAGGGCAAGAATCGGATTTTGCTTTGCCGCCTTGTAGGCGTGCACCCAGACCGTGGCTACAGCCAGAGCGAAGGCCAACAGACCGGCGCTCAGAAAGGCTGTGAAATCGATGTCCGCGCGGTAGGCGAAATTGCCCAGCCAGCCCTGCATGGCCCACCAGGCGACCGGCCAGGCGATCAGGTTGGCGATAATCACGAGCTTCGAGAAATCCCACGACAGCAAGCGGACGATATTGGCGATCGTCGCCCCCAAGACCTTGCGGATGCCGATCTCCTTGGTGCGGCGCTCGGCCATAAATACGGCCAGCCCATAGAGGCCGAGGCAGGCGATCAGAACCGCGATGCCGGCAAATCCCGTGAACAGGCCCAGGGTTCTGCTTTCGCCGGCGTAAAGTGCCGCGTAATCGTCATCGAGAAACGACCGGCGGATCGGATATTCCGGAACCTGTGCCTGCCAGACCTGTTCAATCTTCTCAAGCGCCGGCCCGACCGCGCCGGCCTTGGCGCGCACGATCATGACGTTGGCATATGTTTCCAGAGTATAGGAGACGGGGACGATCTTGGTGCGGACCGAGCCGTAATGGGCATCCTTGACAATGCCGACAACTTCATAGTTCAACCGATAATCGACCCCGCCGAAGCTGAAGGCCGAAAACAGCTTTTGACCGATGGCGTCCTCGGGATTGGCCCAGCCGGCCTGGCGTGCCGCCGTCTCGTTAAAGATGACCGCGCCGCTCACCTCGGGGGTTTCGGGTGAGAATCTCTCCATGGCGTCGGCCGGGAAATCAGCGCTAAACGGCCGGCCGGCCACCATCTGCATTCCCAAGGCTTCGAAAAAGCCGTCGCTGACCGCGATCCGCCTGGTTTGCAGTTCTGCCTGAAAATCCTCGCCGACCCTTTGAAACGACGAGCCGTCCGACAGGTCCCTGGTCGGGACGATGCTCGAGGCCGAGACTGCGACGATATTCGGATCCGCCAGAAGCTGATCGCGCATAGTCGGATAGGCGCGGCGCATGTCGCCTCGATTGATCTGGACGGTGATGACATTTTTCGGATTAAAGCCGAGGGACTTGGTCAGCGCATATTCGATCTGCGTATTGACGATGCCGGCCGCGGAAATCAGGCCAATGGAAATCGCAAACTGCAGCACCACCAGCCCGGCCCGAACTTTAGCCGAGCCGACCCCCTGGCTCATCTCGCCGCGCAAAACCTGGGAGGGAATACGGCCAGCGAAGAATGCCGCCGGATAAAGCCCCGATATAAGGCCGACCAAGACTGCCGTGCCGATCAAGGCTGTGGCCACCAGGGGATCGAAAACTGCCGTGGCTTCCAGGGGCGCCGCAACCAGGCCCGAGAACAGGGGTAGAAAAATTTCAATCAGGATCAGCGCACCGATCAGGGCCAAGACCGCGTGAAGCACCGATTCGGTCAAAAACTGAACCGCAAGATCACGGCGTTGGGCACCGAGGGCCTTGCGGATCCCAACTTCGCTTAGGCGCTTGGAAGCCTGGGCAATCTGCAGATTCATGAAATTGAAGCAGGCGATGGCAAGGGTCAGCAGGCCGACCAGCACAAAGATCGTAATGTCCGCCCTTTGACGGTGCGGTTTGACCACACCGGTAATGTCGTCGCGGATCGACATTTCATTTTGCAGGTCGGTGGTAAAATGCACTTCGCCCAGGGGCTGCAGTGGCGTGGCAAAGGAGCCGTCGTCCTGTACTCCGAAACGGTCAAGTACGAAATCCAGTATCTTTTCTTCGATCGCCTGCCGCTCGACACCGGGCGCCAACTTTAAATAATGATAAAGCTGGTCCGAGCCCATGGCTTGCCACATATTTGGCCGGTCCCAGATGGTCGGCAGCATCTCCATGTTTACGAAAATGTTCGACACGAAGTGGCTGTTGGAGGGGCTGCTTTCGATGACCGCCGTGATTTGAAATTCATAGCCCCCATCGATCGTAAATACTTTGCCCATCGGATCAACCGGACCGAAAAGCTTGGCCGCGGCCGGCGCCGTCAGCACGGCACTTCTCGGCCCACTCAGCGCCGTTAGAGGATCGCCCGCCAGGGCAGGGTGCTCGAAGATCTCAAAGAAATTGGGATCGACGAAGGTAATCGTCTCGTAGTTCGTCGTCTGGCCGACGCTTAACAGCCGCTCGCTCATGGCCAGCCGGGTGACCTGTTCGATCTCGCCTTCCAGAGCCTCGGCGATCAGCGGCGACATCGGGTTAAAAAAGGTCGCAAAACGGGCCCCGGTCTGAACCTGCGACCAGTTCATGCGATAGATCCGCTGGTGATCGGCGTACATGGTATCGAAGCTGACCTCGTGACGCACGAACAGGGCGATCATGATGGCGACCGCCAGGCCGATCGACAGGCCGACGATGTTTATGACCGCGTAAAGTCGATACCTCCTAATGTTGCGCAGCGCTGTCGTGAGATAGCTTTTGAACATACTTTGCCCCCGCTTTTTACGATGAAAAGCTCCTATAGTGATAAAAGAAGCAATTCTTGTGCCACCGCACCTGCGTGGTCGTTTCTCTTTAAATTCAACGGGTTAATTGGATTTGGCTTGGCCGGCGCGAAACATCAATGTTCGTTTCCGAACAGATGTGTCCGCATCCGTGCAATCAGGGTCATATGAAGATATTGAGCCTCGGGCGGGTTGCCGGGGTTGCACAGTGTTTTGGACTTAACCTTTCTGTGGCAAGCCCTTATCATCTGAGGCCTCCTTACCGATAGCCGCACAAAGCACCTGCTCGGAACATATCACCGGACCATATCATTCGCCGGTGTCCTGTCAAAATGGGGCAGGGCGCCTTAGGCGGCGCTTGAATAGTAGGCTTTAATGCGGGCTTCGGAATTGGGCAGCAACGTAACCAATCTTGCCTGCTTTGCCATATCACGCCACCTGCCGCAATTCGGCACTGCCGGATCGTGCCTTGACACGGACAAGAACAGGCGAAGAGGGTCTGAGTGTTGTGGCCGGCACCGGTTCGATTTTTTGGCCGGGAACAATGTCAAATTCGAAAACCCGAAAGAGCATTGAACCGATCAACACACCCTCGAGCATGGCAAAGCGATTGCCCAGGCAAACATGATTTCCGCCGGCGAAGGGGAAGTATGCCCAGGGGTGTGAGCGCTCGACTCCCGGCGCGAAACGCTCGGGGTCAAATCCCTCCGGGTTGTCCCAGAAATCCCGATGCCGGTGAATGATATAGGGGGAGGTGATGACGGTGCCGTCTTTCGGTACCAGCGTGTCGCCGAATTTATCTTCCACGAGCGCCCGGCGCGACATCGTCCAGGCAGGAGGATAAAGCCGCAAAAGCTCCTCAAATACCTGCTTCATATAGGTCAGCTTCTGTACGGTCTCAAAATCCAGACTTTCATCACCAAGAATCCTGTCGGCTTCGGCCGCCACCTTGGACCGGATGGCCGGCATCTGTGACAATGTGGCAATCAGCCAGACCAGCGAGCTGGTGACCGTCTCATGACTTGCCACGAGGATCGAGATGACCTGATCGCGGATGGAAATTCGAAAGCTCCGCGGATCATCGAGTTCGAGCTCGGCCTCCAAGATCGCCTGAAAGAGATCATTAGGAGGCGCAGGATTGGCGAGGCGCTGATCGATCATATCTCCGATCAACCTCTCAAGGCTAAGGACCGCGTCACGATAGCGCTTGTGCGTGGGTGTTGGAATCCAGACGGGCAGCGGTACGGGGGCCCACATTTTCTTTTCCGAGACCCGCAAGAGTATGGTGAAGGCCCTAAAGATTTCCTTGATCTCATCGTCATCCAGGTCGCGCCCGAACAGCGACTTCATGGTGATCCTCAGCGTTAGCCGCAAAGCGATTTTGGTCGCGGTCGTTTCCTGGCGGGCCTTAACCACTTGCTCAAGACGTCGAATCTCACTCGTTGTGATGGCCGCCATCTCTTCGACCATGCGCTTCAGATTGACTCCGCTGAAGGAGGGTTGCGCGGCTGAGCGTTGGCGGCGCCATTCCGGGCCATCAAGAGTAAACAATCCGTCCCCCAGGATTGGCCGCAGACGGTCGTAGTAACGACTGCGGACGTAGTTTCGGCGATTCTCTTTGAAAACACGTTGAATGTGATCAGGATGATTGAGCAGAAACAGGGTTTCACCACCCAGCCGGATCGGGATGACGTCGCGCGGTGATTGGGCCAGCCGGGTCAGGTAACCGAGCGCGTCTCGCCGCAGTCTAAGGGCAGCGCCAAGGCCCGAAGTGGGCTCGGTCTTTTCTTTCGGTCTCATATCTTTTCTCTCGCGTCCCGTTTTAAATTCGCCTGCGCCTCAATCAAGGTCCGCTCGCGCAGTTCATCCAAAGCAGCGACGCCGGCCGCCCCGATCAAGGAAGCGGTGACGGACAAATTTAGCTCGCGGGCCCGGGCATACAGAAAATCCAGGGCCATCTTCAAATGCACTTCAGGTGGCAGAGCCTGATGCAGATCGTCTTCAATCCATTCCTGCTTCATGCGGCGGACCTTTGATACGAGGTTAAGTCGATTGCGATGACTGGCTTTTCGAGCTGCATTGTCGCAAGGATTCGCTCATAGGTTCTCTGCGAGATCTCAAATCGTGCAACGACTGTTTTTGTTTCACCAATTTGGATCGGATCCGAGACCCAGGTGGTGTCGATGCCCAGGCGGCGCATAAAACGAACAATGGCCACATCGGTCATCCCGGCCGAGGCGGTTATGCCGCGCGGAATTCCCCATTCACATAGAGCGGCGAACAAAGCCGCGGCGACGCTGGGGTCGACCTGGTGCCGTCCCGGTCGTGGCTCGACCGTATATCTCGTGCATTCCCAAAGTCCGGGGTCGCGCGGCAGATCGAGGCCTTCTGTGTGCCTGCGAAACACATCGTGCAACATATTTGGCCCGCTCATTTGCAGAAGCCGGCAGGAACCGAGCAAATTGCCGCTCGGTCCGCGGGCCAGGAGGTAAATCGGGTTCGCCGAGACCCGGTCGAACTGGTCGATTTCGAATCCGTTGATACTTGCGACATCCCAGCCGTGGCGAAGCTTGAAGGCCCGGAATCTTTGCTGATGCATCGCTTCCCGCAACGCCGGCTGACGCTCTAGTGCTGGAAGGTCGCGCACCTCTATCATCACCTTCTCCCGAATCAAGGAGTAAGTATTCCGCAAAGATTCAACAAAAAAAAGCTGTCGAATCTGTGAGGGTAATTCGAGATCAGGAGTTAAGTGCGTACGAATCCGAGTGCGATGGCCCGGGCTACCGTCGAGGTCATGTTAGGTGTGCCCAGCCGCTCGGCGGCCTGAAGAACATGGTAGCGGATCGCATACTCGGAAACGTTCAGAATGTCGGCCACATCTCCCATGGACTTTCCCGTCGCCAGCCAGGTCAGTGTTTCGATCTGACGTTCGGTCAAATAAATCGAAGACGTAACTTGTTTGCCACTCAAGGTTTTCCATAATTGGTCATGAAAATATAAAGCCGAAATCCAAAGTTCAATATTGCGGTTTCTTACAACTTCGTCGAAAGCATCGCGTTGCTTTCCAAAGCTTATAATCAGACTTGCAAACTCGCCACTGAATCCCCTTAAGGGTACCGTCAAGAAGTATTTGCAGCCAAACTCGGCAGCCTCGCGCATAATTCTCTTCTGCTTCTTGGAATATGCCGACAAATCATGCTCGGGGCCCCAGACGAATGGCAATAGCGCTTGACGGGCTTTAATCAAAACGGGGTCCGAGAAGACATAGTTGCGATTTTTATACCTCTCGGTCCACTCCGAGGGGTAGGTCGATAATACGATCGAGCGAGACTTCCAGTTAGGAGGATTGAGGCCAATGTAAGTGTAACTCTCGACGCCGCACCATTTGAGCTGTGAATCGAGCGCTGCCTCCAAGCTATCTATGCTCTTCGCGCTTTGGAGACTTTCCAAGAACGATGCTGTTCTTGCCTCAATCATCTCAGGCCAATTATTTTCCCCCGGCCAAGCTCGAAATCAGCTTGCGAAGACCTTGCCGCACCGACTCATTGGAAATCCGCGAATAATTACGGATTACTTCATAGACCTCGCGCGACTCCATCGAGACCTGTTGATCAGCCGGAGCCAGACTTTTTTCGCGGCCGCCGACCTCGTCAGCACCATCGAAAAAATAGGAAACCGGCTGCTCCAGCAAATGGCTGATAGCCAAGAGTTTGCTGGCCGAAATCCTGTTGCTGCCTTTTTCGTATTTCTGAACCTGCTGGAAACTGACGCCCAATGCATTGGCCAGCTTTGTTTGAGAAATCCCGAGCGCCATGCGCCGCCCGCGCACTCTTGATCCGACATATTTATCTACAGAATGGAATTCCATTTGCTCTCCCCAAGCGTATGAATTAGCACCTTCAAGTGTCTTGATTGCAGACAACACAATCATACTCATAGATACAACTGTCAATGAGATATCACTTATCTTAATACAGTTGATCCTCTTAAGACAGTTGATCCGACAAATCACGCGATGCCATCAAATTCTTTCGCGATGCGGGTCGGACGCGGCACCCACGGCAGAAACGGTCTGCAGTCTCCCGCATTTCCTGTTCGCGGATCAAAGGCGCGGTGTTACACCAGATTTCCGGCGAAAAGGGGAGTGAATCCTGCTGTGTAGAAGGCCAGGCACATTTGGAGAAGTGCCCTATTGGCCGCGGCTTTGACACCGTGGATCGGCAGCCCGGCGGCGGCCGGCGGCGTCATCGTATTGGGGTCCGACCAGTCCAACGGCCCGGCCAGTCACCGCGAACTGGAGCTACTTGTCGAAGCCGGCATGCCGCCGCTCGAGGTGATCCGAATCGGCACCCTCAATGGCGCCATTTTCCTCGGCAAGGAACGCTCAATGGGCTCTGTCGAGGAAGGCAAGCTGGCCGATCTGGTGCTTTTGAATGCCGATCCGTTGGTCGACATCAATAACGCCAAGGATATCAACCTGGTCATCAAGGCCGGCAAGATTATCATTCGCCGTCGGCTTGACCTGCCAATCAACCGCAAACCGTAGCCTGCCGATCCGCGCTAACGGAATAAAATGCAGAATCAAAAAACCACCCAGCTTGGGTGGTCTTGAGATCGGGAAATCGCCCCGGTGGCCGTGAGGGGGGCCGAAGCCCCTCTCACGCCTACGCATACGATGCACTTTTGGTGCTCATATGGGAGCGGGTCGGGCCGAAGCCCGTCTGCCAGCGCCGGGTCGGGACCCCCGGTTTTACCGGATTGCGGTCAGATCGCTCCTTCCACCTTCCGGTTCCCTTCACCACCCTTCCACCTTGCCGAAGCTTGGCTTCCGTTTGGCTCCTACCGGCATCCCGCCTCTGAATTCCGGTTGGTCGCCCAACCTTCCTTCTCCGCCGGTTCGGACCGAAGTCCTCCCCTGCCTGGCGGGACCGCGCCCCGACATTTCCAAGTCGCCTTGGTCCTGCCGGTCCCGAAGGTTTGGATCGCTCCGCCCCTTCGATGCGCTTGAACGAATACTATAAAACCGCCTGAAACCGCGCAAGAAGAAGTTATTCACAGCCTGTGGAAAACACATATTGTTCCATTCGGGGACAGTTGGTTAAGTCTTGGATTTTATGGTCGTTCTGACGGTCCGATCGGGCAAGAACCTTGTGGAAAACTTTTTGCGCCGAGAACCTGTTAAAGGGGCTCTGAGGTGGCTTGAGGGAGATCCACAGTCTCGGCAGCGATTCTGCCAGCGCTATTTTGGTCCGATGCCGCCAAGCGTGATTCGCTCAACGCGGCATTTTCACACCCATTCGCCGCCACCCGTCTCCTGACAAGAGGCCAGGTATCTGGCCGCAGCAAATGCAGAAAGAGGCGATCATGGCGAACGGCGGTGATACCTACCGAACCCTGTTTGATCTCTACGTCAGCGGTTATCGCGCCACCAGAACCTCGCTGCGCTCGAAGACCGAAAACGAGACCATCGATGCGGCTTTGTCGACTTTCGGCGGCCTGACCGACAAGACCGACCAGGAGATTACCCGACTCGCCGCCTCCGAGGATCCGCGCCGCCGTCCAGGCAGCGGTCGGTGGACTTAATATTCAATATAAGTTTTCGCCAATGTGGAATGAATTTGTCGACGGTTACGCGGAAGCAGCCGAACCGCCCAGAGGCGGCGGCAGCTTCGGAACCTTCCGCTGCATCCTTGCCTATCTGGGATACGATTATCTGCTGGCCAGCGGTGATGGATCAACGATCAACAACTATCTGGCCTGGACCGACACAATATTTGAAATTTTCGGAATCTCCCAGTTCTCGCCGCACGACCAGGGGCCGTTGAACAATCCGCTCTATGACAATCAAATGCGTCTTGAGTATATGCAGGTCTTTAGTATATGCAGGTCTTTGCGCTCAAGAGGCGCCAGGCAGCCAACCATTACCAGAACCGTCAGTTGGTCGACCGTTAAGTGTGTCGCCAAGTTCGTCGTTTTCAAGCCGTCAGAAGACCGCTAAGCTGACCCTCAATGTTACCAACATGAGGGCGCGGATCACTTGGAGCATTTGGAGACATTCACAGAGGAGACCCGGGCCTGGCTCGAGGAAAACTGCCCGGCCGGCATGCGCCGCCCGATGCGGCGCGAGGAAGACGCTGTCTGGGGCGGCCGTAATTACAAATTTCACGGCGAGGACCAGCGGCTGTGGCTCGAGCGCATGGCCGGGCGCGGCTGGACCGTACCCACCTGGGCCAAGGAATACGGCGGCGGCGGCCTGACGCCCGAGGAAGCCAAAATCCTCAAGCGGGAGCTCAAGCGCATCGGCGCCCGTCCAGCGCTGGTGAGTTTCGGTATCTGGATGCTCGGGCCGGCGCTTTTAAAATACGGCTCCGAAACCCACAAGAAGGAACATCTGCCCAGAATCGCGCGGGGTGAGATTCGTTGGTGTCAGGGCTATTCGGAGCCGAATGCCGGATCGGACCTGGCCAGTCTGCAAACCAAGGCCGAGGACAAGGGCGATCATTTCCTGATCAACGGCCAGAAAGTCTGGACCTCTTATGCCGACAAATCCGACTGGATCTTCTGTCTGGTGCGCACCGATCCCAAGGCGCCCAAACACGAGGGCATTTCCTTTCTGCTTTTCGATATGGCCTCAAAGGGTGTCAGCACCAAGCCGATCCGCCTAATCAGCGGCTCATCGCCGTTTTGCGAGACGTTCTTTGACGATGTGAAGGTGCCCAAGGAAAATCTGGTCGGTGAGCTTAATAAGGGCTGGGCGATCGCCAAATATCTGTTAACCCACGAGCGCGAGATGATCGGCGCCAGCGGCATCGAACGGCTGCCCGGCAGTGATCTCGGGGCTACGGCGGCCGAGGTGATCGGCACCAAGAGCGGAACGCTGCGCAACCATCTCTTGCGGGCTGATATTGTGCGCCACGAAATGGACTGGGCGGCCTTCCTGCTGACCCTCGAGCGGGCCCGCGACGAGGCCAAGGCCGGGGCCGGAACCGGGGCCGTATCGTCGATGCTGAAATATATTGGCACCGAGCTCAATAAAGAGCGGGCGGAACTGTTGATGGCGATTAACGGGCTCCAGGGGCTCCTGTGGGAGAACGAGGAGGATCCCGAACCGCCGCTGTCCAGACAATGGCTGCGCAGCAAGGGCAATTCGATCGAAGGCGGAACCTCGGAAATTCAACTGGATATCATCGCCAAGCGCGTCCTCCGCTTGCCGCAGGGGAACTAGAAATGGCGCTGGTGATTTCCCAGGAACATGATCTCTTGCGCGACGCCGCCAAGGGGTTCCTGGCCGAGCATGCGCCGGTGAGTGCGCTACGTACGCTGCGTGATAGTGACGACCCGTTCGGTTACGACCCAGCACTTTGGCAACGCATGACCGAGATGGGCTGGGCCGGTATTCTGGTGCCCGAGAAGTACGGCGGCCTTGATTTCGGCATCGTAGGGGCCGGCCTGTTGATGGAAGAAATGGGCCGAACCTTGAGCGCCTCGCCATTTTTTTCCACGGCGATCATGGCCGCAACACTGCTGAAGGAAGTCGGCCGCGAAGCGCAGAAGAAACGGCTACTACCGCAGATCGCAGCCGGCAAAGCGGTCGTGGCGCTGGCCCTCGACGAGGGTCGCAGCCACGATCCCGGCGGCATCAAGCTTGCCGCAAAGCCGTCCGGAAACGGTTTTGTGCTTAATGGTGAAAAGACATTTGTGCTCGATGGGCACCTGGCGGATCAGGTGATCGTTGCCGCGCGAACCGGCGGCAAGGCGGGCACAAAGTCAGGTTTGTCGCTGTTCTTGATCGAAACGGACCGCGCCGGCTTGGAGTTTAGGCGGCGCACCATGGTCGATAGCCGAAACGTGGCCGATATAACCTTTGCCGAAGTCAAGGTGGACGGCGACCAGCTCATGGGCAAACTGGATGAAGCCTACGAGCCACTTGAAAAGGCGCTCGACGTCGGCCGGGCCTGCCTGAGTTCCGAGATGCTCGGTACAGCCAGTGAGGCATTTGAGCGCACACTTGAATATCTTAGGGAGCGCAAACAATTTGGCGTACCGATCGGGTCCTTTCAGGTCTTGCAGCACCGGGCGGCGCATCTGTTTTCCGAGATCGAGATGCTGCGTTCGGTGGTCTTGAAAACGCTTCTGTCGTTGCAGGCCAGCGACGCCTCCTCATCATTTCTCGCCAGCCTGGCCAAAGCCAAAGCGGCCCAGGTGGTAGGCCTGGCAACTTCCGAGGCTATTCAGATGCATGGCGGCATCGGCATGACCGATGAGTTCGATATCGGCTTTTTTATCAAGCGGGCCAAGGTGGCTTCCGAGACCTATGGCGATTATTATTTTCATGCGGATCGTTTTGCACGCATCAAAGGGTATTGATCAGGGATGACGGAGGGTTTGCCGATACCAAAGTCAGCCGAGATCGAGGCGGCATTCGAAGCTTTGACCGCGCCGGGCATGCCGTTCGAGGTCATTACCAAGACCGTTGACGGTGTCGAATACCAAGGAATTGCCCGCCAGCCGGCCAATATGGCGCAGCTTTTTATGCTTTGCCTCCAGTACGGTGAGGCGGATTTTCTGGTTCTCGGTGATCAAAGATACAGCTTCGCCGAAACCTATTCAGCCGCCGCCATGATCGCTCACGCGCTGATCGACCGCTACAAGATAAAAAAGGGTGATCGGGTCGGTATCGCCGCCAAAAACTCGATCGAATGGCTGATCGCGGCGATGGCGGTCATGGCCAGCGGTGCCATTCTGGTGCCTTTTAACGCTTGGTGGCGGCGACCGGAGTTGGCTTACGGGATCAAGGACACCCAACCCGACGTGATATTCGCCGATGCCTCGCGGTTGGCCCGCTTCGAAGGCTTGCCGGAGGCGGCGCGCATCACCTTCATCGGACTTGAGATGAAAGAGGCGAGGTCGCCGGCCGAGGCGGTGTTCGGCGATCTCGTGGAAAAGGGTGTACCCACCGCGATGCCGGCGGTTGAGATCGAGCGCCGCGACGATGTACTGATCCTCTACACGTCGGGCTCGACCGGCCATCCCAAAGGCGCTGTCTCGACCCACGGATCCCTGGTTTCGGCGATCATGGCGCTGGCTGCTTTTGCCGCCGCTGTAAAACGCGCCATGGTCGGCCCGAACGGCGAGATGCCCCGCCAGCCGGCGGCCCTTGTGGCCGGGCCTTTCTTTCACGTTGCGGCGCTGCATGTCGGTTTTTTGATGTCCCTGGTGATCGGCCGGCGTGTGGTGATGGTCGATAAATGGGACGTCGAGGAGGTCTTGCGGCTCATCGAAGTGGAAGCAATTACCAATTGCGGCGGCGTTGCGGCGATGACGCTCGACGTGCTGGAAGCGGCCAGATCAACCCCATACGATCTATCGACGCTGATGGACATGACCACCGGTGGCGCGCCGTTCCCGCCGGGCATGGTGGGGGAAGTGCCCAAGATCATCTCCGGGGCCCGCGTCACCGGTATTTACGGGCTGACCGAGACCAACGCCTTGGGCGCAGTGATTACAAGGGATGCTTATCTGGAGCGCCCGGCCAGCGTCGGCAAGGCCCTGCCGCCCACGGTCGAGATCAAAATCGTTGATGAAAAAGGAAAGGATTTGCCGAACGGCGAGAACGGCGAGATTCTCATCAAGACCATCGCCAACGCCCGCGGTTACTGGAACCAACCCGATGATAGCGCCAAAGCCTTTCGTGACGGCTGGCATCTGACCGGCGACCTTGGCTATCTGGATGAAGAAGGTTATGTCTTTATCGCCGATCGCAAGAAGGACATAATCATCAGGGGCGGCGAGAACATCAGCCCGGCCGAAATCGAAGGTGTTCTTTACCATCATCCGGATATTGCCGAAGCAGCGGTCTTCGGCCTGCCGGACGAGCGGCTTGGCGAGATCGTTGCAGCGGTGATCCGTCCGCACCATGGCAAGACGATAAATGAGCAGGCGCTGGGCGATTTCGTGGGTCAGAGGCTGGCCTATTTCAAGGTGCCCGCGCGGCTGTTCGAGACCTTGGAGCCGTTGCCGCGAACCGCCACGCTCAAGGTCGATAAGCCGCGGCTTCGCCAGATTTACAAGGATAAATAGGAGAGCATCCAATTGCCCCAGATGATGTCGGTAGAGGAACTCGAAGCTGCGGTTGGACATGAGTTTGGGCCATCCGATTGGCTGCAGGTGGATCAGGAACGGATCAATCAGTTCGCCGAAGCGACGATCGATCACCAATTTATTCACGTTGACCCCAAGGCCGCCGCGGCAACGCCTTTTGGCACGACGATTGCCCATGGGTTCCTGACCCTGTCCCTGGTGACCTTCCTCACTGCCGGCCTGACGCCGTTGCCAAAGGGCCTGACCACGGTGATCAATTACGGCCTGAACAAGGTGCGTTTCGTGCAGCCGGTCAAGGTCGATAGCCAGATCAGGGCCGGGATCAAGATTCTTGAAGTGCGGCCCAGGGGCCGGAACCACATTCTGATGACCAGCGAGGTTACCATCGAGATCAAGGGTGAGAAACGACCGGCCCTCATCGCCGAGGCGCTGATCCTTTTTGTTATGGCAAGGGACGACGGCAAGCCAGAGGCGAATTAAGATGCGCGCATTACTTTGCAAGGAGTTGGGACCACCAGAAAATCTGGTGATCGAGGAGGTCACGGACCCGGTTCCGGGCCGTGGCGAAGTGGTTATCGACGTGCGAGCGGCGGGATTTAACTTCCCGGACCTATTGATCATTCAAGGGAAATATCAATTCACGCCGCCGCTGCCCTTTTCGCCGGGCGGCGAAGTGGCCGGCCGCATCGCTTCACTCGGTGAGGGAGTCAAGGGGTTAAGACCCGGGGATCGCGTCACCGCAACCACCATCTTCGGCGGTTTTGCCGAGAAATTGAAAGTGTCAGCGGCGCAGATCACACCTTTGCCGGAATCGATCTCTTACGAGGTTGGGGCCGGCTTTACGGTCGCTTACGGGACCTCCTATCACGCCTTGAAACAAAGGGCGGGACTCAAAGAGGGCGAGAGCCTGCTGGTTCTTGGGGCGGCTGGCGGGGTCGGTCTGGCGGCGGTTGAGATCGGCCGGGCCATGGGGGCCAAAGTGATTGCCGCGGCGAGCAGCGACGAAAAGCTTGAAACCGCCTGTCAGCACGGCGCTGAGGCAGGCATCAATTACTCGGAGGAGGATCTAAAAGCACGTGCCAAGGCTTTAGGCGGCGGCGGCGTCGATGTGGTCTATGACCCGGTGGGTGGGGAATATAGCGAAGCCGCCCTGCGCGCCCTGAACCCCGGTGGACGGCATTTGGTGATCGGTTTCGCGACTGGAGAGATTCCGCGCATTCGTTTAAATTTGACGCTGTTAAAAGAGTGCCAAATCGTCGGCGTCTTCTGGGGGGCCTGGGCCCTGCGCAACCCCAAGGATCAGGCACGAAATATGGCGGAACTGACCGCCCTATACGATTCGGGGCTGATCCAGCCTTTGATCTCGGAATCCTATGCGCTTGAGGATTATCTGGCCGCCTTTGAAAGTCTTGCCGGGCGCCGGGCCCAAGGCAAATTGGTCCTCAGGCTGGGACCCCAAGATTGACATTCGGCTCGTGACTCCGTAGCCCCGTGAGGCTAATCTGAGCTTGGACGGGGCCTGCGGAGGTCGGGCCAAAAGGGCAAAGATCAATAGGATATCCGAACCATATGCGTGCCTTTTCAGAGCAATTTGGAACTTGGCTTCAGGGCCAATTGGCGGCCATCAAGGCCGACCAGCTTTACAAGAAAGAGCGGGTCATCACCTCGCAGCAGTTTTCGGCCATTTCGGTCAAGGAAGACGATAAAGAGGTTCAGGTTTTGAATTTCTGCGCCAACAATTATCTGGGCTTGGCCAATCACCCGGAACTGATCAAGGCCGGCCAGAAGGCGCTCGAGATACACGGTTTCGGCATGGCCTCGGTGCGGTTCATCTGCGGCACCCAGGAGGTCCATCGCCAGCTTGAGGCGGAGATCGCTGATTTTCTGGGTTTTGAGGACAGCATCCTTTACGCCGCTGCATTCGATGCCAACGGCGGCCTTTTCGAGCCGCTTCTGGGGGCCGAGGATGCGATTATTTCGGACAGCCTCAATCACGCTTCGATCATCGACGGGGTGCGGCTTTGCAAGGCTCAGCGGTACCGCTATGCAAACTCCGATATGGAAGATCTCGAACGCCGAATTCAAGAGGCCGATGCTATCGGGGCCCGTCACAAAATGATTTGCACAGACGGTGTCTTTTCGATGGATGGACAGGTGGCCAAGCTCGAACAGATTTGCGATTTAGCCGATCGGTACGGGGCTCTGGTGATGGTTGATGATTGCCATGCGACCGGTTTTGTGGGCCAGGGCGGCCGCGGCAGTATCGAGCATTGCGGGGTCATGGGCCGGGTGGATATCGTCACCGGCACACTGGGCAAGGCGCTCGGTGGCGCCATGGGCGGCTTTACGGCGGCCAGCCAGCCGATCGTCGACCTGCTGCGGCAGCGCTCGCGGCCCTATCTGTTTTCAAATTCGCTGGCCCCGGTGATTGCAGCTGCCAGCCTCAAGGCATTCGAGCTCATCCGCCATGGGGATGATTTGCGCCAGCGTCTGTTCCGCAACACGGCCCATTTCCGCGCCGCCATGACCAAGGCCGGCTTCGATCTGTTACCGGGCAGCCATCCGATCATTCCGATCATGCTCGGCCAGGCCGAGTTGGCCCAGGAAATGGCAGCTCGCATGCTCGATGAGGGAATTTACGTGATCGGCTTTTTCTTTCCCGTGGTACCCAGGGGTCAAGCCCGCATCCGTACCCAGATATCGGCCGCTCATACCGTCGAGCAGATCGATCGGGCGATCGAGGCTTTTGTGAAGGTGGGCAAGGATTTGGGGGTCATCGAATGAATCAGAGCGCAACCATGAAAGCGCTGGTCAAGGCGAAGTCCGAGCCGGGCCTGTGGATGCAGCAGGAGCCGATACCCGAGCCGGGTCCCGACGATGTGCTCATCAAGATCAAGAAAACCGCGATCTGCGGCACCGATATTCATATTTACAATTGGGACGAATGGGCCGCCGCGACCATCCCGGTGCCGATGATTGTCGGCCATGAATATGTCGGCGAGATCGTCGGTCTGGGGGATCATGTCAAGCGCCTGAAAGAAGGCCTGCGGGTGACCGGGGAGGGACATTTGGTGGGCCACAGGAGCCGCGCCGCCCGGGCCGGGCATTTCCATCTTGCTCCGGACACAAGAGGGGTCGGGGTCAATCGTCCCGGTGCCTTTGCCGAATATCTGACCATACCCGCCTTTAACGTCATCCAGTTGCCGGACGAGATCAGCGATGATCTGGCGGCGATCATGGATCCCCTAGGCAATGCGGTGCATGCCGCCCTGTCGTTCGATCTGATCGGCGAGGATGTGCTGATCACCGGTGCCGGCCCAATCGGCATCATGGCTGGCGCCGTGGCCCGCCATGTCGGGGCCCGCCACGTGGTCATCACCGACATCAATCCGTTCCGTCTCGAACTGGCAGCGAAGCTTGCCGACGTGCGGCCGGTCAACATCGAAAAGGAGAATCTCCACGACGTTATGACCGAGTTGAAAATGACCGAGGGATTCGATGTCGGCATGGAGATGAGCGGCGCCCCCGCCGCCTTCGGGCAGATGGTCGAGGTGATGATCATGGGCGGCAAGATCGCGTTGATGGGCATCCCGGCCGGCCAATCGCCGATCGATTGGTCGAAGGTCATATTCAAGGCTCTGACCATCAAGGCGATCTACGGCCGCGAGATGTTCGAGACCTGGTACAAGATGATTGCCATGCTGTCGTCGGGCCTCGACATCGAGCCGATGATCACCCATCGATTGCCGATCGAGCATTTCGAAGAGGGCTTCGCGGTCATGAAATCGGGCAAGGCCGGCAAGGTGGTGCTGGACTGGTCCTGAATCCGCCTCCATAAATCATCCTGAACGATTAATAATCCGGTCTAGGATCGATTTTCCCGATGGCACCTCTGTCGACCCTGCGCCAGCTCAATTATCTGATCGTGCTGCATGAGGAGCGGCATTCGGCCGGGCAGCCGAAGCCTCGCACGTCTCCCAATCGACGCTCAGCGCGTCGATCCTCGGGACCAGCCTCCATACGCTTATCCAGATGGTCGACAATCGCCTCGGAATTACGTTGGCCCCCGAAATGGCGGTCAGGGGAGGCCTCTTGAAAGGCACGTCTGTGGTCATCCGTCCGCTGGCCTCGAAGAGCACCGCAAGTCGCCGCATAGGCCTTGTGTGGCGGCGAAACTCGCCGATGGCCGAAGAATCAGGCTCTTCGGACGGGCCCTGATAGAGGCTTATGAGAGCGCGCCGAAAATAGCGGTGACTGAGGGTTAGAGCTCTTTTTGATCCTCATCTTCGATTTTTTCTTGCGCTTGGCGTTCAATCCACTCGGGATTAGAGGGGCTGGGGCTCCAGATCGCCCTTGTTCAGCCCCTCCAGATGTTCTTCGTGGAAAGCCTCGACCGCTGCTTCGACTTCGGTCGGATCGCTAAACCGTGCAATATGGAACAGGGCGTCCCCCTCGTTGACCACTGGCAGCTGGGTGCGGCCGATCACGATGCCATCAAAGGTGGCCCGAATTTCGCTCTTGTATTCGCCGACCAAGTCCGACATTTCGCCCAGAACCTGGCCCTTTTTTACCCGCTGTCCGAGGGGCACCGAGCTCCTGAAGATGCCGCCGACGTCGGCCCGTAACCAGGACGAGGATCGTGCCTCGAGCGGTGAAAAATCGTTCTCACTGCTTTTTATCTTATGCAGCATGCGAAGATGGCGCATGACCTTCAGAATGCCTCGCACGCCGGCTCGTACCGCCAGGCGGTTGAACCGCAAGGCGCTGCCGGCTTCGTAAAGCAGCATTCTTACGCCGCGCTCCGTGGCCACCTGGCGCAGGGATCCATCCTTCAAGTTGGCGTTTATGATGACCGGCGTTCCGAAGGCCTGGGCCATCGCTTCGATTTCAGGATCGTCAAGATTGGCCCGGATATGGGGATGGTTGGTGCGGTGGCCGCCTCCGGTATGAAGATCGATGCCGTGCGTGCAACGGCTCAATATTTCGCTGCAAAAACGGTAGGCAAGACGCGACGCCAGCGAACCACGTGGCGAGCCCGGAAACGAACGGTTCAGGTCCCGACCATCGGGCAGGTAGCGGGAATGATTGATAAACCCGTACACATTAACCGTCGGCACCGTAATCAGGGTACCCTTGAGGCCGCGAAACCGTCTTGCCTTGACCAGCTGACGAATGATCTCGACGCCGTTAATTTCATCGCCATGAATGGCCGCACTTACAAACATGACCGGCCCGTCGCGGGTGCCATGGATGATTTGCACCGGCATGGTCATTGGCGTCATCGCCGACTGGTGGGGCAGCTCCAGGCGCACGGTCGCCCGGCTGCCCGGCGCGATCGAAACGCCATTGATCTCGAATGGCTGCCGCTTGCCCATGCTAACCCTTTCCGCGGGTTTTGGTGCGGTGGGGCCGGGCATTTTTTTCCAGGAAACCGATGATCGCTCCAGCAATATCCACTCCCGTGGCCTTCTCCACACCCTCGAGACCCGGGGAGGAATTTACTTCCAAGACCACCGGTCCACGGTTCGCCCTCAACATGTCGACGCCGCAAACATTTAACCCGAGCGACTTTGCCGCCTTGACCGCAGTCTTTCGTTCCAGCGGACTGATCTTCACCGCCTCAGCATGGCCGCCGCGGTGAAGATTGGACCGGAAGTCTCCGGGGGCACCACGCCGCCGGATACTGGCGACGACCCGATCTCCGATCACGATGCAACGCAAGTCCTCGCCTTTGGATTCGGCAATAAACTCCTGAATCAAAATATTTGCATTCAGACTGCCGAAGGCTTCGATCATGCTCTTGGCTGTATTTCGGGTCTCGGCCAGAACGACGCCAATGCCCTGCGTTCCCTCCACAAGCTTGATCACCACCGGCGGGCCGCCGACCATGTCGATCAGATCGTCCGCCTGACGCGTTTTGTGGGCAAAGGCGGTGACCGGCAATCCAATGCCCTTGCGGGCCATAAGCTGGAAACTCCGCTGCTTGTCGCGCGATCGCGCGATGGCTTGGGATTCGTTCAGCGGATACGTGCCAAGAACTTCGAATTGCCTTAGGACCGCGGTTCCATACTGAGTGATCGATGCGCCGATACGCGGAATGACGACATCAAAATCGTCAAGCATGCGGCGCTGATAGCGGATCTGGGGCGGTCCCTCGCCGATCGCCAGATAGACCCGCAAGGTGTCTATGACTTCAATCTGGTGGCCCCTTTCGCGGGCCGCTTCGACCAGCCGCAGATGGCTATATAGCTTTGGATTTCGTGCCAGCAGCGCAATCTTCATCGGCGAACCTTTCTTCCCTCTACCTCCTAATCGAAAGGGTAACTTCAAACAAGCATTCAGAGCAGGTCGACAAGGTAGGAACGGCCGGGGTCGACCACAAAGCGCCGACGGATGGCGGTCCGTCCGACCAGCATCCGAAATCCCATCTCATCACGGTTTGAAAGGGTCAGCTCGATCGGCCAATGATTGCCGCCGATCTGCAAGGTCGTCTCGATCACAAAGCGCGGTTCCCGCAGACCACCGGAATTAGTAACCTGCCGGATCTCCTTGACCTCTGCGTCACAAGCGACCGAGGGCAGCCGGTGGTGTTGGCGCGGGTGCAACTGAAATCGGATCCGGTGTTGGCCGTCCTTGGTTTTGTAGGCCTTGATGTTGAAGGCGTGAATAACCGAAGTTCGGGCGCCGGTATCGAATTTGCCTTTGAGTCGCTCGACGCCAAGCTCGGGCAACCCGACCCACTCGCGCCAGCCGACGACCGGCTTGAGTCGCCTAGCTTTTGCGACCTTCTTCTTTCGCTTCCGCTTTGCCATAACCAAGATGACCATATCCAGTCTTTTTGCCTGGAAGTCAACGCGGCTTCTCAAGGTCATGATGGCCGAGAACGGTGTCGAGGAGGTTCTCAGTCACCCCAGGTTCAGGCTCCATATCATGACCGTGAGAAGCCGCGGTGTTACGGCCTCCGAGCAGCCGGCCGTGCTGGGAGCCGGACTGCTTTTGGCCTTGGCCTTGAATGCAATCAGCCGAAAAAGCCTGGGCCTCTTTTTCGAGCGCGTTTTATTTTCCGACCGGCGGGACCGGCCGCCGTTCGGCGAGATCAAAGATCTGCCGGCCCGCTACGCGCCGCTTGACCAAGCCAATTTCATGCCGGTGCTGCTGGCCTCCGGATCAATTCCCCTGGTCATGGAGGCGGTATCCGATATTGCTGGTGCTCCGCCGGGGCTTTACCGGGACGGCGGCGTCACCGATTACCATTTCGATCTGTCGTTCGTGGAAACAGACAGCGTTATATTTTACCCGCATTTCTATTCGTTTCTGGTCCCCGGATGGTTCGACAAGAAGCTCAGGCGCCGCGTGTCCGGCGAGGCGCTCGACAATCTGTTGCTGGTGGCACCCTCTCAAGAGTTTGTCGAAAGCTTGCCTTTTGGAAAAATCCCCGACCGGACCGATTTTAAAACCATGGATGACGCTCAACGCATGCCTTATTGGAAGCAGGTGGTAGAGGAAGGGGCGCGTCTGGCCGATGAATTTCAAGATCTCGTGGAGAACGACCTTTTGGTCGATCGGGTGGTACCTCTTTTGGTCGGATAAGAAGGCAAAGCAATAATATTTCATGGGTTTTGGCGTTTTGAGCAGTCTTGCTTCGCCGTCCGGGAACTGGGATCAGGAATATTTCAAATCTTCACTTTCCTATTCTATGCCCTTGTATTTACAGCCGTTTGAGGGCAATTTCTGTCCTCGCGCCCGGCCATAGCCGCCGCTGAGGGGTGCCCGGAAACTTATCCGGGCCGAGGAGACACCCATGCAAAAGCTTGCCTCGTTTGAGGTCAATTATCTGCAATATTTGGACGAAGGCGGAAAACCGGCCAACGACCTGCCTGATTTCGCGGATGATCACGAGGTGATGGTCGGGCTTTACCGCTCGATGCAATTGTTGCGGCATCTCGATGCCCGGGCGGTGGCTCTGCAAAGGGTCGGGCGCATGCGGACCTATCCGGCCTCGGAAGGTCAGGAGGCGGTGGGTGTCGGCGCCAGCTCCTGTCTGAGCGATCGGGATGTATTGGTGCCTTACTACCGCGGCACTGCAATGATGCTCGGGCACGGCGTACAACCGCACGAAATCCTTCTCTATTGGGGCGGTGACGAGCGTGGCAGCGACTATCAGAATCCGCTGGCCAAGGAAGACTTCCCGATCGCCGTGCCCATAGCCACTCAGATGCTGCACGCAGCCGGTGTGGCATCGGCGATCAAGCTTCGTGGCCAGAAAGACCGCGCCGTGCTTACCGAGATCGGCGAGGGAGGCACCTCGGAAGGGGAGTTTTACGAGGCCCTCAATGTGGCCGGAGTGTGGAACCTGCCGATGGTCTGCGTGATCAATAACAATCAGTGGGCCATATCGGTGCCCAGCGAGATGCAGACAGCCGCCCAGACCTACGCGCAAAAGGCCGTTGCCGCCGGAATTGAAGGGCTGCAGGTGGACGGCAACGACGTGATCGCGGTCAAAGACGCGGTCGGCAAGGCCCTTGACAAGGCGCGCAACGGCGGCGGCGCGACCCTGATCGAGGCGGTAACATACAGACTTTGCGATCATACGACGGCTGACGACGCGAGCCGCTACGAAGACGCCAAAGCGCGTGCCGAAGCGGAAAAGAAGGAGCCTTTGGGGCGGCTGGCCAAATATCTCTTGAACCTTGGCGCGGTGAACGAAAAACAACTCGACGAATTTGCTGTGGCGGCCAAGGCCGAGGTCGAAAAAGAGGTTAAAATCTACTTTGATATTCTCGAAAACAAGCCGCAGCCGCCGAGCGCCATGTTTGACTATCTTTACGCCGAGTTGCCCGAGCGCTTCCGGGCCCAACGCGACGAAGTCATGCGCCGGGGAGGAGAATAGCCATGCCCACTCTGACGCTTATCGAGGCGGTAACCCTGGCCCTCGACCACGAGATGGGACGCGACAAGGAGGTTGTGATCCTGGGCGAGGATGTGGGCAGAAACGGCGGCGTCTTTCGGGCCACCGACGGCTTGCAGGACAAATACGGCGACCAGCGGGTCCTCGACACGCCTCTGGCCGAGGCGATGATCGCCGGCCTGTCGATCGGTATGGCCACGCAAGGCATGAAGCCGGTGGCCGAGATTCAGTTTATGGGCTTTGTCTTTCCGGCTCTCAATCAAATTTTAGGCGCCGCCGCCCGCATGCGCAACCGAACCCGCGGCCGCCTGCACCTGCCGATGGTCGTGCGCATGCCTTACGGCGGCGGCATTCACGCGCCGGAGCACCATTCGGAAAGCACCGAGGCGATCTTCGCCCATACGCCGGGGCTGCGGGTCGTGGTTCCGTCCAATCCCAGCCGCGCTTACGGCTTGCTTCTGGCCGCGATCCGCGATCCTGACCCAGTCATCTTTTTGGAACCCAAGCGGATTTACCGGATCGTCAAGCACGAGATCGAGGACGATGGCGAGGCCTATCCACTGGATACCTGTTTTGTTGATCGCCAGGGCGACGACGTGACGTTCGTTGCTTGGGGTGCAATGATGCATGAAACCTTGCTGGCCGCCGAGATGCTGGCCAAAGAGGGTGTATCGGCCGAGGTCATCGATTTGGCCACCGTGGCTCCTTATGACGTTGAGACGATTATCGAATCGGTCGAAAAAACGGGCCGTTGTGTGATCGTTGCCGAGGCCGTGCGCACCGGCGGCGTGGCCTCGGATATTGCGGCCGAACTGGCGGAACGCTGTCTCTTGTCCCTGATCGCGCCGGTCGGCCGCGTGACCGGCTACGATACGATCATGCCCTATGCAAAACTCGAAGGTCGATATCTGCCCAGCGTCGACCGGATTGCGGATGAAGCCAGAAAGGTGATGGCGTTCTCATGACCGATTTCAAACTTCCGGATCTGGGAGAGGGCCTGCCGGACGCCGAGATCGTCCAGTGGCTGGTGGCCGAGGGCGACAGAATCGAAGAGGGCCAGCCGATGGTCGAAATGTCGACCGCCAAGGCGGTGGTCGAGATCCCTTCACCCTACACCGGAACCGTGGTCAAGTTGCACGGCGGTCCGGGTGAGGTGATCGATACGGGGGCTGTGCTGATCACCTTTGCACTCGAAGGCGAGGAGATCACAGCGAGCGAAAAGGCCGAAGTTCTGTCCACTTCTGATCGCCAGGACGAGCTGGCCGAATCCGCCGGGACCGATGAACCTGATCTGGGCGAAGTGTTTTTATTGCCGGACCTGGGAGAGGGTCTTCCGGATGCCGAGATCGTCCAGTGGCTGGTGGCCGAGGGCGATGCGGTCGAGGAAGGCCAGGACATGGTCGAGATGTCGACCGCCAAAGCGGTGGTTGAAGTCCCGGCCCCTTTCACGGGTACTGTGAGCAAGCTTTTCGGCCAGGCCGGTGACGTAATACAGACCGGAAAGCCCTTGGTCGCGATCGCAACCGGCGCCGCGCCAAAGGCCAAGACGGATACCGAATCGGAGCCCCAAGGCAAACAGAAGGCCTCTGAAAAGGCAGCCTCTGTGGTCGGGGCGATGGAGGTTGGGGACCAGATCAAGGCCGAATCCACGATCGGTGCCGACGGCATCAAGACCGGCGCCGCGGTGCGCGCCCTGGCCCGCAAGCGCCAGATTGATCTGGGCACGCTTGCAGGGACCGGCCCCGACGGCGAGGTCACCCTTGCAGACGTACGCGCCGCGCCGGACGGCCGGACAGCGACCGCTTCCGAGGTACCGCAGGCCCAACGCCAGGCCGCCGGAAAGGCCGGTACCGGGGCACCGATAGGACCGGCGGCGCGGAGCCTGGCGGGCTCGCTGGGCATCGATCCGAGCGACATCGCGCCAACCGGGCCGCGCGGCTCGGTCAGCAAGCAGGACGTTCTCGAGACCGCCCGGTCGCGAATGAGCGGCGGGGCGCGGCCGGTGCAATCATCCGGAGACGCCTCCCTGGCGGCTGGAAAAGGCATAAAGGCAGCCCCCAAGGTGCGGGCCTACGCCCGCGACCTGGGGCTTGATATTCGTGCGGCAAGAGCCTCGGGGCCGCAGGGGTCTGTCACCACAGGCGATGTTGACGTGGCGCTTAAAGCGGCGAATGAGGCGCTGCTGGGTGATTTCCGGGCCGGCGGCGCATACAAGCGCCCCGAGCGGGCGTACGAAGTCTCCGGGCGGGCGGAGCGGCTGGTCGGTCCGCGTCGTGTCATGTCGCAAGCCATGGCCAAGGCCAGCAGCGAAGTCTGTCACACCTCATTGTTTGACCAGGCGGATATCGCCGGCTGGGCGGAGGGCAGCGACATCACCGGCCGCATCATGCGGGCGGTGATTGCGGCATCGATGGTCGAACCGGCAATCAATGCCTGGTTTGATGGCAAGAGCCTGGAAAAGACCATCCACCAGGAAGTGCATTTGGGCGTCGCCGTGGATTCCCCCAAGGGCCTCTTCGTGCCGGTGATCAAAAACGCCGATAGCCTGGCGCCTGATGACTTGCGGGCTGAGCTAAACCGCTTGAGGACGGCGATCGCCGACGGCTCGATCAAGGCGGCCGAAATGTCCGGCGGTACGCTGACGCTTTCGAACTTCGGCATGATCGCCGGCCGATTTGCGACGCCAATTGTGATGCCGCCCGAGGTTGCGATCATCGGCATCGGCGGCCTCTTTAACCAGCTGGTGCTGGTCGGCGAATATGTCGAAGAGCACCGGCATATGCCGGTCTCGCTGACCTTCGATCACCGGGCCGCCACCGGCGGCGAGGCGGCGCGCTTCCTGGCCGCCATGATCGTAGATTTAAGTCTGAATTTCTGACATCCACCTTTTCGAATGTTGCCTCAAGATCGGATTTCGGCCCCACGTCGGGCCGGATCATCGATCACAAAGATGTGCCGCCGGCCGAGCGTTTTTTGGCCGACGTCTCCCGCAATCGGAGGCCTGGGTGACCATCAAGAGTTAAACGCGCTCGGTTCGGAAAACGCTGCGCTTGAGAACAAAGTGTCTGCGACTGGGGGGGCTGGCGTTCAAGCGTTTGACCATGCTTGCACCGCCCGATCATGAGAGTCGGCGCATGCGCCTTCGCCTTTTTTGACACACCGCCTTAGGGAGCAGGCTGAATCACCAGGCGCCAAGTATTCAGTTTGCCAACATCCTGACCGACTTCATCTGATACCCCGAGCTGCCAGTCTCCAGCGATCGGTTGTCCTACAAGGCTGTCCAGCGCCGGCGTGGTGGCTTCGGTATAGGTCTTGACCACGTCATCGGCACTGCCGCCGGTCTGGTCGTGGAGGATTACCTCGCTGCCAGCCGGCGAGCGCAGGCTGATCTGGAGATCTGCGATCCAAGTGTGGGTAATGTCCACGGACACTTCCACGCTGCCGACCTTGCCGGAAGCATTGGTGGAAAGAATTTGCTGGATTCCAGCCGGGTCGTTGTCGGGGATATGTGTACCGGGCGCCTCTTCGAGTACGATGGGCCCCGGCGGTTGCGCCACAGTCGTGAACTCCAGAGCCCAGCGGTTAAGTGTGCCGACATCGAGGCGGGCCAAATCCTGCACGCGTAGCTTCCAGTCCCCCTTGGTGCTGTTGCCGTGCAGCGTTGTCAGGGCCTGCACATCCGACTCGTCGAGGGTTCGTTTAATGTCATCGGCGCTGCCCCCTTGGCGGCGCTGGTGCAAAATGATGGCGTCGCCCCATGGGGCTAGCAGCGTGACCCTCAGATCTCCCCGGTAGGTATGGGTAATGTCGAGCGTTACCTGGAGGCCGGCGATAGTCGCGTCCTGATCGAGGCTGATGGTGTCGGTGACCCCGCGGGTTCGATTGTCCGGAATGTCCAAATTGGGCGTCGATTCGCCTTGTACGGTTTGCGAACCACCGCCACCCTGAAACAGTCTGGTTTTGAAACTGACCGTGGCTGCCGGTGCCGCGATATCGAAGATCTCCAGGTTGGAGGCCGTTCCATCCCACCATTTGCTGTTGGGAACCGTTGAATCGGCGAATCGCTTGTTTGCCTGCCCGTACAGGTCCGTTGAATCGCCGAAGTGGCGCCGGGTTTCCAGGCTGAAATCCCCATCCGCTTGTTCCAAAGACAGCTCATAGTGCTGGCCCGGCGTCATTTGTTCATTGCTGTTGCTGCCGTCTTCATCGACATGCCAAATGACCAGTCCCTCGTCCGGCAAGGACGCGTCGCGACCGTCCTTCGCTCGGTTTTCAAGGATGAAGTACTCGCCGCTGTCCTTGGTAAATATGGCGAATTCGTTATCACCGGCAGAGAGTGTGATCTCTCGATCGTGCTGAATCGGCGTCACGCTTTTGGCCCAGCCGGACAGTCTCTTCAAATAAGCGGAGATATGGGTCGGGTTCTTTTCGTCGATGTTGCCGCCGGCGCACATCAGGCAATAGGCACCGGCACCGCTCGACTCGCCGCCGTAGTCATACAAATCCGGGTAGTCGCACAGCATGTGCCCGTTCTCATGGCAGAATGTGCCGAGCGAGAGCTCGTTGCTCAGGTCGGTGATCTGATAATCGAAGGCCTTCTTACCGGGCGCCAGAAGAACGGAGGTTCCCAAATGCCAGGCGTGCGGCCACATGCCTTCGGCCCAGTTGTTGTCCACTTCCCCGGCGTAAAAGACGTTTATGGCATAGACGAAGCCGCCGCTGTCGACAGTCAACGGCGTGAAGTCGAAGTTGTTGGCCTGCAGATGGGTGAGGGCCTCGACGATCAGCTGTCGGGCGCGGATGCCTTGCTGAATATTGGGATCGGTGTAATGCGTTTTGGGATTTTGGGCCCGATAGTATGCCGCGACAATATTCGTGTAGCGGCATCGACCGATCGAATTGTCGCGAAAATAATCCGACACCGACCCGTTGTTCCCAAAGCCCGAGTATCCTTGCTCGTTGCAGAATCGTTCGACTTCGTCCTGGGGGATTGTTCCAGCTTCGTCGGAGAAGTCGATTAGCAGGCAAAGCCCAACGAAATCGCCGATCGTGTCGCGTTGTGGCGGCGCCATGAGAGGACCTCCCAGCTCACGGGCCGCGGCGGCCAGGGTCTTACGATGTTCGCAGCGTCGATCACACCGCCGGCCACCCATGCGCAAGGCTCCCTCGATGCCCTGAACGCGGGCCGCGTCGCGGCTAATTCGCAAGCCGGGCTCGACGCCGGTGCCCTCACCATCCAGGTTGCCTTGAGGACCGGGGGCCGATTCCAGCATGGTTCGGTCGCTGGATACTCGGGCGATCTCGAAGAACCCCGTGCCAGAATTCTTGACAACGGCGTAACCGTCCAGGGTTTCGAATACGGCGTAGTGTTGGTTGCCCCAACCGCGCAACTCGATTTTGGTGCCATCGGGTTGAGTGAATGTAAAGGCCTTGTCGATGAAAGGTGAAGCCATGTCTCCTCACTCCTGTTCGGTAATAGAACGTATGCCTAACAACAATTAGATCGATCCGCGTAAGCTGTGGAGAGCCCGGATTCAAAGACCGTCGATAGGGCTACGAACGCTGGCCGGTTCCCTCTGCTCCGACTACTAAGTTACAGGAAGCTAGTCGACACAACCGTAAATCGATAGTTATTATTTTAGCACAATTAAGAGATTCACTCAAACTTTCGCTCATGAGCTTTTTTGGGCTTGGCATATGATTGTTCGGACTCGTTGCGGCAGCAAGCAGGTAAACTTGGTTGCCGGCCGCGCCTTCGTATCATTTCATTGCCGCTATTTCCTGAGCGATTATAAAATGCAAGGATAACAGGGCCTTGGCACCGAAACGCGGCGACAGGGAGCACCACGAGGGGAAAAATGGGCGAAGACATTGCCACGTCCCAGTTTACCGACGAGGATTTCCGCCTCTTTGACGAGCGCTTGAGGGTCGAGACCGAGCTTCTCGAGGCCATGTGCCGCGAGGGCCGGTTTCAAGATGCCGAAGCGACAGGCGGATTCGAACTTGAGGCCTGGCTGGTGGACGACGCCTGGCAGCCGGCGCCGCGCAACGACGAATTTCTCAGGGTCCTCGATAATGAAATGGTGGTGCCGGAATTATCCCAGTTTAACCTCGAATTCAATACGCCCTACCGCACGCTCAAGGGCCGGGCGCTCAGCCAGATGGAAGCCACGCTGCAGGAAACCTGGGACGAGGCCGAGGCGGTGGCCGACGAGCTTGGTCTGAAAATGGTCATGATCGGGATATTGCCGACCGTTGCAGGTTCGCATTTGTGTCAGGAAGTGATGTCCGACGCCGAGCGCTACAAAGCCATTAACGACCAGATTTTCCGCATCCGCAAAGGCAAACCGATCCATCTTCGCATCGAAAATGAAGAGTTGCTGGAATCGGAACATATGGACGTCATGCTGGAGGCGGCGACGACGTCGTTTCAAGTCCACCTCAAGGTCGGCCAGCGGCGCGGGGCCGACTATTACAACGCTTCCAAGATTGCCTCGGCGCCGATGTCGTTGGCGACCTCAGCCCCGTATGCGTCGGCGAGTCGTTTGAGCGCGACGTCACGCTCCCAGGTCCATTCCTGGGTGCCGTTCGTCTCGAGCACCAGCACCGCCTTGCCCTCAGCCGGCCCGGGCGGGGTGAAGCTGAGCTCGATGAAATCCGCTTCGCCAGGCGCGATGGTCAGCGCCTGACGATCGACGGAGAAGGCGCCGCTGTCGACCGCAACCGAGCTGACCGACAGGCGCAACGCCCCGCGATTGTGGATCACGACGGCGCGCGCCTGATCGCCCACTGGCGCGAATT
>JADFIA010000002.1 GCA_022566895.1 Pseudomonadota bacterium
TCTCCCGCGCCCCCGGACCGGGTTCTGCCCGCCGCCACAATCGTGCCGTCCGGCAAGACCGCCAGTGATTTGACGCCATCGCTCTCGATACCGCTGAAGATGCGCTCCCAGACGGGATTGCCCGAGCGATCGAGTTTGATGATCTGTATCTCGTCACTGCTGCCGCGGTCCCCCTCGATGCGCCCGGCGACCAGGAAGCCGCCGTCCTTCAAAGCCACGATGGCATCCGCATATTCGTTTCTTTGACCGCCGAAGGCCTTCCCCCAAACCTGTTTGCCGGACCGATCAAGCCTCAAGATCCAAAGGTCTTGATGATCCCGCTGATAGGTCGTGCTGGTAGCCACGGCGAGGCCGCCGTCCGCCAGCGCCGCAAGGGCGCCGAACCGATCCGTGATGGTCGTATCAAATGTCAGTTGCCAGGATATGTTTCCGGTCGTGCTGATTTTCACCAGACGCATTTTGGATCGTTTGCGGCCGCTATCCCGCGGCACCCCGGCCACCGCCAGCCGCCCATTGGCAAGGACCACGAGACCGGCCGCATATTCGTTGCCGTTGCTGCTGTAGGTCCGCTCCCAGATCGTATTCCCGGAGGCATCCATTTTTCCAACCAGCATGTTTGCGGTTTTTGAACCTTTGGCCTTTCTCCAGCCGGCTATCGCCAACTCGCCTTGAGGCAGTTCTACGATCGCCGTGGCGTTTTCATCTCCCGGGCCGCCCCGCGTATGTTCCCAAATCGTCTTCCCTTTCTCGTCGAACTTCAGAATCCAAACATCGGCCCCACCGGCACCCTTCGATTCGGTCCAGCCGGCCACCGCAATGCCGCCGCCCGATAATATGGCAAGGGCTGTACCCGCATCATTTGCCATGCCGCCCAGCACCCGCTCCCAGGTCACCGGGTAGGGCTCAAAGAACTTGCGCGCCTTATTGGCGTTGGCGCCGCGCGGATATTCCCTCAAGAAGCTGCGATAGTTGGCCACGGTCGGGTTGGCTTGCAGTTTTTTCCAGGCTGCCCGCTCAACCCTTGAGACCTTGTCCGACAGCAGCTTGATCGCCGCTTCGGCTTCGGCCAGGAACTTGCCCTTTGGATAGGCCGCCTTGTAGGCCTCGTAGCCGGCGACCGAATCAGCCCTTTGCGCCTCGGCCCAGGCTGCTTCGTGCTGGCGCACGGCGACAGCGGCGATCGCCTGCTCAGCCACCACCCTGAATTTGCCTCTTGGATAGGCCTTCTTATAAATCTCATAGGCAGCGACCGTATCGAGCCGCTGGGCCTCGGCCCACGCAGTTTCCTCTTTGCGCACGGCTACGGCTTCGACGGCTTGATTGGCCTCACTTCGAAATTTGCCCTGTGGATAGGCGGCTTTGTAGGCTTCATAGGCGGCGACCGTATCGAGCCGCTTGGCCTCAGACCATGCGGCTTCTTCTTCGCGCACCGCGACCGCGGAGATCGCCTGGTTGGCCGCAATGACGAACCTACCCCTCGGATAGGCCTCGAGATAAGCCTCATAGGCGGCGGCAGTGTCGATCTGCCGGGCTTCAGCCCAGGCCGTTTCCTGCGCTTCAATCTTCAGCCTGGCGATCGCTTCATTGGCCGCCTGTACGTATTTTCCGCTTGGATAGTTCTCTTTGTAGGTTTCGTAGGCCGGAATTCTGTCGCGGCGCTGAACGCTCACCCAGGCACCTTCTTCGTCCAGCCGCATGATCTCGGAGATGGCCTGCCTGGCGGCCGCCACATATTTGCTGGCCGGATGGATATCGATAAAGGCCTCGTAAGCCTCGATCGTTCCTTCAAGCCCTGCCTCGGCCCAAGCTGCCCCCTGTTCGGCTTCGATTTCTTGAATTTCGGCCATCACCTCACCGACAAAGGCGCCCTCGGGCCTGATCTCGCGGTAGGCTTCTAGGGCCGGAATGCTTTTCGCGGCCTTGGCAGTCTCCCAGGCCAACCGATCCAGGAGCGCATCTACCTCGGACAGGTGCCGGCCGTCCGACCAGTCCTCCTGATATTTCGCGATCTCCACCTCGGTGCCGCCGGCAAGCGCCTCCTGCCAGGCCGCATCGTCTTTCCGATCCAGGGCCGCCATGAGTTTGTCGATCAGAAGCGTGTCCACTTCCCCGGTCTCAATGAGATTTTCATCGGTCTCGAAACTTCTTACGGCGCCGATAGTGCGCGTGGACATCTCACCGCTCGGTGGGCCAACTTCATAGTCCAGTTGGTTTAGCAGCCCCTGCGCCTGCCTGATCAGCGCTGGTTGACCAAACTCGCTGGCTGGCGGTTCGGTTTCCGCCAATTCAGTGGGCGCGGGGCTTGGGGCAGGCGCTTCGGAAGCCGGCCAGAGAAAATATGCTGTAGCGCCGACCACAAGGACGAGCGCCGCCGCGATGGCCAGTTTGGGAAGACCGTCGATCTTCTGGCTAATTTCCGACGGTTTTTTCTGTCTTCGCGCCTTCTTTCCTGCCGCTCTTTCGGCAGCTATCCGTCTACCGCGAAGAAGGGCCAGCCAGTCGGTGATATCCTTTGGCCGATCATCGGGGTCAGGCGCCAGCGCTATGTCGACCGCTTTTAGGAGGTGTGAAGGCTTGGCTGCTTCGGACGCTTCGTGAACCGGAATATAGGGGTCATCCTTGATCCGCACCGTGGCGTCCGGCGGGATTTTGCCGGTCAGGCATTTATAGGCCACCGCGCCGAGCGCATAAATATCGGTCCAGGGGCCTTGATTGCTGTGCTCGGAATATTGTTCCAACGGCGCATAGCCGGGCGAAACAATGGCCGTAATCGAGCGTGATTTGGCGCCTAAGGCCTGGCGGGCCGAGCCAAAATCGATCAGAACAGGTGAACCGTCGTCACGGATGATAATGTTACCGGGCTTGATATCCCGGTGTAGATACTCGTTTTTATGAACGACCTCGAGCCCTTTGAGCAGCGGTTCCAAAATCGCCCAAACCTCATCTTCGCTTAATTTATGCTTTTCCTTCAGCAGCTCGGAGAGCGTCTTGCCCTCGGCATATTCCATAACGATGTAGCCGGTTTCATGGGCTCGGAAGAAGCGGGAAACCTTGATGATGTTTCGATGATCAAACTTGGCCAGGGTTCGGGCTTCATCCAGAAAGCGCTCCAGCCCCCATTCAAAGTCTTCCTTGTCGGCCGACGACTTTGGAAGAACGGTCGTTCCATCTTGGCGGACCGCCAAATCGTTGGGTAGATATTCTTTTATCGCGACCGGCTTGTAGAGATTGTGATCGTAACCCAGGTAGGTAATGCCGAAACCACCCGAACCGAGGACTCGGATGATCTCATGTTCTTCGAACCGAAAACCTACCGGCAATGCGTTCAAATGATCGGAAGTCATCATTGCTCACAATCCCCCCCTCGGATGGCGGACGCCAACTTGGCAATATTATGTCTCAAGGCCGGCTTCGGTGCAAATCTTGCATAATATCCGCCTAAGAATCATGCGGTCTGAAATGCCCGTTGAAAGGTAACCGGACCCTCTGAGAACCAAAAATAGGCGCAAACCGCCCGATTTGTCAGATGTAGTTTGTTGTGACAGGGAAAATTTGAAAAGTGGTGCCCAGGAGAAGACTCGAACTTCCACGACCATAAAGGCCACTAGCACCTGAAGCTAGCGCGTCTACCAATTCCGCCACCTGGGCCAAGAAACCGGTTCGTTGGCTACGCTTCGCACGGCCCGCTGTCAAGCCCTTTGGAAGGATGAAAACGATCCGGGCCGGATCCATGGTTCAGGCACGAAATTGGCCGATTGCTTCGTTTTTTGGACCCGGTTATGATGCTGCGGTATTTATCCGCGGGTCAGCTGAAAGCAGTTCGCCTGACCGCAGGAGAGAGCTGACGATGGCGCAGCGACTGATCACTGTTTTTGGCGGTTCCGGATTCCTCGGCCGCTATGTGGTGCGGCGCCTGGCCGAGCGCGGCGACCGGGTCCGGGTTGCGGTACGCCGGCCCAATCTGGGGCTGTTCCTGAAGCCGATGGGGGATGTCGGCCAAATCGAGCTCAGGGCGGCCAACGTTTTGTACACCGAATCGATTGAAAACGCCGTCGCCGGCGCCGACGCGGTGGTTAATCTGGTGGGTGTACTAAGCGAGTTTCGGCGCCAGCGGTTTGGGGCCATTCATGCGGCAGGAGCAAGGCGGATCGCCGAGGCCTCGGCCGATGCCGGCGCGCGTACGCTGACCCATGTTTCGGCTATCGGCGCCGATCCGCAGGCCGCCTCCAAATATGCCCGCAGCAAAGGTGAAGGCGAGTTGGCGGTCAAAGATGCGTTCCCCGCCGCCACCATCTTCAGGCCCAGCCTTCTAATCGGTCCCGAAGATGATTTCTTTAACCGCTTCGCCCGGCTTTCGAAGCTCAGTCCGGCTTTGCCCATTGTCGGCGGCAAGACCCGCTTTCAACCGGTCTGTGTCGACGACGTGGCGGCCGCGATCGTGCAAGCTGTGGACGGCGGTAAAAATGTGGCAGGAAAGACTTTCGAATTGGGCGGCCCGGAGATTTGGACGTTGCGGCAGCTCCTGGAAATCATGATGAGCTACACCGGCGTGAAAAGACCGATTATTGATCTGCCGCCCGTGCTGGCGGCGATCCCGGCGGCGCTGACCGGCTGGCTGCCAAACCCGCCGATCACGCTCGATCAGATCAGGATGCTGCGCCGGGATAATGTGGTCGGCGAGGGCGCCGCTGGATTCGAAAAGTTGGGACTGACCCCATCTCCGATCCAAGTGGTCCTGCCGACCTATCTGGCGCGTTATCATGCCAAGGGCCGGCCTCCACAGCCGCGCTCGGGGGTTTAGGCTGCAATCAGGCGTATACCCAAATCAGCAGGCCGGCACCGAGCAAAACCCGGTATACAACGAAGATCGTCATGCTCGCCCGTTCGAGCCATCGCATCAGGAAATGGATGGCGCCGATGGCGGCAAGGAACGACAGGGCGGCGGCAAGAATTGCATCTCCAATCGCCCCCTCGGGGCCGGAAGTGACAAGTTCGTAGGCGACCAGCGTTCCCGCCGCCAGTATTGTCGGAATGGCCAGCAACATTGAAAAGCGCGCCGCCTCGGTTCTCTTGAAACCGAGCCCGCGGGCCGCAGTCATGGTGATTCCGGCCCGCGAGGTGCCGGGTACTAGAGCCAGTATCTGGGCCAGGCCGACGATCACAGCTGCCCTCCACGTCAAGCTGGTCAGGTCTTTCTCGGCCGGCCAGCGTTGGTCGACCCAATAAAGCGCCAGACCAAAAACAATGCTTGCCGCGCCGATCACATCGGCCCGGCGCAGCGCACCGCTGATGCCCAGAGCGACGAACATAAGGCCGCCCAGAATTACCGGAATTGTGGCCAGAATCAAAAGCCACAGCAGGTGTGGATAATGGCTACCGGCGGTCCGTTGCCGGGCCGCCTTGAGGCCCAGGGCGCCAAGTCCGGCCCAAAAAAGACCTTTGGTGTCGCGCCGGAAATAGATCAGAACCGCGCCCAGAGTCCCGATGTGCACGGAGACGTCGAGCAACAGGCCCTGGTCGGGCCAGCCCGTCATTTGGGGTATCAGAATAAGATGACCGGAGGACGAGATCGGCAGGAACTCGGTGATTCCCTGGACCAGAGCGATGATAAGCAGATGCAGAATCGACAAGGCGCCGGATCCCCCGTTTTTCTCGAGCCTTATACCAATTGAACTCCGTGGCGCCAATGCGGGAATTCCAAGCTTGGGCAAGATGGGGCTGGAGCGCGGACCGCCGATTGGATATTACTTGGCCATGCGCACGCTCTATCACATGATCCTTTCACCGCATTCGCGAAAGATCCGCTTGGTTTTGGGCGAAAAGGGTCTGGCTTTCGAGTTGCGGGCCGAAAAAACCTGGGAGCGGCGGGAGGGTTTCCTAAAGCTCAATCCAGCCGGCGACGTGCCGGTTCTGGTCGAAGAGGGCAGCCGATTCTATGCCGATTCGACCGCCATCTCGGAATATCTCGACGAGGCTTATCCGGAACCGCCTCTATTGGGCAATGACGTCGACGGCCGAGCCGAGATTCGGCGGCTGGTGGCCTGGTTCGACGACAAATTTCACCGCGAGGTGGGCCGGCCACTGATCAACGAACGTTTGATGAAACGGTTTTTGGGACTCGGAGAGCCGCAGGCCGACGTCCTCCGCAAGGCCTCGCGAAATCTGCGCAGTCATCTGGATTACATTTCCTATCTGGCCGAGCGACGAAATTATCTCGCCGATGGCATCATCAGCCTGGCCGATCTGGCCGCGGCGGCTCATCTCTCGGTAGCTGACTATCTGGGCCACATCGACTGGTCGGCCTATCCGGGCGTCAAGGACTGGTATGTCAAAGTCAAATCCCGGAAAAGCTTCCGGCCGCTGCTCAGAGACCGCGTGCCGGGCCTCGAGCCGCCCAAGCACTACAGCGAGCTCGACTTCTGATGGACCCGAGCCACCTGATCTCAAAAAAAGCGAAGTCGCTTGGTTTCGATGCGGTTGGTTTTACCGCCCCCGAAGCGGTGGCCGAAGCCGGCGACCATCTGGAGATTTTTGTTGGTGAATCGCGCCACGGCGACATGGATTGGCTGGCCCAGCGGATTCATGAACGCAAGTCACCCGCCAATCTGTGGCCGGATGTGAAATCCGTGGTGGCGCTGGCCATGAACTACGGTCCCGAGACCGATCCGCTCGATAACCCCAAAAAGAAGGGAGTCGGAAACCTCTCGGTCTATGCGCGCGGCAAAGACTACCACGACATCCTGAAAAAGCAGCTGAAGGCGCTTGGCCGTTGGATGGGTGAAGAGTTCGATTGCGAGGTCAAGGTTTTTGTCGATACGGCGCCGGTGATGGAGAAGCCGTTGGCCGAAGCGGCGGGGATTGGCTGGCAGGGCAAGCATACCAATCTGGTCTCACGGCAGTACGGCTCATGGCTCTTTCTCGGTGCCATCTATACGACCCTGGAGATTCCGCCATCGGCGCCGCACCCGGATCGCTGCGGCAACTGCCGGGCCTGCCTGGATATCTGCCCGACCGCAGCCTTCACCGGCCCCTACCGGATCGATGCGCGGCGGTGCATCTCGTACCTGACAATCGAGCATAAGGGCCCGATCGCGCGTGAGTTCCGGCCTCTGATCGGCAATCGCATTTACGGTTGCGACGACTGTCTGGCGGTCTGTCCATGGAACAAGTTCGCCCGCACGGCGAGCGAAGCCGCCTTTCACGCCAAAGAAGGCCTCGCAGACCCGCCATTATCGGACCTTCTGGAGCTTGATGAGCCCGCCTTCAGGGAAATGTTCAAGGGCTCGCCGATCAAGCGCACAGGCCGCGATCGATTTTTGCGAAATGTTCTTATCGCGGCCGGTAATTCCGGCGATGCCCGGATGCTGGGCGGCGTCGTGCGCCAGCTCGGTGATGAATCTCCTTTGGTTCGGGGCATGGCGGTCTGGGCGCTCAAGCAACTGGCCGACGATGAACAGTGGAACCGCGAAAAGGCACGACGCGGATCAAAAGAGATGGACAGCGATGTAAAGAGCGAATGGGCTGCCGACTGAAGCTCTAGCGGCGCGGGCTTTCGGTCTGGCGTTTTTTGCCGGTCACGTCCACCTCGTCGATGCCCTTCCAACCCTCGATATCGACATTCATCGCTTCGAGATTGGTCCGTGCCGCCTGGGCAGCAACGCTCTTTGGATGGCGACGCAAAAGCTTGATCCAGTCGTGCATGGCGCCATCGGTATTGCCGGTCTGCTGGCGCAGGTTTCCGCGCTCAAGAAGCGCCTCCTGATGCTCTTCCGAAATGCGGAAGGCGCCCTTCAGTTCGGCAGCCGCCAGATCAAACCTCTGCAGATGCCGCAAGGCGCTGGCTCTGAAGACGTAGGTTTCAATGCGATTTGGATCCCGTTCCTGCGCCGCCTCCAGATCCTTCAGGGCCTGTTCATAATTGCCGAGCATCGCCAGGGACCGAGCCCGGTCGATCCAATGTTCGATGATGGTCGCCGACCAGGTCGGCACGACACCCAAAGCCTCGGTCAGGCTTGCGTAGGCTTTGAGCGGCTCTTCGGCCAGGATCCAGGCGTTGCCGGCTTGCCCGAAAACTTCAGCCAAAAGTTCGCGGTCGGCCCTTTCTTCGGAGAAAAAGAAATGACCGCCCAGCCGCATATGGCCGGCAATCTCGTCAAGGGTGCCGGCCGCCTCGGCGAACTTGTTCTGACCCACATAAGATAGGGCCAAGCAATGACCGGCCGGCAATCCGCCATCCTCGGCCTGCCAGGCGGCAGCCAGCACTTCGGCCGTTGGGGGCTCGGTTTCGGTAAACGAGATGCAATCGCGGTAACGCTCGCCGGCGCTGCCGGTCAGCCGGGTTGGCTGCGCGGCCGCTACGGCGCTGCCGAACATCGAGAACGCAAGCAAGATCCGGAGCGTTTTTGATGCCAAAATCATGCCCCCACATAGGCCATCCGGTGTGGCCATTTCAAGGCTATCTGGGACCTGTCTCCCGGTGCTTCGACTCAAGGTCCTCCAACAGCGCCGTCAGCACCGACTGGATGGCCTCGATGTCCCGATCCCGCGACAGGCTGTGGTCACCACCGTCGATAATTCGAATCTGAACGTCGTCCGAGGTCAGGCGGGCGGCAATGCGGTCCGGCATCTCGGCCGGCACATCGGGATCATCGCCGCCCTGGATCAGGCGGACCGGAATCCCAAGCTCGATCGGCCCCTCCATAAGCAGGTTTTGCCGGCCGTCCTCGATCAGCGCCTTGGTGATCGGATAGGTCTCGCCATAGTTGGAAGGCAGTATGACCACACCCTGGCTCATAAGCTGGCGCCTCTGGGCCGGGTCAAATTGGCACCACATCAATTCCTCGGTAAAATCGGGTGCCGCAGCAAGACCGATCAGGCCAACCACCCGCTCGGGTCTTGAAAGCGCCACCAAAAGCGCCAGCCAGCCCCCCATCGAACTGCCGATCAGTACCACTGCTCCTTCGGTCACCGCGTCGATGATAGCCAGGGCGTCATCGCGCCAGGAGGAAATGGTTCCGTCTTCGAAGCGCCCGCCCGAGCGGCCGTGACCCGAGTAATCAAGGCGCAAGTAGGCTTGGCCACGGTCGCGGCAGAAGGCCTCGAGGGCGGTGGCCTTGCTACCCTCCATATCCGACAGGAAGCCGCCGAGGAAGACAACGCTCGGCTGGCCGCCCGGGCTGTAACGAAAGGCCAGGCGGTGACAGCCCGGGACTTCCAGATATTCGATTTCCGACCTGGCGGTCATGGTTCCCCCTTCGCTCTCTTAATACAGGCTGGCGACCGCCGGGAAAAGCACCGCCGGTCCGCTGACCGGGGCCGCGCTTTCTTGACAGGGCCCCACAAGGCCTTTACTTCCGCCTAGGGACCAGGAATTTTAAGGCTCTGGAGATCATCAAACCATGCCCAAGATTTCCATAACCCTGCCCGACGGCAGCGTAAAAAAATACGATCAACCGGTGACCGGCGAAGCGCTGGCGGCAGACATCGGCCCCGGCCTGGCCAAGGCGGCCCTGGCGGTGCGTATCAATGGTGAGTTGAAGGACCTTTATCTGCCGATAGAGAGCGACGCCGAAGTGGCAATCATTACGGCGAAAGATGAGGCTTCGCTTGAGCTGATACGGCACGATTGCGCCCATGTGATGGCCCAGGCGGTGCAGGAGCTGTTCCCGGGCACCCAGGTGACCATCGGCCCGGTAATCGAGGACGGCTTTTTCTATGATTTCGCGCGTCCCGAGCCATTTACCGAGGACAATCTTGCGGTCATCGAAAAACGCATGCACGAGATCGTCGATCGCGACCTGGCGATCCGGCGCCAGGTCTGGGAGCGCAAAAAGGCGATCAAACATTTCAAGAAGATCGGTGAGGCCTACAAGGCCGAGATTATCGGCGATCTGCCGGGGGACGAAGAGATCTCTATCTATTCCCAGGGCGAATGGCTGGATCTGTGCCTGGGGCCGCATCTGACTTCGACCGGCAAGGTGGGCCACGCCTTCAAGCTGCTGAAAGTGGCCGGGGCCTATTGGCGCGGTGATTCGCGAAACCAGATGCTGACCCGTATTTACGGCACTTGCTGGCACCAGGAAAAGGACCTTCAAGCCTATATCGAGCGGATCGCCGAGGCCGCCAAGCGCGACCACAGAAAACTGGGCCAGCAAATGGACCTTTTTCATTTCCAGGAGGAGGCGCCGGGTGCCATCTTCTGGCACCACAAGGGCTGGGCGCTAATTTTGCAGCTGGTCGAATATATGCGGGCCCGCAACCAAAAGGCCGGCTACGAGGAGATTTCGACGCCGGAGATTCTCGATCGGGCGCTGTGGGTAACCTCGGGGCATGTAGAGAAGTTCGGCGAAGACATGTTCTACACCTCGACCCCGGACGGCCGTGAATACGTGATCAAGCCGATGAACTGCCCCGGCGGCCTGCAGGTGTACAATAAGGGCATCAAGAGCTATCGGGATTTGCCGCTCAGGGTGGCCGAGTTCGGCAAGGTTCACCGTTTCGAGCCTTCTGGCGCCCTGCACGGCCTGATGCGTCTGAGGGCCTTTACGCAGGATGATGCGCATATTTACTGCACCGAGGCGCAGTTGCAGGACGAATGCATCACCGTGACTCGGCTGATCCTCGATATTTATAAGGATTTCGGGTTTGAGGAGGTCACTATCAAATTCTCGGACCGGCCGCCGCAGCGGATCGGTGCCGATGAGGTTTGGGACCGCTCGGAGGCCGCCCTCTTAAAGGCCATCGAGGCGACGGGCAGCGATTTTTCGCACAGTCCGGGCGAGGGCGCCTTTTACGGACCGAAGCTTGAATTTGTTCTGCGCGATGCGATCGGCCGCGATTGGCAGTGCGGAACTCTGCAGGTCGATCTCAATCTGCCCGAACGCTTTGACGCCACCTTCGTCGGCCCGGACGGCGAGCGGCATCGGCCGGTCATGCTGCACCGCGCCCTTTTCGGGTCGTTGGAGCGATTCGCCGGGATTCTGATCGAGCATTACGCCGGCCACCTGCCGCTCTGGCTGGCCCCGGTGCAGACGGTCGTGGCCACCATCACCTCGGATGCCGACGTCTATGCCCGCCAGGTGCATGGGAAGTTGGTGGCGGCGGGATTGCGCTCCGAGTCGGACTTGCGAAATGAAAAGATCAATTACAAGGTTCGGGAGCATTCGCTGGCGAAAGTCCCGGCTTTGCTGGTCGTCGGACGCAACGAAGCGGAAAACTCAACGGTTTCAATTCGCCGCTTGGGCGCCAAGGAGCAGCAGATTTTGCCGCTCGATGAAGCCGTCGCCGCACTTCAGGCCGAAGCCCGGATGCCCGGCTGCCCGGCCAAAGGCGCGTGAGCCATTGACTCTCAACCACAAATTGGAATTTCATATATTTGCAAGGCTCGACTGTACGGTTATAGTCCGGCCCTTGATTGGATAATACTGGTTGGCGGCACCAAGGCATGAGGCCGATGGCGCCGTACCGGTGAACCGGGAGAAAAGAGCATCGCACGACAATTCAGGAGGGGGCCGCCGAAACCGACTGGTCCCAAGGCCAATGATCAGATCGAGGCCGAAAAGGTTCGTCTGATCGATCACGAAGGAAACAATCGGGGAATCGTCGAGCTGGAGGAGGCGTTGGCCGTCGCCAACGAGGTCGGTCTTGATCTGGTTGAGATCTCGCCGAACGCCGAGCCGCCGGTTTGCAAGGTCTTAGATTACGGCAAATATAAATACGAGGCCCAGAAGAAAGCAGCCGAATCCCGCAAGCACCAGAAAACCCAGGAAGTCAAGGAAATCAAGATGCGTCCAGGCATCGATATTCATGATTATGAGGTAAAGATGCGGTCCGTAAACCGGTTTTTGGAGACCGGTGACAAGGTCAAGGTAACGATGCGGTTCCGTGGCCGCGAGATGGCCCACCAGGAATTGGGGATGGCAATTTTGGAGCGCGTTCGCGAGCAGACGGAGGACCTGGCCAAAGTCGAGACCATGCCGCTGCTTGAGGGCCGCCAGATGACCATGGTGCTGGCCCCCAAATAATCCTATCCAGTTTTTTCTTCGGGTTCTTCTTCGGGCTCTTGTTCCGGCTCTTCGCTCAGCTCCTCCTGGGCCTCGATCCGCTCGATCTGATAACCCTCGGCCGCGAGCATTGTCAAAAGGCTGTCGGGACCGATCAGATGGGCCACCCCGACCGCAATCAGATAGCTGCCCGGTTTGGAGGCCAGGCTATTGATCCGACCAACCCAATTGCGATTGCGCACGGTGATCAGCTGCTCGTATACCTGCGGCTCCGTGTTTAGGAACTGAAACATCAATTCTTCAAGCGTTTCGATATCGCCGCCCGCCCAAGCGACAATCATGGCGCCCCAGATGTCCGGCAGGCTGGCCAGCTCGTCCAGTGTCTCGGACAGCATCCTAACCTGAATGTCCATCGGCAAATCAGCCAGGGCCGAGAGCTGCTCGTCCGCCGTCTCGAGCCCGATGATGGGCTTGCCCACGTCCCGGGCTTCTTGGCTCAGGACGCTTTCCACCCCGTATTCAGGATCAAACCCATGGACCTGGGAAAACTGGACGGTCATGGCCACCGCCGCATACCAGGGTTTGAAGTTGCGCAGCATCGATTCTGGAAAGCCAAGCTCGCTGGCCTGGCCCACCAGCCGCAAATATTCTTCCTCGCCGATTTCGTCCTTGAGGGTCTTGCCATCCTTGTAGATGCCTTTTTGGGCGATCAGAAAGGCGAATAATCCCGGGCTCTGCTGTTCCGGCGACAGCTCGAGCACCATTTTGTCGGAAGCATCGAAGGCCGCCAGAATCTCCGGATTGATCCACTCGACCTCGGGCGTCAGCAAATGAAAGGTGCCAAGAAAATGGAAGGTTGTGGGACCGGCTTCGGCGCGCCACAGTGGTGGGCCCCCGGCCAACGCCGGTGGCGCCACGCCGACCACGGCGGCCGCCAGAACCAGAAGCAGGAAAAGCGGCCGAAATATTCTTGAACGATACGCCATTACAAAACCTTTTCTACCGACCGGCGCCTATTCTGGCCGATAGTATCTAAGCTAGGCAAGTCCCATCGTAATCAGGCGCCTTTTGTCTTGCACCCCGGCAAGCGCGCCTGTATAACGCCGCATCGAAAAGGGGCGGGCCGGCCTGAAGGGCATGCCGCGTTCGCCCACAAGCGTTCACTGCAATAAGAGAGGAATGCAAATGCCCAAGCTTAAGACCAAAAGCGGTGCCAAGAAGCGCTTCAGCCTAACCGCTAAGGGCAAGGTCCGTTCCGCCCAATCAGGTAAGCGGCACGGCATGATCAAGCGATCGAACAAGCAAATCCGCAATCTGAGAGGCAAGGATACGCTCTCGGCGGCGGATTCGAAGATCGTCAAGAAATTCATGCCCTACGGTTAAGGCACAAGGAGAGCTAAAATGGCACGCGTCAAAAGGGGTGTGGTCAGCCACGCCCGTCACAAAAAGGTCCTCGAAAAGGCCAAGGGCTTTCGGGGACGCCGCAAGAACACGATACGGATCGCCAAACAGTCGGTGGAGCGCGGGCTTCAGTTCGCCTACCGCGACCGGCGGGTCCGCAAACGGAATTTCAGGGCTCTGTGGATACAACGGATCAACGCGGCGGCCCGTCAGCAGGGCTTGACCTACGGCAACTTCATGCACGGCCTGCGGCTGGCCAACATCGAGCTCGACCGCAAGGTATTGGCCGAGCTTGCCGTGAACGAGGAAAAAGGCTTTAAGGCATTGGTCGAACAGGCAAAGGCGGCCCTCACCAAAAAATCCGGATAAACTCCGGCTTACCTGTTGGATCGAAAAGAATGAATTGGGGGCTTCCCTTTGGAGCCCCCTTTTGCTGTTATCAGACCGGTCGATATTAGGGCAGTGCGGATGGGCAAGACCGAGGAAATCAGAGACCGCTTGATCAAGGAGATCGAAGGCGCCGCGGATGTGGCCGCGCTTGAGGCTTTGCGCGTAAAGGCGCTTGGCAAAAAAGGGCAGGTGACGGCCCTCCTGAAGACCTTGGGCGATCTGTCGGTGGACCAGCGGCGGCGCACCGGGCCAAAGATCAACGCCCTGAAAGAGGCGGTGACTAACGCCATCCAGGAACGTCAGGCAGCGCTCGAGATAGAGGCGCTGGCATCCCGGCTGCTCGAAGAGCGGGTCGATGTGACCCTGCCGAGCCGGCCCAGGCCCCGCGGCCGCATCCATCCGATTTCACAAGTAACCGACGAGATATCGGAAATTTTCGCTGATTTGGGCTTTAGCGTCGCCGAGGGTAGCGATATCGAAGACGATTTTCATAATTTCACAGCGCTCAATATCCCGCCCGAACATCCGGCCAGGCAGATGCACGATACGTTCTATCTGTCGCCCGACGAGGCCGGTCAGCGCAAGCTTTTGCGGACCCACACATCGCCGGTACAGATCCGGACCATGCGGAGCCAGAAACCGCCGATCCGGATCATCGTCCCGGGCCGCACATACCGCTCAGATTCGGACGCCACCCATACGCCGATGTTCCACCAGCTCGAAGGGTTGGTGATCGACCAGGAAACGCATATGGGGCACCTTAAGGGTTGCCTCGAGGATTTCGTGCGAGCCTTTTTCGAGATCGACGAGATCAAGATGCGCTTCCGGCCCAGCTATTTCCCGTTCACCGAACCCTCGGCCGAGCTCGACATCGGCTGCAGCTTCGAGGACGGTCAGCTGAAGATCGGCGGCGACCAGGACTGGCTCGAGATTCTGGGCTGCGGCATGGTCCACCGGCGGGTGCTCGAAATGTGTGATCTCGACCCCGAGCGCTATCAGGGTTTTGCCTTTGGCTGCGGCATCGACCGCCTGGCAATGCTCAAATACGGCATGACCGACCTTAGAGCCTTTTTCGACAGCGACCTTCGTTGGCTCAGGCACTATGGCTTCCTGCCCCTGGATATCCCAACCCTCGCCGGAGGGCTCAGCCGATGAAATTCACGCTGGCCTGGTTGAGCGAACATTTGGATACTGAGGCCGGGCTCGATGAGATCACATCGAGTTTAACCTGGATCGGACTCGAGGTTGAAAAAGTGGTCGACCGGGCCGCTCTGCTGGCTCCGTTCAGCGTCGCCGAAGTGCTCTCGGTCAAAAAACACCCCAATGCCGATCGCCTGACGGTTTGTCAGGTCAACACGGGCAACGAGACCGTGCAGGTCGTTTGCGGGGCCGACAATGTGCGGGTCGGCATGAAGGGTGTGTTTGCACCCGCCGGAACGTATATCCCCGGCACCGGGCTCAATTTAAAAGCAACCAAGATCAGAGGCGTCGAATCGAACGGTATGCTCTGCTCGGAGCGCGAGTTGATGATCTCGGACGAACATGAGGGGGTCATCGAACTGGACGATGAGGCCCCCCTCGGGGCGCCCTATGCCGAGGTCAGTGGCCTCGCTGCGGCGGTGATCGAAGTGGCGATTACACCCAACCGTCAGGACTGCCTGGGCGTCAGGGGGATCGCGCGAGATCTGGCGGCTGTGGGCCTCGGGAAATTGAAAGACAGGACGCCGGAGCCGGTTACCGGGCGCTACGAGAGCCCGATCGGCGTGAGTCTCGATTTTGACAAGGCGAGCACAGCGGCCTGCCCGTTGTTCGTTGGCCGGCATATCCGTGGTTTGAAGAACCGTCAGAGTCCGCGGTGGCTGCATGATCGTCTTGTGGGTATCGGGCTGCGGCCGATCAGTGCTCTCGTGGACATCACCAATTTCGTCACCTTCGACCGGGGCCGTCCCTTGCACGTATTTGACGCCGCTAAACTGAACGGCAATATCCACGCGCGGCTGGCCAAAAAGGGCGAGCAGCTTCTGGCCCTGGATGGCCGAACCTACAGGCTCGAAGGCCCCGAATGCGTGATCGCCGACGACAAAGGCGCCGTGGGTCTCGGCGGTGTCATCGGCGGCCAGACTACCAGCTGTACACAAGAGACGACCGAGATCTTTATCGAGGCGGCCTATTTCGATCCGGTGCGCACGGCGGCGACCGGGCGCCGGCACGGCATCGAGAGCGACGCTCGCTATCGCTTTGAGCGCGGCATTGATCCGGAATTTGTAATTCCCGGAATGGAACTCGCGACCCAGCTCATATTGGAAATTTGCGGCGGCCAGCCAAGCGAGCTTGTGATTGCCGGCACGGTGCCGGAATGGCAAAGGACTGTGAGGTTCCACCCCGAGCGGATTCAAACCTTGGGCGGTCTCGATTTGCCGACCGAGAAGTCGTTGGCAATCCTTGAGAGCCTGGGCTTTTCCGTTAATCGAAAGGCCAAGACGAAATCCTTGGAGGTCACGGTCCCGAGCTGGCGGTCGGATATTGATGGCGAAGCCGACCTCGTAGAGGAGGTGCTGCGCATCCACGGCTATGCCGCCATTCCTGCGCTTGGCATGCAGCGGCAAAGCGGCGTCGCCCAGCCGACCCTGACCCGCAGCCAGATCCGGGCCCGCGCGACCCGTCGGCGTCTGGCTGCAGAAGGTCTTGTTGAGTGCATAACCTGGTCCTTCATGCCGACCTCGACGGCCAAGCTTTTTGGCGGCGGCAGCGAGGCCTTACGGCTTGGAAACCCGATCAGTTCGGAACTGGATGCTATGCGCCCATCGATCCTGCCCAACCTCCTGGCCGCCGCCCAGCGAAACCTGGATCGCAGTGTCAAGTCTGTGGCGCTTTTCGAGGTGGGCCCACAATATGCGGACGACACGCCGGAGGGTCAGGCCTTGGTGGCCGCCGGCGTTCGGGTTGGTGAGGCCGGTAACCGCCATTGGTCAAGGCTCCCTTATCCGCTCGACGCCTTTGACGCCAAAGCGGACGCATTGACGGCCCTGGAGGCCGGCGGCGCACCGGTGGACAGCCTCATGGTCGCGGCCAAAGCCCCAAGTTGGTATCACCCAGGCCGCTCTGGCAGTTTCCTGCTCGGGCCGAAACAGGTGCTGGCGACCTTTGGCGAAATTCACCCCGGTGTTTTGGCGGCCATCAGGGTCGATGGCCCGGCGGTCGGCTTTGAAGTGTTCTTGGACGCCATTCCGGCCAGGCGAGAGAAAAAGCTACGCACCCGCCGGGCCCTTGAGGTTTCGGATCTGCAGATCGCCGATCGGGATTTCGCCTTTCTAGTCAAGAACGAAGTGAGCGCCGAGGAGATTGTCAGCGCCGCCATGGGCGCGGCCAAGGACCATATAAGAGCCGTCTCGGTATTCGATCTTTATGAAGGCAAGGATTTAGAGACAGGCACAAAGTCCTTGGCCATTTCGGTCCGCTTCGCGCCTAGGGAAAAGACCTTCACCGACCAGGAAATTGACGGGCTTTGCGAACGCATCGTCACCGCCGTCACCAAGGCGACCGGCGGCAAGCAACGATAATCGTGTTTAACAACGCGTTCTGGGCTTGAGCAAAGTGTGATTTTTGGTCTAGATTTGTGCCGCAAGACAAGCCGCGTCCGAGGGCCCAATAGGGCCGGGCGCACGAGGATAGGATCAATGGAATCAGATAAGAGGTACAATCGCCGGATTGCCGCCTCGAAAATCACGACGATTGAGGTTGCCGGTAAAAACTACGAAGTCGATACAATAAACGTTTCTCTTAGCGGCATGCTCGTTGAGACCGACGCGCCGCTCGAGGTCGGCACCAAAGTGATTTGGGGCGACAAGACGACCGGCAGGGTCGAAGGAACCGTAGTCCGGGTAACCCTCGACGGATACGGGATCGTACTCCGGCCCGGCCAATCAGCCACGGCCCACGTTCTAAAGGAGATTACCGACGGCTTGCTGGCTCCGGATGGAGATCCCGAGGGCAAAAAGTACCAAAAGAAATGGCAAAAGCCCAAGCAGGGTGAATAACCGCCGCCCGGTCGCCATTCGTTCCTTCCGACCGATTTTGAAAGCCCACAAAGAGCTTCCTCTTGGCTCTCCCATTCGCGGGTGCTAAACGAGCGCCATGCCCGCGCAAAAGCATATCAGAAATTTTGCCATTATCGCCCATATCGACCATGGCAAGTCGACCCTCGCCGACCGATTGATCGAAGCCTGCGGTGGCCTCAGCAAGCGTGAAATGAAGGCGCAGGTGCTCGATTCGATGGATATCGAGCGCGAGCGCGGCATCACCATCAAGGCGCAGACGGTGCGGCTCGACTATCAGGCCAAAGATGGCGAGAGTTATGCGCTTAATCTGATCGACACCCCCGGTCACGTGGATTTTTCCTACGAGGTGAACCGCTCGCTGGCGGCCTGCGAAGGCTCGCTTCTGGTGGTCGACGCCAGTCAGGGGGTCGAAGCGCAAACGCTGGCCAACGTTTATCAGGCCCTTGAGAACAACCACGAGATCATCACGGTCCTCAATAAGATCGATCTGCCGGCCGCCGAGCCGCAGCGCGTCAGGCGCCAGATCGAAGACGTGATCGGGCTCGACGCTGCCGATGCCATCGAGGTATCCGCCAAGACCGGCCAGGGTATCGATCGGATTCTGGAGGCGCTGGTCGAGCGCTTGCCGGCGCCCGCAGGCAAGACCGAGGCGCCCTTGCGGGCGCTTCTCGTCGATAGCTGGTACGATGCCTATCTGGGCATCGTCATATTGGTCCGAGTTGTCGACGGGTATTTAAAGAAGGGCATGAAGATCAGCATGATGGCCGCCGGCACCCAGCATCTTGTGGAACAGGTCGGCGTTTTTCGCCCCAAGCCGCAGACGGTCGGGCAGCTTGGCCCCGGCGAGGTTGGGTTTTTTACGGCGGCGATCAAAGAAGTCGCGCAAACCCGGGTCGGCGACACGGTGACCGAGGCCAAGCGACCGACCGCCGAGGCCCTGCCCGGCTTTAAGCCGGCTCAGGCGGTTGTCTTTTGCGGCCTGTTTCCGGTCGACGCCGACGACTACAATCATTTGCGCGAAAGCCTGCAGCGCCTGCGGCTTAATGACGCCAGCTTTACGTATCAGGCCGAGACCTCGGCGGCCTTAGGTGTCGGCTTCCGCTGCGGGTTTCTGGGCATGTTGCATCTCGAGATCATCCGCGAACGGCTGCAACGCGAGTTCGATCTCGATCTGATCACCACGGCGCCCAGCGTCATCTACCAGATTGAAATGACCAACGGCCAGACGATCGAGCTGCACAATCCGGCCGACATGCCGGAGGCCGTAAAGATCGTACAAATTTCGGAGCCCTGGATCGATGCCACGATCCTGGTCCCGGACGAGTATCTGGGCGCCATCCTCAAATTGTGCCAGGACCGGCGCGGCCGCCAGCAACAGCTGACCTATGCCGGCCGGCGGGCCATGCTGGTATATCACCTGCCGCTAAACGAAGTGGTCTATGATTTTTACGATCGCCTCAAATCGGTCTCGAGCGGTTATGCCAGTTTCGATTACACCCATCACGGCTACGAGCCCGGTGATCTCGTAAAGCTTAAGATTCTTGTTAACGGCGAACCGGTCGATGCGCTGTCGATGCTGGTCCACCGTCAGCACGCCGCATCGCGCGGTCGGGTCTTGTGCAAGCGGCTCAAAGACCTGATCCCGCGGATGCTTTTCAAAATCCCGATCCAGGCGGCCATCGGCGGCAAAATCATCGCCCGCGAGACCATTGCGGCCCTGCGCAAGGACGTGACCGCCAAATGTTACGGCGGCGACGTGACCCGCAAGCGCAAGCTGTTGGAAAAACAAAAGGCCGGCAAAAAGCGGATGCGCACCTTCGGCAAGGTCGAGATCCCCAATGACGCTTTTGTGGCCGCTTTGAAGATGGGCGAGGACTGAGCCAACCCCGATCGAGTTGCGGCTTGCGCCCGGGCGGGTGTTGATTATAGTGCCGACGCATTCCTTAAAAGGAGCGGTGGCCGAGTGGTTTAAGGCGCACGCCTGGAAAGCGTGTTGGGGTGCAAGCCCTTCGGGGGTTCGAATCCCCCCCGCTCCGCCAGCCAAAAAGGCCGGGCCCGTGAGACGGACCCCAGTTTTCCCTGTATTTTCGGGCTGGAAAGTGGAAATTTGATCCTCCTGCTGCACTGTGGAGGAGAGGCATGAAAAGATCAGCTGCGCCAGATGTCTGCTTCGAGGCTGTGGCCAAGCCCGACGGCATCCCAATTTTGCCGCTACCGGGGGCCGGCTTTGAGGCCTGGCAAGAGGAGGCCGCCGCGGCACAGGCCAAATGGGCCGAGGCCCAGGGATTTGGCGCCGCAGGCGGCACAATCCTCTGCCTTCCCGACGCTGATGGCGACTTGGAATCGGTTTTATGGGGGCTCGGCGAAACCGCGGCCCTGGCGGAGTGCAAGCCGGCCGATTTCGCAAAACTCTGCGCTCGCCTGCCGGTCGGACGATATTCGATCGCCGGTCTCGACGATGCCGGAGCCGCCGCCGCGATAACCGGCTGGTGCCTCGAACAGTATGATTTTGATGCCTTTAAGACGGAAAAATCCAGGGCTGCCGGGCGACCGGTTCTGGTGGTTGGAAAGAGCGACGAACTGGGCCGGGCCAAGGCTTTGCTTGAGGGCATTTACCTGGCCCGGGATATGGTCAATACACCGGCCGACGATCTCGGCCCCGAAGCCTTGGCCGGGGTGGCACAGGGACTGGCGAAGACATTTGGCGCCGATATTTCGGTTATCGAGGGTGAAGACCTTTTAAGAGAAGGTTTCCCGGCTGTGTACGCGGTCGGGCGGGCCGGAGCCGGGGCGCCGCGCCTGATCGATATGACCTGGGGCCAGCCGGGTGATCCGGGCCTGACCCTGGTCGGCAAGGGCGTTTGTTTCGATACCGGCGGGCTCGATCTCAAGACCGCGGCCGGCATGCGGCTGATGAAAAAAGACATGGGCGGCGCCGCCCTCTCTCTGGGTCTCGCTCAGGCGATCATGTCCCTGGGGTTGGGCCTGCGTTTGCGGGTGATTATCCCGGCGGTCGAAAATAATGTGGCGGCCAACGCCCTGCGGCCGGGCGATATCATTTCGTCGCGCAAGGGTCTGAGCATCGAGATCGGCAATACCGATGCCGAAGGCAGGCTGGTGCTCGCCGACGCCCTGGCCCTGGCCGACGAAGAGGAGGTCGATCTCCTTCTGGACTTCGCGACCCTTACCGGTGCCGCAAGGATTGCGCTGGGGCCTGACCTTCCAGCCTTTTATACCGACAACGGTGGGCTCGCCGCGGCCCTAAGCGATGCCTCACAAAGGGCCAGCGATCCGGTCTGGCGAATGCCGCTTTGGGGGCCCTACAGGGACGACTTGAAAAGCGACGTGGCCGATATCGCCAATATCACCGAGCACAGTTTTGCCGGCTCTATCACCGCGGCGCTCTTCCTGCAGCGCTTTGTCGAACAGCGGGACCGCTGGATGCATTTCGATATATTCGCCTGGAACCCGGCCGCCAAGCCTGCTCGACCCAAGGGCGGCGAGGCCTCGGCGCTCAGGGCCGTCTTCGGTCTGATTGAAAAGCTGGCGGCTGGACAGTTGCCTGGGGATCATTGATGAAGAAGAACGTGGATTTCTTCAGTGAACTTACCACCGGGGGGGATGCCCGGCTGACCCCGGCCCGCGGCGATCTGGCGGCGGCGCATCTGGAAGGCATCGTAGAGGCCGAGCACTACGTCGCCGGGCGATCCCATGAGGTCACGACCTTTACCGCCCCCTTGTTCGTCAAGCCGTCGGACGACGGGCCGTTGCTCACCGAGCTTCTCTACGGCGAGGCCTTCGAGGTCTATGATCAAAAGGACGGCTGGGCCTGGGGCCAATCCGGGCACGATTACTACGTCGGATATACGCCACTCTCATCCTTGGCGCCGGCCAGAGAGATTGGCCAGGAAGCCGGCTGCACGGTCACCGCGACCGTGATCGACGCCTACCGAGAACCGGATATCAAATCCCCGATTCTGGCCCGCTATCCGATGCATGCCAGGCTGGCCCCTGCGGGATCGGAAACCGTGGGCGATTATAGGTTTCTCAAAGTCGAGAACGGTGCCTGGGTACGGGCCGACCTGGTCTTCGAATGGGATCTTGAGCGCCGCCCGTGGCCGCTGAAATCCGACTATCTGCTGCTGGCCCGATCATTTCTCGGTACACCGTACCGCTGGGGCGGCCGCACGGTTCTGGGCCTCGACTGTAGCGGTTTATTGCAGATCGCCTGCGTGGCCAGGCTGCGGGATACCGACCTTCAGGAACGGGAAATTGGCTTGAGGGCCATAGATGTCACCGACCTGCCGCCTCAGCGCGGCGATATCGTCTTCTTTCCGGGACACGTCGGGATCATGGTTGACGAGAAGGGCCTTCTACACGCCAACGCCCGCAAGATGTGCCTTTCCATTGATCCCCTGTCCAGCGTCATCGAGCGACTGGCCCACGAACACGACCAGCCGGTGCGGGCAGTCTACCGCCTGCCGGACGGGACAAAACTTTGATACCGGGCCGGGCCGGCGCTTAGGGAAGTTCCGGTGGCTTATCGCTGCGGCTTCGCAGATACAGGATCAGGTCGGCCCGGTCGGCGAGTGCCTTGATGCCCCCAAAGGGCATCCGGGTGCCGGGGATCGCCTCCGACGGGCTGGTCAGAAAGGCATCGAGCGCCTGATAGCTCCAGGTCCCACCATGGCCGGAAAGGGCCGGCGAGTAGCTGAAGTCCGTCTGCCGGCCTATCGCTGTGCCGACCACACCGTAAATGTTGGGTCCGATCTTGTGGGCACCGCCCTTCTCGATACTGTGACAAATGGCGCAGACCGAGAAGGCCGCCTCACCGCGCTCGAGCGAGGCCGCTCTGAGGGCCGCAACGAGCGGACTTGCTTCGGTCATTGCTTCGGCGACTGCAGCCGGCTCAACTTCGTCGGCCGGCTCCTCTGTTATTTCTTCAACAGAATCGGCGGCGGGTTCTTCGCTGACTGGTTTTGTCATTTCCACGGGCGCTTCGGGGTCTGCCAGAAAGTCGAGCGCTTCCTCCGCCTCGGCGACCGGCTGGGCCTCAGGAAGCGGTACAGGATCGGTCGCCAGCAAACGCAGGTAGGCGATCAGATCCGCCCTCTGGTTGGCGCGGCTGATACCGGCGAAGGGCATTCTGTTGTTGGGAATCGTTTCGGCCGGGTTCTCGATGTAAGCGTCCAGCAACTCGAAATCCCAGGTGCCGCCGTAATTCGCAAGCGCGTCAGAGTAACCGAAATCGGCCTGTCCAGCGACCTTGACACCAACGATTCCATAAAGATTGGGGCCAATTCCATGCGGTCCGCCTTCCTGAACCGAGTGACAGGCGGCACAACGCCCAAACACCCGAGCCCCTTTTTCGGCCGAGGCGCCGGCCAAGCGGCTGGCTAGACTCGGACCCTCGACGACCACGGCCACCGGCGTCTCGGCCGCCGCCTCTTCTACGCCCTCGACTTTGTAGCCTTTTACTTCCGGCTGCTCGATCTGAAACAGATCATCAGCCACCAAACCGACGACCACGATAAACAAGACCGTGGCCAACAGGGCCCCAACGATCTTGTTCCGTTCAAAGGAATTCAACGCTCTGTCTCCTGCGATTTTTCTGGCCAAAAAACAGGGCGGAGGTTACCGCCGCCCAGGGCCCGTTTCAAGGCGAATTCGCTGCGCCGATCACTCGTCTCCAAACAGCATCCAGGACCGGATGAGCCGATGGGAAATCGCCATTTTGGGCGGTAGCTGAAAATCGGCCTTCGGTTGTCCCTCGACCGCGGCCCTCATTTCCTCACGCATGACCCAGCGCAGATTCTGCAGTTCGCCGTCACGCATCTCGAAATCGTCGTTTAAAGCCTCCGCATAGCAGCCAATCATCAGGGAGGCGGGGAAGGGCCAGGGTTGGCTGGCGAAATATGTCACTTCACCGACTCGTATGCCGGCCTCCTCATAAAGTTCCCGCCGCACCGCCTCCTCGATGGATTCGCCCGGTTCCATGAAACCGGCGAGGGCCGAATAGACCCCTTCTAGAAACTGCGGCTGCCGGCCAAGCAGGCATTTGCCGTCGCGGATGGCGAGCATGATGACGACAGGGTCGGTACGCGGAAAATGCTCGGCCTTGCAGGACGGTTCGGCGCATTTACGCGTGTAACCGGCCCGCCGAAGTTCTGTCTTGGCGCCACAGCGCGGACAGAATTGGTGGGTTTCATGCCAACCCAGAAGCGCCTTGGCGAGTCCCAGATTGGCCAGATCAATCTTGTGGCTCGTTGCGGTCATGCCGATGGCAACCGATCTCAGATCTTTGAATTGGACGCCCCTCTTGGCCAGCGCCTTGGTTCGCTTGGTGCCGGCGCCCGACAGATCGACCGCAAAATAATTATGTTTGCCGCGGCTGCCCAAAAGGACCGCCGCCGGCTTTTCTTTCATGAAGGCGGAGATGGCCTCATAGGTCAGATAGGCCGGCGACACCTCGGGCTTCGTTTTGACGAGTGGTTTGCCGCCAGAAAAGACTACGAATCGCGTGCTTTTGCGTTTCAGCGCTCTCTTGATCCAGGAGCTATCGTCGCGCCGGTGTTCGAGCCTGTTGAGTTCACCCCCAGCAAAATGGCACGGTTCATAAAGAGGTTTGGGAAACTTTTGATCCATGCAACCCCGCTCACTTGCCCATCCTTTGGTTAGTCGAGCCTTGCATGTATGCTAGGCCGGATCAACCGGTCACTTTCCTCCCTTGCCACAAAACCTGAAATCGCACATATATGGCAGGGGAGGTCGGGTGCGGACGAGGCACTCGCCAACCCGGTCAGGTCCGGAAGGAAGCAGCCGTAACGAGTTCGGCTCGGGTCGTTGCCCGCCTCCCACCTTAAGAAATCTCAGTCACAACCGGCTCCCGGACCGGTCGGTCTGAGCAGGGTCAGCGGCGGATATTATGGGCATGGAATCGGGCGAATATCAGGTGCTGGCGCGCAAATACCGGCCCGGCACCTTCGCTGAACTGATCGGCCAGGAGGCCATGGTTCGGACCTTGACCAATGCCATTGAAGGCGGTCGCCTGGCCCACGCTTTCGTGCTGACCGGAGTGCGCGGCGTCGGCAAAACCACAACCGCCCGCCTGATCGCCAGAGCGCTCAACTGCATCGGCAAGGACGGTAATGGCGGGATCACCGTCTCGCCCTGTGGGGAATGCGAGAGTTGCAAGGCGATTGCTGAATCGCGTCATATCGACATCATGGAGATGGATGCCGCCAGCCGCACCGGAGTGGACGATATCCGCGAAATTATTGAAAGCGTTTGCTACGCCCCCGCCTCAGCGCGCTTTAAAATCTATATCATCGATGAAGTCCATATGCTTTCGAAAAACGCCTTTAACGCGCTACTAAAGACCCTTGAGGAGCCACCGCCGCACGTTAAGTTCATTTTCGCGACAACCGAGATTCGTAAACTTCCGGTGACCGTGTTGTCGCGCTGTCAGCGTTTTGATCTGCGCCGAGTCGATGGCGAGCTGTTGATCAAGCATTTCGCCGGAATTGCCGAGAAAGAGGGGGCCGAGGTTGAGGCAGAAGCCCTGAGGATGATCGCCCGGGCCGCGGAAGGCTCGGTCAGGGACGGCTTGTCGCTGCTTGATCAGGCGATCGCCCACGGTGGCGGAAAGGCAAATGCGGAAGACGTGCGGGTGATGCTGGGCCTGGCCGACCGGGCCAAGGTGCTCGATCTTTTCCGGCATCTCATGGCCGGGGAGCCAAAAGAAGCGCTGGCGCTGTTCCGGGAGCAGTACGACCTGGGAGCCGATCCCGCGGCGATCCTGCGGCATCTGGCGGAGGTTGTGCACTGGCTGACGCGACTGCGGGTGGCTCCGGAGGCCGGCATCGACGCCCTGGTCTCGGAGGCACAACGCCGCGAAGGCCGCGATATGGCCGATAGGCTGAAAATGCCCGAATTGACGCGCGCCTGGCAGCTTCTGCTCAAGGGCATTCAGGAAACGCAATCGGCCGCCCAGCCGGTGGCGGCGGCGGAAATGGTACTGATCCGGCTGGCCTTCGCGGCCAATTTGCCAACTCCGGCCGAGATTGCACGGAGCTTCGAAAAACAGAATGCTTCTCAGACCAGCCCACCTGTGGAGACACCCGCGGCAACGTCGCCCGAGCCGGAGGATCCGGCTGTTGGCGGCGCCACAACTGCCGCCTCGCAAGACGACTTGCTGTCGGCGAAAAAAGAGGCCGTCCAACCGACCGCAGCGGCCGGCGGCGCCGAGGTGCTGGCGCTCAATCAAAGCGCAAGCCCCCCATCGGTCGAGGAGCCGATGCCGATCTCGTTTGCGGCCATGGTCGAGCTGTTCGAGCGGCACCGCGAGGGGGTTCTTGGCCACTTTCTGCGCGACGCGGTCGAGGTTGTTTCGTATAAACCCGGAGCCTTGGTTATTCATCCGGTTGGCCGGATCCCGCCCCAGATAAGCAGTCAGATGCGCCTTTGTCTCGAAGCGTGGACCGGCAATAACTGGCAGATCGCGATCGATACCAGAACTAAAGGTAAGGGCACGTTACGCGAGGCTGACGAGGCCCGACAGGCCGAGCTGTACAAAGAGGCGGCCCGCGATCCTCTGGTCTCGGCCGCGATCAAGGCCTTTCCCAGTGCCCGTATCCGCGAAGTTATCAACCTGGGGGGTACAGCAGGCGCTGATGGCGTGGTAAATTTGGATGACAATGACAAACAGGACGGTTAGGCAGCAATTACGGTGACCAACCTTTCGCAAATGCTCCGGCAGGCTCAGGAAATGCAAGACAAGATTGCGCGCCTGCAGGGCGAGCTGGCGGATCTGCGGATCGAGGGGGTGGCCGGAGCCGGGCTCGTAAAGGTCGAGCTGAACGGCACGGGGTTGATGACCGGCCTGTCGATCGCGCCTGAACTGTTCGACCGCGAGGAGGCTGAAGTGGTCGAGGATCTGATCGTCGCCGCCCACAATCAGGCCAAGGCCAGGTCCGAAGAGCTGGCCCGGGCCGAGATGGCCAAACTCACCGGTGGGCTGCAGCTGCCGTCTGGCCTGAAGCTGCCTTTCTAGAAACGGAGAGCTGGCCGATGGCCTCACACAATGTCGAGATTGACCGCCTGATCCAGGCGCTTGCCCGGCTGCCGGGGCTTGGGCCGCGTTCGGCTCGCCGCGCCGTCCTTCACCTGATCAGAAAGCGTGAGCGGTTGCTCAAGCCGCTGTCCGAGGCCCTGAGGGAGGTCGGTGAGAGAATCCGCGACTGCGAGGTTTGCGGCAACCTCGATACCGTAAACCCCTGTTTGATTTGCAGCGATCCTCGGCGCGATCGATCGCTTGTTTGTGTGGTCGAGCAGGTGGCCGATTTGTGGGCGCTCGACCGGGCGGAGGGTTACAAAGGTCTCTATCACGTGCTCGGTGGCACGCTTTCGGCTCTCGACGGCGTGATGCCCGAGGACCTCAATATCTCCGCCCTCGTCGAGCGGGCTAAATCGGGCGAGGTCAAGGAGGTTATCCTGGCTACCAATGCCACCGTCAACGGCCAGACCACCGCCCATTACATCGCTGAAAGGCTTAAAGAGGCAGGGGTTTTGGTCACTGGGATCGCCCACGGTGTGCCGGTCGGCGGCGAGCTCGATTATCTGGACGAGGGCACGCTGCGGGCAGCACTAAAGGCCCGAAAGCCGGTCTGATGGCCGAAGCGCCCTATGTTTACTCGGTTCTGGTACATGTCGATCCCGATCGCGGCGGCGACTATGTGGCCTGGCTCGATAACAAACATATCGCTGATGTGGTCGGCTTTCCCGGTATTCTGTGGGTCCGCAAGGTCAGGCTCGACGAGCCGGCCGACGATGGCTGGGACCGGTACTTTGTGATCTATGGCTTTGAATCGCGGGATGTCCTGGCCCGCTATCAGGCAAGTGAGCTGTTCCGAGGCTTCGCCGAGGAGCTCAAGCCCTTTGAAGGGCTTTTCCGATTGCAGCGATTCTTTGGCCAAGTGGAGCTTGAAATTGGCTGATCAGCCCTTGTCTTCCACCAGCCGCGGACGGGCTGCCTTTTCAAGCCCCTCTTCAGCCGAATCGTCTGCCAATTGAACCGCCTCGATGCGCTCCACATGCCGCGTGATCTTGCCGGTCGAGATTTCGATCTCGCGGATATCCTTTTCGGCCAGATCGAAATGTTTTGACAGGTTGCCAACCCGGCCTTTCAAGCGTTCGGCGTCGGCCAGGAGAACGTGCACCTCCTTTTGGATCAGGCCCGCCTGTTCGCGCATCCGCACATCCTTAAGAACCGCACGGATGGTATGCAAGGTGGCCATCAGAGTGGTCGGCGAGACGATCCAGACCCTGGCCCGGTAGCTCTTTTCGACGGTCGCCGAAAAATTGGCGTGCAATTCCGCATAGACGGCCTCCGAGGGCAGAAACAATAGGGCCGATTCCGCGGTCTCCCCGGGAATTATGTATTTTTCGGAGATATCCTTTACATGCTTAAGAATGTCAGCCGCGAAGTTCTTTGCCGCCGCTGCACGGGTGCCATCGTCTTTGGCCGCCGACAGAGCGCGATAACTTTCGAGTGGGAATTTCGCGTCCACCGCGATCGGGCCTGGCGGGTCCGGCAAGAGGATCAGGCAATCGGCCCGCTTGCCGTTCGAGAGTGTTTTTTGAAAAACATAGGCGTTCGGCGGCAACGCCGCCTCGACCAGATTTTCAAGCTGAACCTCACCAAAGGCTCCGCGTGCCTGCTTGTTCGAAAGAATATCCTGTAGGCCGACGATATCGGTCGAGAGGGCCTCGATATTCTTTTGCGCCTCGTCGATGACCTTGAGCCGCGTTTTGATCTGCCCGATGGTCTCGGCCGTCTTGGTGGCCGAGTTTTCAAGGCTTTGGCCCATGCGCTGGCTAACCTGGTCCAGGCGGTCCTGGAGCACTTTGGCAAGCTCCAACTGGGATTTGCGCCCGTCGTCCGCAATCTGGGCCAGCCGCCCCGAAAGCTCGCGGTTTTGCGCTTCCATCTGCTCGAGAAGCACTTTCAGCTCGGCCATCGATCCGCTTTCGACACCCTTGCGGCGCATCAAAAAGACCAAAAGGCCGCCGATCGCCAGAAGCGCCGCAAAAATAAGGATAGTAGCGTCAATCTCCATGACAGGCGTGCCTCCAAACCGCTATCGCCTTTACAATAACAGGGGCTGCGGGCCTTGGCCATGGCTTGACGCCCTCCATGCCAGCCACTAGGTAAAGGGCCTGAGATTTGAGGATGAAAAACCGATGGCAATCCGACAGATCATAGAGGCGCCCGATCCGCGTCTGAAGGTGATTTCAGAGCCGGTTGAGGCGGTCGATGACGATCTGCGCCAGCTCATGGACGATATGGCCGAAACCATGTACGCGGCACCGGGCATCGGCTTGGCGGCGATCCAGGTCGGGGTGCCGAAGCGGGTCTTGGTTTTGGACATCTCGAGCGATGAGGAAGAGTCGGATCTCCGCTATTTTGTCAATCCGCAGATCGTTTGGACCAGTAATGAGCTGGCCATCTACAACGAGGGCTGCCTGTCGCTACCGGAATATTATGCCGAAGTGGAGCGCCCGGCTGCTTGCCGGGTCGAGTATCTCGACTACGACGGCAATCGGCATACGCTCGAGGCTTCCGATCTTCTCTCCACCTGCATCCAGCATGAATGTGATCATCTGGAAGGTATTTTGTTTGTCGATCATCTTTCGAGCCTCAAACGCGATATGATCTTGCGAAAACTGGCTAAAGCCAAGAAATTGAAGGCGGCCGAATAGGCGTCCCTGGCAAACAGCAACCGTAATCGAAGGGGAAAGAGCAATGCTCCGGTTGGTATTCATGGGCACCCCCAACTTCGCTGTATCGGCGTTCGACGCGATAATCGAGGCCGGTCACCAAGTGATCGCTGTTTATACCCAGCCGCCGCGGCCGGCCAAGCGGCACCAGAAGGAACAACCGAGCCCGATCCAGCTCCGGGCCGAGGCAAAGGGTCTCAAGATCAGGACCCCGGTCAGCCTTTCGGGGGACCGGGAACAGGAGGCCTTTGCCGCCTTGAAAGCAGATGTGGCTCTGGTGGTGGCCTATGGTCTTCTGCTGCCCGGGGCACTTCTCGACGGGCCGCGCTACGGCTGCATTAACATTCACGCCTCGCTTTTGCCCCGCTGGCGCGGCGCCGCGCCGATCCAGCGGGCGATCATGGCGGGAGATAGCGAGAGCGGCGTTTCAATCATGCAGATGGACGAGGGTCTCGATACCGGGCCGATCTTTCTAAAGCAGGCAATCACCATATCCGAGGGTGAAAATTATGGTTCCCTGCACGATCGCCTGGCGGCGCTCGGCGCCAGGTCCGCAGCCTGCGTCCTGGCCGACCTCGAAACCGGAAAAGCGGTCGCCGTCCCGCAGGATTCCGAGGGAGCGATTTATGCTCATAAAATTGATAAGGCCGAAGCGCATATTGACTGGCGCCGCAGCAGCGAAACGGTCAGTCGCCAGGTCCGTGCCTTGAGCCCCCGGCCCGGCGCCTGGTGCGAGGTGGCGGGCGAGCGCCTGAGAATCCTCGAAGGCACCCCAAGCAACCTCAGAGGAGAGCCCGGTGAAGTCCTTGACAACAAACTCACCGTGGCCTGTGGCCAAGGCGCCTTGCAGATTACACGAGCCCAGCGACCGGGCAGGGATGAGATGAATGCGGCCACCTTGCTGCGTGGCTTCCCGATCGCGGCCGGAACCAAAGTTCTGTGAAATGAAGGCAAGCCGGATAAAAATCACGGTCGAATATGACGGCGCCGATTTCGTCGGCTGGCAGGCCCAGAACAACGGGCCGTCGATACAGACTGCTCTTGAAGTTGCCATTCGCAGCTTTTCGGGCGAGGAGCAACGGGTCACCGGGGCCGGCCGTACCGACGCCGGGGTCCATGCCTTAGGGCAGGTGGCCCATTTCGATCTGGCGATGGGGATTGAGCCCCGGAAGATCGTCAGCGCTTTGAACGCGCATCTTCGCGAACTGTCGATTTCGGTACTCTCGGCCGAAAAGGTGCCCGGCGATTTTTCAGCCCGCTTTATGGCCACCCAGCGGCACTATCTTTACCGGATTCTCAACCGGGAGGCTCCGCCGGCGATCGAAAGGGGGCGGGTCTGGCATGTGGCCAGGCCGCTCGAGGTGCCAGAAATGCACGAAGCCGCCCAGCTGCTCGTGGGTAAGCATGATTTTACAACCTTCCGCTCGTCCCAGTGTCAGGCTAAATCGCCGGTCAAAACGCTTGACAAATTCGATGTGGTGACACGCGGCGAAGAAATCTGGTTTTCGCTCAGCGCCCGTTCGTTCCTGCACCACCAGGTCCGCTCGATGGTCGGATCCCTGAAGCTCGTCGGCCAAGGCAAATGGACGGTGGTGAATCTTAAGGATTCCCTCAAGGCCTGCGACCGCAAGGCCCTTGGGTTCAATGCGCCGCCGCACGGGCTTTATCTTTCAAGGGTCGATTATTGAACCGGCACCATCAGATTTACCAGCGAGCGTTCCACCAGCAAGATCAGCACCCAGTCGAATAGCGCTATCAAACCGGCGTGAAACCAGAAAACGCCCAAGGCGCGGCCGGCAACGTTGCCCTGGTAAATCAGAATGAAAATCGCGGTCAGCGTCAAAAGGCCATTGTCCGCCCAGGCGGGCGTCAAGCGCAAGCTGATCAGCGCCTCAACGGGCAAGAGAAGCGCAAAGGCATAAACTCGCGACCAGTTATAGGCGCTTAGAAACCGCGTGAAATTGACCGACCGGTGCAAGAATTTCGCCAAATAGAACATGGCCAGCGCAAAGACGGGATAAACCAGAATATGGCCCGCCAGAAGGGCCGGCGTCGGCGTCGCCGCAAAGCGCGGCAGGCTCGTATCCAACCCGACCAGATAGATCGACAAGGCGTATATGGGCAGCGTGAACAGAAGCGCCGAAAACGACCGCAACGTCGAGCGGCCGCCGCTTTCCAGAAAATTAAGCGCTCCAGGATCGAACCGCAGAAACTGCCAGCCCACGAACAGGCCCCGCGCCATATGCTCGGCCAGACTCACGCCGCAGATCCATCGAGCATCAGCGCAATCAAGCGGCCGTAGATTCGCTTTAATGCGTCGATGTCTTCAGTAAGGGCATATTCGTCCACCGCATGGATTGTCTTGCTGACCAAGCCAAATTCGACGACCGGGCAATAATCCTTGATATAGCGGGCGTCCGAAGTGCCGCCGCCGGTGGCCAATTCCGGCCGGCTGCCGATCTCTTCGTGGATGGCCTTTTCCAGCGCTTCGCTCAGGGGGCCGGGCGCCGTAATGAAGGGTTCGCCCTTTAGCGCAAAGTCCAGCTCGTGCGCCAGCCCCGTTTTCTCGCAGGCTGTCCTGAGGCTGGCGATCACCTCCTCGCCCGTGTGCAGCGTATTGAAACGCACGTTAAACATCGCCTCGGCGCCCCCCGGGATAACGTTAAAGGCGTTGACATCGGTCTCCAGGCTGGTGACCTCGAGGTTCGAGGGTTCAAAAAACTCATTGCCATCGTCGAAAGGACCAAGCGGCAGAGCCGCCAGCAGCTGCAACAACTTAGGTACCGAATTGTCGGCCCGGTGCGGGTAAGCCACATGCCCTTGTTGTCCCGAAACGGTGAGCCTTACATTGAGGCTGCCGCGGCGGCCGATCTTGACCGTCTGCCCCACCTGCTCGGGGTTTGTCGGCTCACCGACAAGGCAGCCTTCGATTTGCTCGCCGCGCTGGCGCAGCCAGTCCAGGACCTTGATCGTGCCATTCTTGGCCGGACCCTCCTCGTCGCCGGTAATCAAAAGCGAGATTGAGCCGTTTCGAATTCCGCCCGCCGCCCTGAGGTGATCCTCGGCCGCCACCACAAAGGCGGCGATCGCGCCTTTCATGTCAGAGGCCCCGCGACCCCACAGACACCCGTCCTCTATGTCGCCGGCAAAGGGTGGCCGGCTCCAGGCCGTCTCATCGCCAATCGGCACCACATCGAGGTGCCCGGCAAAACAGAGATTGGGTTCCGCCTTGCCGATCCGGGCATAAAGATTGTCCGCAGGTGCATCCGAATCGATCCCGAAAGGCAGGCGCCAGCATCGAAAACCGGAAGCCTGAAGCCGCACCGCCAAAGCGTCGAACGCGGCTGAGGTCTCGGGCGTCACCGAGGGGCAGCACACAAGCTCCCGGGCCAGGGCCACGGCGTGGCTCGGGGTGGTACCGGATGTCATGTGCCCGGGTCCGCCATGGCTTGGCGCAACAGTTTGTTGATCGAGGTTTTGGAGCGCGTGCGCGCGTCAACTTTCTTGACGATAATCGCCGCCGCAAGCGCCGGCACAGGTTTGCCGTCGTCGCGCGGTCGTCCCGGCAGAGTGCCTGGCACTACCACCGACCCGGCGGGCACACGCCCTTTAAAGCGTTGGCCGGTCTGGCGGTCGTAAATGACCGTCGATTGGGAAAGGTAAACACCCATGGAGAGAACCGCGCCCGTCTCTACGATGACGCCTTCCGCGATTTCCGAGCGGGCGCCGATAAAACAGTCGTCCTCGATGATCACCGGCCGCGCCTGCACCGGCTCGAGGACACCGCCAATCCCGACACCGCCGGAGATATGCACGCGATCGCCAACTTGCGCACACGAGCCAACGGTGGCCCAGCTGTCGACCATCGTATCCACACCGACCCGCGCCCCGACATTGATAAAGCAGGGCATCAGGACGGCCCCGGGAGCAATATATGCCGAGCGCCGCACCAGGGCGCCCGGCACCACCCGAAAGCCCGCCTTTTTGAACTCGTCCTCTCCCCAAGTTTGAAATTTTGAAGGGACCTTGTCGAACCATGTGCCCTTAAGTCCCGGTCCGCCTTGGATCAGCCGGGAATCGGCGAGCCTGAAGGATATCAGGATCGCCTTTTTGATCCAGTCATGGACCATCCAGTTGTCGCCAGATTTCTCTGCGACCCGCAGCTCCCCGGTATCGAGCGCCGCCAGTACCCGTTCGATCGCTTCCGGCACCGCGTCCTTGTGCGAAAGGGAGCGCTCGTCGCTGGCCTCCCAAGCCCCCGAGATGATGTCTTTGGCATCCGTCCAACTCATATCGCACCGTCCGGATCATCGAGTGCGGCCACAAGACCATTTAGCCAGGCCGTCAGGTCGTCGATCTCGATATCGACATGCGTTGCATCATAACCGACCTTGCCCCATTGTCCGCCGGTATTCAGCCACACCGTGGTCATACCCAGGTCGTGAGCCGGCTTGAGGTTGCGCACCATGTCCTCAACCATCACCGCTCTGTCTGTTTCGATATCGAAGTGACCGACCAGGGCGGCATAGGTCTGCGGGGCCGGTTTGGGCACGAAATCAGCAGCTTCAATATCGAAGATGCCGCTGATCTCACCGACTGCCCCGAGGCGCTCCAAGACCGCTTCGGCATGGGCGCGTGTGCCGTTCGTAAAGACATATTTGGCCCCGGGCAGCCGCCTCAGGCTGTCGACCAGATGCGGGTCGGGTGGAATCACATCGATGTTCACATCGTGGACATAATCCAAAAAATCATGGGGCTCCACGTCGTGGTGCTCCATCAAGCCGCGCAAGGTGGCGCCGTACTCGACAAGATATTTTTTCTGAATCTCGTAGGCCTCCTCGAGTTCGACCGCCAGAAGGTTGGAGATGAAGGTTGTCATCCGCTCGCCAACCCGCAGGAAAAGATTAGTCGCTTCCGGATAGAGCGTATTGTCGAGATCCAGGATCCAGTGATGGACATCGGCCGCCCTCAGGGTAGTGCTGTGGCCCGAAAGTCCCGCTCTACCGATTGCCCGCACATCCATGACCGATCTCTTTATCCCGCCGCCAGCGCCGCCACCGTGGCTCGCAGTTCCTCAATACCCCAACCCTTTATCGCACTGGTGGCCAGAATCTCCGGGTGCCGCGCAATCATGGACTTGCTATCCTCGAGGGCCCACTTTGCAGCCCCATGATGATCTGCCGCCTTGAGTTTGTCGATCTTGGTGAGCACGATCTGATAATTAACCGCGGCCGCATCGAGCATCTTCATGATCCTGAGATCACTGGGCTTGATGCGGTGGCGGGCGTCGATCAGCAGCATGACCCGACGCAGATTCGGCCGGCCTTTCAAATAGGCTTCCACAAGGGCCGTCCAGGCGGCAATTTCCGATTTGGCAGCCCGTGCGTATCCATAACCGGGCAGGTCGGCCAGATACAAAAAAGGCGCCGCCTGCGGACCCAGTCCAAAAAAATTGACCTGGCGGGTGCGGCCGGGAGTGTTCGAGGTGCGGGCCAGCGCCCGACGACCCACGAGGGCGTTCAGCAGGCTGGACTTGCCGACGTTCGAGCGGCCGGCGAAGGCCACTTCGGGCACATCCGGCGGCGGCAATTGGTCGAGGCCGGCCGCGCCGAGGAGAAACGCCACTGGTCCAGCAAAAAGCTTACGGGCAGCTTCAATTTCAGAGGCAGAGAAGTTGATTCCTTCCGGCGCCCTACTCATTGCTCACGCTGACGCCCATGCGGCGCATGATGACCCACTGCTGGGTAATCGAGAGGATATTGTTCCAGGTCCAGTAGATCACCAGGCCGACCGGGAACGAGGCCAGAAGAAAGGTGAAAAAGAACGGCATAAAGGCAAAAATCTTCGCCTGAATCGGATCGGGCGATTGCGGATTAAGTCGCATCTGCAGCCACATGGTCAGCCCCATAAATATGGGCCAGACGCCGATCAGCAAGAACGTCGGGGCATCCCAGGGGAACAGGCCGAAGCCGGTAATAAAGGTCAGATCGTCGGGTGCCGAAAGGTCCTGGACCCAGCCGAAGAAGGGTTGCTGGCGCATTTCGATGGTCACAAACAGGGTCTTGTAAAGGGCGAAAAAGACCGGAATCTGCAAAAGGATAGGCAGGCAGCCGGCGGCCGGGTTGACCTTTTCTTTTTTGTAAAGCGCCATCATCTCCTGCTGCAGCCGCTGCTTGTCGTCTTCGAAGCGCTTTTTTATCTCCTGCATTTTCGGCTGCAGCTTTTTCATCCGGCTCATGGCCACATATTGCTTGTTGGCCAAGGGGAAGAAGAGGAGCTTGATCACCATGGTCAAAAGCAGGATCGCGACCCCGAAATTGCCCACCAGCCCATGGAAAAAAACCAGCATCCAGAAAATCGGTTTGGTCAAAAGATAAAACCAGCCCCAGTCGATGGTGCGGTCAAACAACTCGATGCCGTAGGTTTCTTCATAAGCATCGATGATGCTGACCTCTTTGGCCCCTGCAAATAGGCGGGTGACCACCTCAATCGCCCCGCCGTCCGGCACCGTGGTCAGTTCACTGGCGATGAAATCCGCCTGATAGCGACCGACAAGACCGTTCTGTCGATACACAAATCGGGCTTTGAGGTGGCTCGCCGGATCTGGGATCAGAGCGGCCAGCCAGTATTTGTCGGTAATGCCAAGCCAACCGCCAACCGAGTCATAGGAATAGCTGCCGTCGTCCTCCAGATCGCTGTAGTCCACTTCCTGCAATTCGCCCCCAAGAACCCCGAGGGGGCCTTCGTGGAGGATGAAAAAACCTGTAGTCTCGGGCCGCGTCTTGCGCACAAGAAGACCGTAAGGCGCCAGGCCAATCGGCTGGCCGGACTTGTTTTCGACCCGGTCGGTAATCGTAAATAGGAAGTTTTCGTCGACCCCGATGGTGCGCGTGAAATAGAGCCCGTGGCCATTGTCCCACCTGAGTTCGACCGGCTGGTCGGTGCTCAATACTCGCGCCTCGCTTTGCCAAAGCGTATCTGCGGTCGGAACTTGAAGGTCCGAATCGCTGCCCGTCTGCCAGCCGAACTCGGCGTAATAGCCGTCGGGCCGAGCTTTGCGTTTCAGGAGAACGATCTTCTCCCGGTCTTCGCCGAGTTTGTCGTAATAATCGCTCAGCACAACATCGTCGATGCGGCCGCCGCGCAGCGAGATCGAGCCTTCCAGCCGGGCCGAAGCAATCGGCAATCTTGCACTTTCCGTCTCCACTTCCTCGGCCGGTAATGTTGTCGCCTGCGGCAGGACTTCCGGTGTGGCGCCCGCAAGGGTTGGTGTCTGGTCAACCGACGGCGGAGCTTGAGGGACCTCGGAAGTGGGTTGTGCGCGTTCGGCCTGCTGGGCGGCTTCCTCGGCTGGCGTAACGAAAAACTGCTGATAGCCCAGCATCACCAGAAGTGAGAGCACGATGGCCATGATGAGATTTTTGTGGTCGTCCATTCTTATTCCTACGAAGCTGTCCGGGATCTAGTGATCATGGAGCCCCTCTGAGTGGCGGCAAGAGGCTCGATTGTCTTTAACCCCGGGGACCGGGTCGTATCCATGGCCGCCCCAAGGCTGACAGCGCAGGACTCGTCTGACGGCCAGCCAAAAGCCTTTGAGAGCGCCGTGCCGCTCCATGGCCTCGAGCGCATAGGCGCTGCAGCTGGGATCATAGCGGCAAGCGTTCGGAAACAGCGGCGAGATCGCCACTCTGTACAGGTGAATGGGCGCTGAAAGAACCCTCGCCAAAATGCTCATGCCGACCGCTCCACCGCTGTGGTCTTTAATGCCCGCCGTAAATCCTGTTCCAACAGCGGATAGGGCCGCGAGAGGATGGCGCGGCGTGCAACAAGGACATAATCTCTTCCGGGCTCGGCCTCAAGGGCCATAATGTTCTTGGCCAGCGACCGCAAGCGCCTTTTGGCCCGGTTGCGTTCGACCGCGTTGCCAACTTTACGGCTTGCGGTAAAGCCGACGCGCAGCTCCGGAGTCACTTGGTTCCCGGTTCTGCGGCCAACCTGCAGCAACAGGCCTGGTTCAACCGCCTTGCGGCGGCTGGCCGCCACTCTCAGGAATTCGCTTCTTTTCTTTAGAATTTCCAAGCCGAGCGCTCCGCGGTGCGCCCCCCAACTAACCGACCCCAAGCCGATGTTTCTATCGACATGACTTTCGCGGCTGGCAACGGACAGGCGTGGTCTCGAGTTTAGGCGGAAAGCCTTTTGCGGCCCTTGGCGCGGCGTGCGTTGAGAACGCGCCGACCGCCGACGGTCGCCTTACGGGCCCGGAAGCCGTGGCGGCGCTTACGCACCAGGACGCTAGGTTGAAATGTCCTTTTCACTCTTTCCTCCGAATTATCCGCCGGCGCCGGCCCTCCAAGTCGGAGCGCTGTTGTGCCGTATCTCTTCGAAGGCGGTGTATAGCTTCGACCAACCGCAAAGTCAACGGTCGGCAGGGGCCAATAGAGTCGGCGAAAGAATGTCGCAAAACCGCGCCCAGCCTTGTGCGCGGAGGTTCAGATGGAAACCGCCCAACAAATTACTGGCGAGGCTTCGAAATCCGGATAGATTAGAGGCGGACGGGCGGCACGGGGGACTCGTAACCAGGCAATCGCACGGGTAAGGGGTGCGAACCGGATAGGGGGAAGTTTCGTTTGGCTCGTGGTAGCTTGAGCGCCCGGCTTCTTTTCTTGACCATCTGCTTTGTGATGGTGGTCGAGGTGCTGATTTATGTGCCTTCGATCGCCAACTTCAGGCGCGGTTTTCTCGAACAGAAATTGATGGCCGCCCAAGTGGCCGCCCTCTCGTTTGAGGAGATTCCAGGTCAGGAAGTCAGCGACATGCTGGAGCAGGAAATCCTCGATTCGGCGGATATTCTTGCGGTGATCGTGTTGCGCGGCGATTCCCGACAGTTGATGCTGCGGCGCCCCTTTCCTTATCCTCTCGTCGCGCGTTTCGGTCTCGACAAGATCAGCTACTTTGATCTTCTAAAAGGCGCCATCATGACCCTTTGGCGGGGCGGCGAGGGCGTAATCCAGGTGTCTGGACCAACGATTTCGGCCCGCCACGACCGGGTCGAAGTGGTTCTGGCCGAAACCACGCTTTACAAGGAGATGCTGGACTTTACCTGGAATGTGCTCGGCGTCTCGATCCTCGTCTCGCTGTTCACCGCCGGCCTGGTCTATCTGTCGCTGGCTTTTCTGGTCAGCCGGCCGATTGGCCGAATCGTAAAAAGCATAAACCAGTTTCGCAAGAATCCCGAGGGCGCCCCGGAGATCGGGCTATCGAGCACGCGCAAGGACGAGATCGGCACCGTCGAGCGCGAACTGGCGCGCCTGCAGAACGAAATTCGCAAAGCGCTCAAACAGCGCGCCAATCTGGCCGCGCTCGGCGCCGCGGTAAGCAAGGTGAACCATGACCTTCGAAATATCCTGGCGACGGCGCAATTGTCCCTCGATCGCCTGGAGACGGTCGATAATCCGGTCGTCAAGACCACGCTGCCACGGCTCATCCGCTCGGTCGACCGGGCCATCCGCTTTTGCGAGCGAACGCTGAAATATGGCAAGGCCGACGAGCCACCGCCCGAGCGCACGCGGGTCAGCCTTCACCACCTTATTGAGGAGGTCGAACTGTCTCTGGGCGTTGAAGATATAGAGGAATTGAGCTGGCGGAACGAAGTGCCGGAAGACTTGGTGGCCTATCTAGATCCGGAGCAGATATTTCGGGTGCTGTTGAATCTGGGCCGCAATTCGGTCCAGGCCATGCGGCGCTCGGGAGATATTCGTTTTGACGCCGAGGTGGATGCGGCCGGCGAGATTGTGCTCACCGTCTCCGACTCGGGGCCCGGCATACCAGGGCCGGTGCGCGAGCATCTTTTCGTGCCTTTTAAGGGCGGCTCCGGGGGCAGTACCGGCCTTGGCCTGGCGATCGTCCGCGAGCTCTTGCAGGCCCACGGCGGTGATATCCGGCTCGAGAAGAGCGACGCCCAGGGCACCACCTTCGCCTTGCGCCTCGGACCGTTATCGAGCGGTCCCGAACCGCGGGCCTGAACCATGCTCTATCGCCTTTGAGTCGGCCGTCTCAGCCGGGTCGCCGCGCTTCGAGCCGTTGACGCTCAGCCGCCAGCACCTGGTCAAGCTCCGCCTTGCGGCCCTCCACCTCAGCCAGAAGTTCGCGCAGCACTTCGCCGCTTCGGCCAGCTTCGGCTTCGGCCCGCCGCAGATCGAGCGCCAAGAGGCTCAGGCCGTCGGCAGCCTGCGAGACCCGGCTCAGGGCCAGCTGCACGCTGAGCCAGGCCCGCTCCGCGGCCTCGCCGGACTGGGCCTCGAGCCGCCCGAGAGCCACCTCGTATTCGGCCATCAGCGCGGCAATCTCGGTATTGGAGGCCTGGAGCCGCGCCCGGCCCTCGGCCGCTGCTTTGGCGATCTCTTGCGGGCCCAGCACGGCTGGCGCCGCCTCTAGGGCCGGCGGCGGCTCTGTGGGTTCTGTAGGTTTATATTCGAAACCCTCGATCAGATCTGGCCACTCGGCACTGGCATACTCGCCGCAGGCGGCCAGAAGCAAAGCCGCGAGGACGATCAGGAAGCGGGCGGCAGGATTTTGCATAGGCACCTCTTGGCAGCATCGGTACAGCGCCTATATGCAGCGCCCCGGCCATGGTAGCGGAGGCTCCGGGCGGGCTACAAGGAGAAGCTTGAATCCCAAGGACAATATGGGTAGGTTCCGGGCCGGACGAAAGACCTTTTGCGCTCGTAGCTCAGCTGGATAGAGCACTAGACTACGAATCTAGGGGTCGGGGGTTCGAATCCCTCCGAGCGCGCCACTTTTTCCAATAAACCTCAAATCAAAAGAACCCACAGGATGTAGTGGGTCGCAACCTATGATTCGCAAATTGTTGTGTTCGCAACGCCGACGGGCTAATCTTTAGTTGGCGACTCGCGAAGGGAGCAGATGCATATGCCCCTCGGACGATGTTATCTGTGGCAAAAGTTAGGCGGCTCCCTAAATCTGTAGCGCGACCTTTGGAGGACGAAGAAAACTATTTACGGTTAAGGATGGCAAATGAGTAAGGATTCCACCTTGGAACAAGCCCTCTTGGACAAGATCGACGTTCTGATCCGGCTTCAGGCGGTCACGTCTGTCGCCAACTTCGATTCACAGAAAGACAAGATATTGTTTCTCGGCAAAGCTGGAGTCTCGCCAAAGGACATTGCAGAAATTTTGGGAACGAGCGCCAATACGGTCAGTGTGACCCTATCCAGGGCCCGTAACACTTCTGCAAACAAGGGTAAGAAATAGTTCGACCGGGAGAAAGCAATTGAACGATACACAAGCGAAGGCCCTTATTGAAGAGATGGAGGCCATTAAGAAACTACTGATATTGCAGCTGGTTGGCAGCGGCACCAAACAGAAAGAAATCGCTCAAATGCTCAAAATCAGCGAGGCGACTATGAGCCGCATGATTCCTAAAGGGATCACGAAACCGGGCGTAAAATCTGGTTCCTAGAAATTTTTTTTACCTACGAAGGGGAGTCTAAATGGATAAGGCGGATTCAAAGAAAATCATATCTGAACTAGAGGCACTAAAGAAGTTGACAATTTTGCAGTTGTTGGACAGAGGGTACACTCAAAACCAAATCGCGCTTACGTTGGGCGTAGCCCAGCAAACGATCAGTAAAATGTTTCCAAAAGGCGTGCTTGGAAAACCAAAGAACAAAGCGGAATAGAATGGCCGCGATAAAAGTCACAGACTCTCTCTCAAACACACCCGAACAAATTGTGGCCGCGGCTCAGGCGATAGGCCGTTCTAGGTATAGGCGAGCGGTTTTTGACGCTGTGTATTATCACAAGAAACGCGACAAGTCGGTGCCGGAGATTTCTAAAACGACGGGTTTGACAGAGAAACAGGTGCTTAATGCAGGAAACGAATTAAGGAAGGCGGGCATAATCGAACAGACAAAAATTGATGGCAGAACGGCTTACAGTCAAATCGAGTTTTTTCATCATAACAAAAAGAAAATAATCCGGCTTGTGGAGAACCCGGCAAAAATAAAGGCCATCGCCACAAAGAGAAACCCGGCTATCGGCAAAGGGAAGGTGTTCTCCTTTACCAAAAAGAGCGCTCAAGCCAACGCCCAGAAAGCGGTGCCTGGGAGTCGAAAAAGGGTTAACAAGAAAATTCGAATCGCGTTTTTGACGACCAACCCGATTGAAGAATATTCCTTGCGTACAGACCTAGAAGCGAGAGACGTAAGTCGAGCCATTCAAAGATCCCAAAATAGGGAATTCGTGGACGTACACTATTTCCCGGCGGCTCAATTGCGCGACCTGTTGGATGCCTTAAATAATTTTAGGCCTAACATAATCCACTTTTCCGGACACGGTGGTGACGAGGTTTTCCTATTTGATAATGAAACAGCAGCAGATGATGAAGGCATCGAGCTTGATTTCGAGAAAATAAATAAAGTTGTTTCAGCGACCATTGAGCCTCCGGTGCTTTTGGTTTTTAACGCTTGTAATACGACGGACGGCGCCGAGGTATTCCTGGAGACAGTCTCGGCTGTTGTAGCAATGTCCAGCAGCATCAGCGATTTGGCGGCATGCCTATTCTCTGAGCAATTCTACTCAGCGATTGCCGCTGGCCAATCGATTGGGCACGCACTGAAGCAAGGCAAAATAGTGTTGGAGGCGGCTAATTTGAAGGACGCGGATCTCCCGACAATAATTTCCAGACCGGAAGTTGATGCCGATACGCTAACGTTTATCGCCTAGCTCGATTCTTGTTTCCCGCCCTAATCGCGCGGCAGGTCCATCTCGAGGATCGAGATCTGGAGGGCGTAGGAAATCTCGCCTTCGTCCTCGTCCTTGTAAATCACGCCCATAAACTCGTCGCCCATAAGCATCTCGACTGAATCGTCGACATTGGCCCGGGCCTGGACCTTGATCTGGTTGTTGGAAAAGGTCTCGCGCAGATATTGCTGCAGACGGGCGATTTCAAAGGGGTCCACGGGATTTCCTTCGGAATTGGAGTGATTCGGGCGTCGATTCGCCAATGGCGATTCCTATATCGCGGTTTTTTTGCCCGAGGGCAAGGCCCTAGCCGCACGAAAGAAAATGAATCATTTGGCGGCCCCTGGGGCAATATTCGGTGCCCGGGCCGGCCCACGGCGCAGCCTTCGTTCGCTTCGTCAAAAGCCCCTTGACTTCTGGAATTTGCACCCTATCTAGAGCCGCGATTGGGGGCCTTGTGTCCCCATTTCGTGGATTTGCCCCATTTCGTGGATTTGGAGGAAAAACCTGTGAACCGAATCTTCGGCTTATTTGCCGGCCTTGCTCTTTTCTTGCCTTTGGCCTTGGCGGATCGGGGCGATGCCGCGCCTCAGGATGATTTCTTGCTGTCGCTAGAGGACATCGTCGCGGTGGTCTCCTTTGACCAGGCGGTGGCGCGAACCTCAAGCCTTGAGAGCCTTGTGCGGGCCTCGGCAACGATTGGCGAGGGGCAGCTTTCCGATGCCCAGCGCTGTTTGGCCCAGGCGGTCTACTTTGAGGCCCGCAGCGAGACCCTGGAGGGTCAGCTCGCGGTCGCCCAAGTGGTCCTGAACCGGGTCGCGAACCGGCGCTATCCCTCGAGCATCTGCGGCGTCGTGTTCCAGAACGAGCGGCTGCGGCACCGCTGTCAATTTTCCTTTGCCTGCGACGGCCGTTCGGATACGCCCCGCGAGCGCCGGGCCTGGGAGATCGCCAAGCGGATCAGCCAGATCGCTCTGGCCGGCCAGTGGCGCGACCTGAGCGGTCGGGCCACCCACTATCACGCCACCTACGCCGACCCGAGCTGGCGCTCAGCGATGATGAAAACCGCAGCCCATGGCCAACACCTATTTTACCGTGAGGCCAGTTAAACACTCTCGACTGCCGAGCCTTCACATGGCGTTGCAAGCGCCCCCTTTTCCTCCTACCATCCCGGTTGATGCGGCGGCCATGAAAAGCCGCGGCTTTGGATGATATAAGGGGAACCGATCGTTGAGTGATCCGGGCGCGGAATTAAGCGATACCTACGTGGGCTGGACCCAGCAGGCGCTCGAGCGGTTTAAAGAGCTTGTGGCCGGCCGTGAGCGTGCCGAAACGGATATCGACAAGCTGCGCCAGGATTTGCACCGCATCGCCCACGACATCAAAGGCATGGGCGGAAGCTTCGGCTTTCCTCTGATGACCGATTTCGGCACCTCTTTGTGCCTATACCTTCGAAGCCTGCCCGACGGCACGCCATTGATCTTCGAGATTATCGAGGCCCATTTGGAAGCCATGGACCTGATCCTAAAGGATGGCATCAAGGGGCCGGGCGGCGAGCGCGAACAGGCTTTGGTCGCCTCGCTTGGCCAAATGGTCAACCACGAGATCGGCGATTTGGCGGCTGATTGAGGCCGGATTCGAAGACCAATCTCGAAGTATTTTCCGGAGATTCGCTTATGCCCGAACCGCCGGCGATGGAAGCGTTGGCCACGCGGCGCATCACTTTGGGCGCCATACGGGTCCTTCACTCCTTGGGTATCAGTGTGATCGACGAGTTTCCGCTCGGAAACGGCCGCCGGGCCGATATCGCCGGCCTTGATCGGTCCGGGAACATCACGATTGTCGAGGTAAAATCGTCGCGCGCCGATTTTCGAAGCGACCGCAAGTGGCAGCAGTATCTTGACTATTGCGACCGTTTTTTCTTTGCCGTCGATCCAGAGTTTCCGCTGACCCTTCTGGACGAACCGTCAAGCCTGCCCGATCAGACCGGGATCATCGTAGCCGACCAGTTTGGCGGCGATGTTTTACGTGAGGCCCCCTTGCGCAAGATCGTCCCGGCGCGGCGGCGCGGTGAGACCCTGCGTTTTGCCCGGCTGGCCGCGGACCGCCTGGGCCGTGCCCTGAACGGTCCCTTCAAAATCGGGCCGGCGGACGAAAGTGAAGATTAAGAACGTGATCGGGTATGGAAAATTGGAACGATCAGCTTGAAGATTCCGCTTTTCGAAGCAGTTTCATAATGCTCCGGGCCCGCGCCTCTTCGGCGTAATTGAGGGCCGTGCGGCCCGTGTAATCGGTATCTTTGACATCGGCACCCGAAGCGATCAGAAATTCGACGATCCGGCGCTTGCGGGCCCGAGTCGCCTTCATCAGAGCATTCTCGCCACCTCTGTCCTTCAGGTTTACGTCGGCGCCGCTGGTGACCAGAAAGCGCACCGTTTCCATATCGCCGATTTCCGCCCGCCGCATCAGCGCCGTGTCACGCCGGTCCTCAGCCCGGCCGTCGACGTTAACACCAAGCTCAAGAATGAACTTCATCAGGCCTACATTTCCATGTTCGGCCGCAATGATCATGGCTGGCAGGCCGTCGCCGTTTTTGGCGTTTACGTTGGCCCCTTTTCTCTCGCGTTGGCGGAGTTCCTTGCGATCGTCATCTTCAACCGCCTTTAGGAATTCCCAGCTGTGGGAAAACTGAGCTGCCGCCTCGCGAATTTCCAAGCCGTTCAGGCCGATCACGCCCAAGACCATTCCGGTGACAAAAAAACGAAGAAAACGCATGGCAGCGCTCCAAATTCAACACGTGTCTTGCAGGTGACAATCGACAGGCAAGAGCGAATGCCTTTATAAGCTTTGTGTGCGGCGAAGGCAATTCGCCATAAAAATGAGCTTCAGCACTCGGAGGCAATAATGAGACTACGGTTGAGGAGTTTGCTTCGAGGCTTGGGTATTGGGCTGGTGGTCATTGCTGCGATGGGTGTCTGGTTTCACTTTAACCCGTCACGGTACGAGCCGGTCCAGATCGTTCGGTCCAGCGGTGAGGCACTGATCGGTGGGCCGTTTCAGCTGGTCAATCATCATGGGGCCCTAGTTATCGATTCCGATTTTCGTGGCCGCCTGATGCTGGTCTATTTCGGCTTCACCTTTTGTCCCGATGTCTGTCCGCTTGATATGGCGCGGCTTTCCGCCGCTCTGGATATTCTTGAAGGGCGCGGGGCCGACATGTCACTCATACGGGCGCTTTTTGTGACCATTGATCCGGCGCGTGACAGTCCGCGGATTTTGAACAAATTCGTTAGCGCCTTTCATCCACGGCTGATGGGTCTGACCGGCAGTCATGCCCAGATTGCGACGATCGCGGCGGCCTATAAGGTCTATTACGCCAAGGTGCCGGGCGAGGAAGGGGCGGATTACCTCATGAATCACTCCAACAACATCTATGTGATGGGGCCCGACGGTAAATTCATCTCCTTCTTTTCGTCCCTCGATTCACCGGAGGTCATGGCCAACGAGCTTTCCAGACTGTTGCAAGAGGTGGATTTCAGTGACGACCAGTAATCCGGACGCCTTCTGGAAGCTCAAGTCGTTGGAAGAAATGAGCCGCCAGGAGTGGGAGTCGCTTTGCGACGGCTGCGGCAGATGCTGCCTTCACAAGATTGAGGACGAAGATACGGGCGAGGTCTTTTATACGAATGTCGCCTGTCGTCTTCTCGATCTGAGATCTCTTCGCTGCACAAAATACAAGGAGCGCCAGCGCTACGTGCCCGACTGCGCGGTCCTGAACCCCGAAAACGTGCATATGCTGTCCTGGATGCCGGACACCTGTGCCTACCGGCTTTTGGCGGAAGGCAAGGATTTGGCAGACTGGCACCCTTTGATCTCCGGCCGGCCGGAAAGCGTTGTCAAAGCCGGTATTTCGATAAGAGGCCGGGCCGTTTCGGAACGCCAGGCCGGGCCTCTGACCCATCATCTGGTGGCCCCGAAGGAAGGGTCCGAGACCTGAGGCTACTCGGGGCTGCTGTCAGCAAGCAGTGGCCGCGGCGGCAGACCCTTATGCGCCGGCCTCATGAAGGCGGCCCAAATGCGCGCCGGTAGGCCGCCGCCGGTAACGCCATTCATCGGCCGATTGTCGTCGTTGCCGATCCACACCCCGGTCACCAGGTCGCTCGAAAACCCGAGAAACCAAGCATCCCGAAAGTCCTGGCTGGTGCCTGTCTTGCCGCCGGCCGGGCGTCCGATTCGTGCCGCCCGGCCGGTCCCTGAGACCACCACCTCTTCAAGCAGCTGCGTCATTCGGGTCACTATCTTGCGCTTGACGATTCGCGAGCGCGGGGAGTTAGGGCGGCGATAGAGCAACTCGCCATCAGCACTGCGAATTTCCAGAATTGCAAAGGGCTTCACCTCATAGCCACCGCCGGCGATCACAGCGTAGGCGCCTGTCAGTTCCAGCAGCGAAACCCCGGCCGTACCCAGAGCCAGACTCGGATGTTCGGCGCTCATTTCGCCCAGGCCTAGGCGGCGGCCCGCCGCCACAACCTGGCTCCGACCGACCTGCTCGGAGAGCCGTACGGAAATCGTATTGATGGACTGGGCAAAGGCCTCAAGCAAAGTGACTTTGCCACGGAATTTTCCGTCAAAGTTCCTGGGCGACCAGCCGTCGATGTCGATAGCGGCGTCGGGCAGGGTTTCTTGCGGCTTCCACCCGGCCTCAAGCGCCGCCAGATAAACAAATAGCTTGAACGCCGAGCCGGGCTGTCGGCGGGCCGAGATCGCCCGGTTAAACTGGCTTGACTGATAGGATCGTCCGCCGACCATCGCCTTGACCGCGCCATCGGTGGTCAGAGCCACCAGCGCTGCCTGGCTTGCCTGTCTCCGCTGCCCTTCGCCATCCAGCCCTGCGGCCACGGCTTTCTCGGCCGCCAGCTGCATCGGGCGGCTGAGGCTGCTGACCACCACGAGGGGCTGGCCCGGATGGTCAACAAACGCCCGCGCCCGGGCTGCAACCCAGTCGGTGAAATATCGCCGGTTCCCACCCCGTCCCGCCGCCTCGATTATGGGCGGCGCTGCCTCGGCCTGCGCCTCCTCTGCGTCGCTGATCATGCCTTGGCGGCGCATGGCTGCCAAAACGATCCTGCCGCGGGCCCGAGCCTCGAGCAGATTGCGAGTCGGGGCCAGGCGCGAGGGGGCCTTTAAAAGCCCGGCCAGCATCGCCGCCTCGGCGATCGACAGGCGCCGGGCGGAATGGCCAAAATAGTTGCGCGACGCAGCGTCGAGACCGTAGGCGCCGGAGCCGAAATAGACCCGGTTCAAGTAGATTGTGAGAATGTCTTCTTTGCCCAGATTGCCCTCTAGCCAGCTGGCCAGCAGCAACTCCTTGACCTTGCGGGTCAGCGTCCGTTCCCGGGTCAAGAAAATGTTTTTAGCCAACTGCTGGGTCAAGGTGCTGCCGCCCTGAGCGAAGCTGCCGGATCTCAGGTTAGACAGGAAGGCCCTCAAGATTCCGCGGACATCGATTGCCCCATGCTCGAAGAAGCGACGATCCTCGATCGCCACCAGCGCCTCGATCATGGTTTTGGGAATCCGTTGGTAGTCCAGCCACTGGCCGTAGATGGCCCCGTAAGTGGCGACAATCTCACCGTCCTCGAACTGCACCTCAAGGCGATCATTGAGGCCTGGCGGCGGCAGGGTCTCAAGATCCGGCAGATCGCGCGCTAACCAGGCAATCGCCACGATGGAAGCGATAACCAGCCACACGCCAACCACCGCCAGCCAGTAGAAGAAACTCTTTACCGCGCCGTCAGGACCATAATTGATATGCCGTTGCATGGCGCCTCAGACGTCTAGGTTGGCGACTCTGAGTGCATTGGACTGAATAAACTCACGCCGCTCCTCGACCACGTCGCCCATGAGTTTGGAGAAAATCTCGTCGGCCGTATCCGCGTGCGCCACTCTGACTCTTAAAAGTGTGCGTGATTGCGGATCGAGCGTTGTCTCCCAAAGTTGGCCGGGATTCATCTCACCAAGGCCTTTGTAACGTTGAATCGTCAAGCGGTGGCGGCCGAGATTGAGGACAGCTTCCAATAATTCGGTCGGGCGGCGGATAGGGATTTTGTCGTCGCTCCGAATAAGGGTTGCCGACTTGACGAACAATTGCGAGCCCTTGGCGGTCAGTTTTGCAAGCTGTCGCGCTTCGGCGCTTCGCACCAGCGCGATATCCACATCGTGCACATCCGTCACCCCGCGCACGGTGTGGCTAAAGCGGTAACCGTCGCCGTCAGGAGTTTCGGCCTTCCAGCCGCCCTCATCCTCGCTCTGGGCGGTGGCATTGCGTGTCTTGGCCACCAGGCGGCCTATTTTTATCGCTTCGTCCGCCTTGTCAGCGATAGATATTTTAAGTCCGCCAGCGAGCGCCAGATCCTCGACCAGCGTCCGGTCGTAGCGGACCGGAAGCGCTTCGATGAAGCGGCGGATGCGCCGCGCCTTTTCGACCAGCTCACGCAGTTCGGGGCCGGCATGCTGGGCACCCCCAGCTTCTTCAAGTACGGCGTCGGTCAGGCCGCTGTCGATCAGGTAGGTATCAAGCGCCGCATCGTCCTTCAAATAAACTTCCGAGCGGCCCCTGGAGACCTTGTACAAGGGCGGTTGGGCGACATAGAGGTGGCCGAATTCGACGAGTTCTGGCATCTGGCGATAAAAGAAGGTGAGGAGAAGCGTGCGAATATGCGCCCCGTCTACATCGGCGTCGGTCATGATGATGATCTTGTGATACCGGAGCTTTTCGACATCGAAATCGTCGCGGCCGATGCCGGTGCCGAGAGCGGTGATCAAGGTGCCGATTTCATTAGAGGCCAGCATGCGATCAAAACGGGCCTTCTCGACGTTCAGTATCTTACCGCGCAGTGGCAGGATCGCCTGGTAGGCCCGGCTACGGCCCTGTTTGGCGGAGCCGCCGGCTGAATCGCCCTCGACGATAAACAGCTCCGATTTGGCCGGGTCGCGCTCCTGGCAATCGGCCAGTTTGCCCGGCAGGTTCGAAATATCGAGCGCGCCCTTGCGCCGCGTCAGCTCACGGGCCTTGCGGGCCGCCTCGCGGGCGACCGAGGCGTCGACAATTTTCTGGATGATCTGCCTGGCCTCGCCTGGATGCTCCTCGAACCAGTGCCCGAGTTCCTGCCCGATGATACCCTCGACCGCCGGGCGCACTTCGGACGAGACCAACTTGTCTTTGGTCTGGCTGGAAAATTTGGGGTCGATCACCTTGATCGACAATACGGCGGTCAGTCCTTCACGCGCGTCATCGCCGGCGATCGCAATTTTATCTTTTTTGGCCATCCCGCTCTTGGCCACATAATTGTTGATCGTGCGCGTCAGAGCGGCCCGAAACGCCGCCAGATGGGTGCCCCCATCGCGCTGCGGGATATTGTTGGTAAAGCAACGTACATTCTCGTGGTAGCTGTCGTTCCATTGCTGGGCCAATTCGATCTGAACCCCGTCTCGCTCGCCGATTATGGTGATCGGCTCCGCCGTGACAGAGCTTTTGTTGCGGTCCAGATATTTGACAAATGCCGTAATGCCGCCCTTGTAGTGCAGCTTGCTGGTTCGCTTTTCGACGTGCCTGTCATCGTGCAGGGTGATCTTGACGCCGGAGTTTAAGAAGGCCAGTTCCCGGAATCTGTGTTCAAGCGTGTCGTAATCGAACTCCACGTCGCCAAAGGTGCGCGGCGAGGGCAAAAAGGTGATTTCGGTCCCGGTTTGCTCGACACCTTTTTTGGCCACCTTGAGCTTTTTTTCGGGATCGCCATTGCGGAAACGCATGAAATGTTCTTCGCCATCCCGCCAGATCTTCAACTCAAGCCATTCGGACAAGGCGTTGACGACGGATACACCGACCCCGTGCAGGCCGCCCGAGACCTGGTAAGAGTTTTGGTCGAACTTACCGCCGGCGTGCAAATGGGTCATGATCACCTCGGCAGCCGAGACCCCTTCTCCTTTGTGGATGTCGGTCGGAATACCCCTACCGTTGTCGATCACGGTCACCGAACCGTCGGGGTTTAGGCGCACTTGGATGTCGTCGCAGAAGCCGCCCAGCGCTTCGTCGATGGAATTATCGGTCACCTCAAAGACCATATGATGCAGACCCGAGCCGTCCTCGGTATCGCCGATATACATGCCCGGCCGTTTGCGCACGGCATCCAGGCCCTTGAGCACCTTTATCGATTCGGCACCGTATTCACTGTTCTTGAGGTCGCTTTTCTTGCCCTTCTTTTTGCCCATTTCTGTCCCCTAGGCCTGTGAACCGGACGCCAACGGCGCCAATTTGTTTTCGCCGGCGCCATAAAACGCCGCCCGCCCATCGAGCGCCTGGAACAGTCCGGCATCGGTTCCGGTCAGCCAGATCTGGCTGTTTAATGACAGCAATTCCCCGAACAAGGAGCGGCGGCGCATCTCGTCAAGATGGGCCGCTACTTCATCCAAGAGAAGAATCGGCCCGGCGCCCCGGAGCTGGTACTGCATACGCGCATCGGCCAACACCATATTGATCAGTAGCGCCTTTTGCTCGCCGGTCGAACACAGCGCCGCCGGGATGGATTTCTTCCGGTGATGAACCTCAAGATCGCTGCGGTGGATGCCGGCGGACTGGCGGCCGATCTCGCCATCCAAAGGACGGGTTTCGTGAAGACGGACAGCGAAGGCGTCCTCCACCTCAATAGCCGGGCGGTCGACAAGCCACTCCTCCAGCAAGCCCACAAGTTTCAGATCCGCCTTTGGAAAGGCCCCCTCGGCGCTCTTGTCGATCTGCTCCTGCAGATGCATCAGCGTGTCGATGCGGGCCGCAGCAATGGCCACACCACTTTCCGAAATTTTTCTTTCCAGGGCAGTCAGCCAATTGGGCTCGGCCAACCGCTGGCGTTGGGTTAACAACCGCAGGCGTTCGCGCATCGTCCGCTCATGGGCGGCCAGATGTTTTCCGTGATCCGGGTGCAGTCCCAAAACCAGCCGGTCAAAAAAACGCCGCCTGCCGCTTGCCGCCTCTTTGAACAGACGGTCCATCTTCGGCGTCAGCCAGGCGACTGAGACATGCTCGCCGAGCGCTGCCGGCCCCGAAGCGAAAACGCCGTCGATTCGAACCTGGCGCCGGACGGCGACCACGGGGTTTGAGGCCGGCCCCTCTGCGGCGCCCGAAGCTGCCTCGGCGAGCCTATGGCCCCGAATCGGCGGTGGCGGCGGTGTCAGTCCGGTCCCCACCTCAACCAAGCCACGCGGTGTAGCCAGGGTCGCCGCGACCGCCCACGGGATCGGCTCTTCCATATAGGTGACGTCGGCCAGCCGCGCGCCCCGTAGTCCGCGGCCCGGAGCCAGATAGGAGATGGCCTCTAGAAAGTTTGTCTTGCCGGATCCGTTGGGCCCCAAAAGGACTGCGATCGGCGGCGCCCCAGGCTCCAGATCAAGCCGAAAGCTTCGGTAATTCCGGAAATGAGAGAGTGACAGCCGACGCAAAGCAAGGCAGCACTTCGCTCGGTTGGGGGAGGGGGTTTGCGTTGTTCTGTCCTGCCGGGTCACGAAACATCCGGATCGCTCTTGAGTGATCGCCAAGCGCGCTGCTCCCTAGACCCGCATCGGCATTAAAACATAAAGCGCCGCTGGGTCGGCGCTGTCTTGAATCACGGTTGGCGATGAAGGATCGGCCAGCTTGGCGTGCATCGTATCGCCCTCGACCTGTCCAAGAATATCCAGGAGATAGCGCGCGTTAAACCCGATCTCCATGGCTTCGGCGGCGTACTGGGCCGCCACCTCTTCGCGCGCCGTGCCGTTTTCAGGGCTGTTGACGGTCAGCACCAACTTATCAGCCTCGAGGTTCAGTTTGACCGACCGCGTTCGATCGCTCGAAATCGTCGAAACCCGGTCGACAGCCTCCGCAAACATGTGACAGTCGACTTCGAGGATTTTGTCGTTGCCGAGTGGAATGACCCGTGAATAGTCCGGGAAGGTGCCGTCGATCAGCTTCGAGGTAAGGACCGCGCCATCAAAGGAAAACTGGATTTTGGTCTCGGACAGGGCAACGCTGACGTCGCCGTCAAACTCGTCGATTAATTTTCTTAGCTCGTTCACTGTCTTGCGCGGCACAATGACCCCGGGCATGCCTTTGGCCCCGTCGGGCAAGGGAATCTCCATCCGCGCCAACCGGTGGCCGTCGGTCGCAACCGCCCGAAGTGTGCTGTCCCCGTTTTCCGAGACGTGCAGGTAAATGCCATTCAGATAATACCGCGTTTCCTCGGTCGAAATGGCAAAGCGGGTTTTGTCGATTAATCGTTTTAGCTGGTCGGAGGCGATGTCGAACCGATGCGGCAGATCACCCGTCGACATAACCGGAAAATCCTCCTTGGGCAGACAGGCAAGAGCAAATTTTGCACGTCCCGCCGTCAGCGCCAGCCGCTGATCCGCCTCAAGGCTAAGCTCAACCTCGGCGCCATCCGGCAGCTTGCGGACAATGTCAAAAAGTGTATGGGCCGGCACCGTGGTTGCGCCGCTCTCTGAAATATTGGCCTCGGTAGTATCGACGATGGTCAGATCGAGGTCGGTGGCGGTTAACGCCAGAGAGCCGTTTTGCACTTCGATTTGAACATTTGAAAGGATCGGGATCGTATTGCGCTTTTCGACAACACTCTGCACATGCCCCAACGAGCGCAGCAGCTTGCCTCGTTCAATGCTTAGTTTCATTTGATTGTTCTCTTCCTCAACCGGCTCTCAGCACCAGCATGAGCCGAATTGGCCTCCTATTTCGGGCCCTGCGTGCCCCTGAACAGACCCACAAACGCCCCTTCGGTCATCATATGCCATCCGCCAATCCCAACCTAGCAAAATATCGTTGTTTTCCAACATTTTTTGCCCCACCCGGGGCGCCGATTCTGGCCTCCCAAACGGCCAGAAATCAGCACTTTCCGCGGGTTTGGGTTGGGTCGAATCTCAGGCTTCTAAAATCCGCCGGATTCGCTTCACATCCTCGTCGAGGACGCTGTCCATGCGCCGCAGATCCTCGACCTTGCGGACCGCATGCATAACCGTCGTGTGATCACGACCACCGAACTTGCGGCCGATCTCCGGAAGCGATCTGGAAGTGAGCTGCTTGGCCAGATACATGGCCACCTGGCGGGGTCGCGCGATGTTCTGCGAACGCCGCGCCGAGAGCAGCTCGGAGAGTCTGAGATTGTAATAGTCGACGACCTGCCTTTGAATTTCGCTGATCGTTACCTTGCGGTCGTTGGCCCGCAAGACATCCTGCAGGACGTCTTGCGCCATATCTCGACTGACCGCGCGGCCCATAAAAGTGGCGTAGGCGGCGATGCGATTGAGCCCGCCTTCCAGCTCGCGGACGTTCGAAGTGATACGGCGGGCCAAAAGTTCGAGCACCTCTTCGGGGAAACTGACGTCGGGATACTGTTCGCATTTGGATTGCAGGATTCCGAACCGCAGCTCAAAATCGGTTGGGTGGATATCGGCCACAAGTCCCCAGCCGAGTCGCGAAATAATCCTTTCTTCGATTCCCTTAAGGTCGGTCGGTGAGCGGTCGGAGGATACGACCACCTGACGCCGGTTATCCACCAGCGCGTTGAATGTATGAAAGAACTCTTCCTGGGTCGAGTTCTTGTTGGCAATGAACTGAACGTCGTCGATCATCAACAAGTCGACCGAGCGGAACTGGCGCTTAAATGCAACCGTATCCTTGTATCTGAGCGCTGATATGAACTGGAACATGAATTTTTCGGCCGACATATAGACGACCTTGACCCCGGCCCGGCGTCGCTTCACCTCATGGGCGATTGCATGCATCAGATGGGTCTTGCCAAGCCCCACGCCGCCGTGCAGAAACAGCGGATTAAACGGCACTTCGCCGGTCTCGGCGACCCGGCGGGCGGCGGCATAGGCCAGCTCATTGGATTTGCCAACCACAAAACTGTCGAAAGTAAATCTTGGATCCAGGCTGGCCTGCAGCGCTCTATCGGCCACCACAGGGGAGTCGGCTGTCCCAACATGGTCTTTGGCGGCCATCGGCACCCTTATTTTGATGGCACTAAGATCGGCCACAATTTCCACTGCCAGGATGCTCTTGTCTTCGCGGGCCCAAAGTTCGTGGATGCGATCCATGTAGTGACGTTGAATCCAGTCACGCACAAATTTCGTGCGGGCACTCAGGCGGACTGTGCCACCCTCGGCCGTCTCGATCTTTAGACCGCTGATCCAGGTTTCGAAGGCATCGTCGCCAATCTCGGCCCTCAGATAGGACTTAATGCGCTCCCAAATCTCGGCTGCCTGAGGCACTGATTCGTCCACTTCTTTCCCTCCCGTTGGTCTTGTGATCGCCCCGATCCGCGACAAAAAATCTTTAAACCGCGCCCGGCCGAATTTCGTCGCGAACCGGCAGGGTCAAGCGGCGCCTGGTCGTTCCTGCCGCCTAGATTCTACTCATTTCACAGGGCAGGATTCATAGTTTCCAGATAAAAATCCAAACAACTCAATAACTTAAAGAACAACTGGCCTTACAGAAAAACAAACCCAGCGCAAAATAAAGTGCCATGAGTTGGTCTCAACGAAGGAACGGGCGCGGCCCTACATCAGGCATTTTTGGTATTTCCAAGATCGCCGTCCCCCATGTCTCGACCGGATAGCAACTCGTTCTGGCCGCTCTCAACGTAACCTGCACCCACTGCCCTGACAACAGATTCTAGCGGCGACAGGCGAAAAAATTTGAGTCGTGTGGGTTGCCGTCTCTTAGGGCACAAAATCTAGGTCAAGTGGAATCTCAAGCCGCCCGAATCGGACCTGATTGGCCGCCGCCGGTTGGTTAATTGGGGCCTGGGTGGCGAATTGTTGGTAGGGGATTGAAAATTTTAGACAGCGACTCGGGAAAAACTAAGAGGCCATTTTTTTGACGCGGTTCGAAAGTCTGGAAATTTTGCGTGCCGCGGTATTCTTGTGAAGTATACCGGCACTGATCCCGCGTTGGATTTGGGGCTGGGCCGCCTGCAAGGCCTTGCGGGCTTCTTCCTGATTGCCGGAGGCGATCGCTTCTTCCACCTTCCGCAAATGGTTGCGAATCCGGCTGACCCTGGATTTGTTGGTCAGTTGGTTGTAACGGTTTCTGCGAATGCGCTTCCGCGCCTGCGGTGAGTTTGCCATTCTATCGCCTTTGTGAACAGTCAGGCAGGCCTTTTGTGCCTGCCCCGCTTCAGGATGCGCTGTATACCCATAGAGGCCCTCAAGGTCAACACCTTCCGCCCCGCTCTATTTGTTTTTAAACTGCGGCTTGCGCTTCTCGACGAAGGCCTCCATGCCCTCGGTCTGATCCTCGGTCGAGAACAGCGAATGAAAGACCCGGCGCTCGAACCTGATGCCCTCCGAAAGCGTTGTCTCGTAAGCCCGGTTGATCGCCTCCTTGGACAGCATGACCGAGGGGCGGGACAACTCGGCAATGCTCTGAGCAATTTTCAAGGTCTCCGTGACCAGGTCATCGAGCGGAAAGATACGGCTGACAAGGCCGGAGCGTTCGGCCTCTTCCGCGTCCATCATGCGGCCGGTCAAGATCATATCCATGGCCTTTGATTTGCCGATCTGACGGGTCAGTCGCTGGGTGCCGCCGGCCCCCGGCATCACACCGAGTTTGATCTCCGGCTGGCCAAACTTGGCGTTATCGGCGCAGATGATCATATCGCACATCATCGCCAATTCGCAGCCGCCGCCGAGTGCGTAACCTGCTACCGCGGCAATAACGGGTTTGCGGCAGCGGCTCGCCTCTTCCCAATTGGCGGTGATGAAATCCTCCATAAAGACGTCCATGTAACCCTTAGAGGCCATCTCATTGATATCGGCCCCGGCCGCAAATGCCTTGTCGCTGCCGGTAATCACCGTGACCCCAATATCGTCGTCGGCCTCCAGCGCCAGCAGGGCGTCCGTCAGCTCGTCCATTAGCTGCTTATTAAGGGCGTTAAGGGCCTCGGGACGGTTAAGCGTGATCAGGGCCACCGGCCCTTTTTTTTCCAGCAGGATGGTCTTGTAAGCCATGATTATAACCTCTTTCGCGTTGTCTGGCGGGTCGCTCTTCCTACGGTTTGGGGGGCGCCTTGAAAAGAAGATTCTCTCTCACAAAGGAGCTATACAATCGGTGCGAGAGCCAGGCGAACCAGTGTCTTGTTGCCCTGGCGACCGATGGTCAGTACGAGTCTCTCTTCCTCCCGCGTAAAAATCAGACCTTCGCCGGCCGGCGATTCGATTCGCCAACCGAGCGCCGGCAGCGCACCCAAATAATAATCCTGGACCGCCGCCGGCAGTGCTTCGCCGCCGAACACCGCTTCGACGATCCGACCGCCCGGTTTGTCAAAGATGACCCAGGTCTCCTCCTGTTCGCTAAAGCCGGGCATCAGTGGAAAATCAGGTAAGGCGGACAGATAGCCCGCATCTTCCTGGACCTGGGCCCAGACTTGGCCAGATAAGGAACCAAAAAGCGGCACCTCAAGGGCGGCAAACGCCAATAACAGGGCAAGGACTCGAAAGTACTTCATCGGGTTACCATAACAGCCGCGCTTGGCGTGACAAGCGCCGCGCGAATCAACCCTGGCAGCGGCCGCAGAAGAAGGTTGAGCGGCCCGCCTGGGTGATCTGTTTCACTTGTCCTCGGCAGCCCTCGGTCTGGCAAGCCAAACCGGCGCGTCCGTAGACCCGGAAGTGGTGCTGAAAATAGCCGGGCTCGCCGTCTGCCCCGGCAAAGTCCCGGAGGCTGCTTCCGCCGGCCTCGATAGCTTCACAAAGCACATCACGAATGGCGGCGACCAGCCGCTCGGCCTGGCCGGTCGAAATATTGCAGCATTTGCGCCGTGGGCTGATACCGGCCCGGAACAAGGCTTCCGAGGCGTAGATATTGCCGAGGCCAGCCACCAGCCGTTGATCCAGGAGGGACGGCTTTATGGCCCCGCGCCGCTTCCCTAGTGCCTTGCCAAGGCTCGGCGCCGAGAGCGCGTTGCCGAGCGGCTCCGGTCCCAGCGTATCCAGCCGAGGGTCCGGATCGTCCACCCGCTCGAGAAAATCCATGATCCCGAACCTTCGTGTGTCGTTAAAGACGAGCTGCCGCCCACCCTCGATGGTCATCACCACATGATCATGTTTTTTGAGCACACGAGCGGTGCTGCTCTCGACCACAAACAGATTTCCCGACATTCCGAGATGAAAAAGAATCGCCCCGCCCCCGGAAAGCTCGAGCAGAAGATATTTGGCGCGCCTTGAAACCCTTTCGATGCGCTGGCCCTCGACCCGTCGCTCAAAGCCATCCGGCACCGGCGTCCTCAGGTCACGCCTTATCACGTCGACCTTGCGGATGGTCCGGCCCTCCAGTGCCCGGGCCAAACCGCGGCGTATGGTTTCGACTTCCGGCAATTCCGGCATTGGTTTTGTCCCAACAAGAGTCCACTGGCGAAGCCTCAGCCTCTACGCTATGGTCCCGGGCGGATCAAGCGGGTAATTGGCATGAGCAGTAAAGCCAGAGATCAGGTGCCGGACGCCGACGCGATTGGCCCCGGAGATGGTGGCCCGGAGGGCCAGGATAAGGCCAGACTGGTCGGGCGCATATTCGATCGCGTCGCCGATCGCTACGATCTGATGAACGATCTGATGAGCGGCGGTATCCACCGCCTGTGGAAGGAAAGCTTTGTCGATCAGCTGGTGCCACGGCTCGGCGAACGATATCTTGATGTCGCCGGCGGCACCGGCGATATTGCTTTTCGTGTCCTTGAACGGGTGAAAAAGAGCGGCCGCAAGCAAAATGTGTCCCATACCCAAGTGATCGTCTGCGATATCAACCCCTCGATGTTGAGTGTCGGCCGCGACCGGGCTATCGACAGGGGCCTGTTGACTGATTTGTCCTGGGTCACAGGCGACGCCCAGCAACTGCCCTTACCCGACAAATGCGTAGACGCCTATTCGATCGCTTTCGGCATCCGCAACGTCAGCCACCTGGAACGCGCCCTCGAAGAGGCCTACCGTGTGCTGACACCCGGCGGCGTATTTTTGTGCCTTGAGTTTTCGAAGGTGGGGGATCGCTTTTTGAAGCGCCTGTATCGCCTTTATGCGGACAACGTAATCCCGATGATTGGCGAATGGGTCACCGGTAGTCGTCCGAGTTACGAGTATCTGGTCGACAGTATTCGCCGGTTTCCTGATCAGGATACGCTGGCCGGGATGATTACCGAAGCCGGGTTCGGACGCGTCGCCTATCGTAATCTCTCGGGTGGCGTCGTCGCTATCCATAGCGGTCGGCGTCTCTAAGGCGGAGGCTCAGGTGATCCAGGCAACCCGACACGGTATCCGGCTTCTCACGGCTTTTCGCAAGCTGGCGGCCTATGACGCCCTGTTTGCCCTCCATGCGGCGGAGGTGGAGATTCCGTTGCTCGGCCTGGCGCGACGGCTCTTTTGTTGGGGCGTGACAAAAATCGATAAGGTAGAGGGCCTGCGTCCGGGGGAACGGCTGGCCCTGGCGTTGCCGGCCATGGGCCCGGCTTTTATCAAACTTGGCCAGACGCTCTCGACGCGGCCCGACATTCTGGGCAAAGAGGTGGCCGCCGACCTCGCGGGACTGCAAGACCGCTTGGAGCCATTTTCGTTCCCTGAAGTAAAGAAAGCCCTCGCCGCCGCCTTCGATCAGGACACCGACGCCCTATTTCCCTCTTTCGACCAGGAAGCGGTGGCCGCCGCATCGATCGCCCAGGTCCACTTTGCCACCACTGCCGATGGTGACGAAGTGGCGGTCAAGATCTTGCGGCCAGGGATCGAGGACCAATTCGCAAGGGATCTCGCGAGCTTTGAGTGGGCGGCCGGGCTTTTAGAGCGCTGGGTGTCAGCGAGCCGGCGCCTAAAGCCGCGCGAAATTGTTGGGCTGCTGGCCAAAACCGTGGCGGTAGAAATGGATTTGCGCATGGAGGCGGCGGCAGCCTCGGAGTTGGCTGAGAATATGCAAGGCGAGCAGGACTACCGGGTACCTAAGGTTTATTGGCAGCACACCTCGAAGCGGGTCCTGACCCTCGAGCGGATCAAGGGGATTCCGATTTACGACCGCGCTGCAATCGTCAAGGCCGGGCATGAGCCGGCAAAGCTGGCGGCGGCCATCGTGCGGCTGTTCTTGACCCAGTGTATTCGGGACGGCTTTTTTCATGCCGATCTGCATTCGGGAAATTTGTTCGTGGCCGCCGACGGCGCTATCCTGCCGGTCGATTTCGGCATTATGGGCCGCCTCGACCGACCGACTCGCCGATTTCTGGCCGAGATTCTCTGGGGCTTCCATAATGGGGATTATGAGCGCGTGGCCGAGGTTCACTTTGAGGCCGGCTACGTGCCGGCCGATCAATCGGTGGCCCTGTTCGCCCAGGGTTTAAGGGCCATGCTCGAGCCGATCAAGGGCTTGCCGATCCACGAAATTTCGTTCGGCCGATTGCTGGCCCGGCTTCTCGAGACCACCGCTACCTTTTCGATGGAGACCCAACCGCAGCTGCTGGTTATGCAGCGGGCCATGGTGATGTCAGAGGGGCTGGCAATGCAACTCGACCCGGATGCCAACATGTGGGGGCTGTCGCGCCCGGTGCTCGAGCGGCTGATCAAGGAGGTCCACAGTCCGCTGCCCGAATTATTGAAAACATTAAAGCGGTTGCGCCGCTTGGCAACCCGGCTGCCCGAATTTCTGGAGCGGCTCGATGCCTTGCTGACCAACCCTGAAAAGCCCGGGTAATATGACCCCCACCGTTCTGAGTTGAAAAAGGCCGTGCGATGCCATATTTATGTGCCTCGCCCCGGGGTTACAGCTTTGGCGCCCCGAGGGGCCGCGAAAATTCGGCCGGCGATAGCGGAGCAAAAGCATGCTGAAGGACAAATCCGTCCTGTTGATCATTGGCGGCGGTATCGCCGCCTATAAATCGCTCGAGCTGATCCGGCGGCTTCGTGATCTTGGAGCCGAGGTACGCTGCATTCTGACCGCCGGCGGCAGCGAGTTTATTACCGCCCTGTCGGTGGCCAGTCTTAGCGGCCACCCGGTCTACGCGGATTTATTTTCTCTAAAGGACGAGACCGAGATGGGACATATCCGCCTGTCGCGGGAAGCAGACCTTTTGGTGGTGGCGCCGGCAACCGCAAATCTGATGGCCAAAATGGTCGCCGGCGCGGCCGAAGATCTGGCTACCACGACCCTTCTTGCGGCCGACAAGCCGGTTCTCTTGTGCCCGTCGATGAATGTCGAGATGTGGAAAAAGCCGTCGACCCGAAGAAACGTCCTGCAGCTCTTGGAAGACGGCGTTTTATTGGTCGGCCCCGAAGCCGGCGATCTGGCCTGCGGCGAGGTAGGCATGGGTCGGATGGCCGAGGTCGACGAAATTGTCGACGCGGTGGTTGATCAATTAACGCCCCGAGCGCGCATCCTTGAGGGTCACCGCGCCCTGGTTACCGCCGGACCGACCCATGAACCGATCGATCCGGTTCGCTATTTGGCCAACCGCTCGTCAGGAAAACAGGGCTATGCGATGGCGGCAGCTCTTTCAGAGCTCGGCGCCGAGACTGTGCTCGTCTCCGGTCCGACGATGCTCCCGCCGCCAGCCGGCGTGCAACGGCAGTCGGTTGAGACGGCCCAGGAAATGCTCGAGGCCTGCCTTGAGGCCCTGCCGGTCGATGTCGCGGTTTGTGTAGCTGCAGTCGGCGACTGGCGCGTCTCATTGGATGCTCCTCAAAAGCTCAAGAAGCGCGGCAAACGGCCGCCAACCCTGAAACTGGTCGAGAACCCGGATATTCTCTCACGGCTGTCCGAACCCTCGAACCGGCGGCCCGAACTTGTGGTGGGATTTGCCGCCGAGACCGAAAATGTGGTGCCCTTCGCGGCCGAGAAACGAAAGCGCAAGGGTTGCGATTGGATCGTCGCCAACGACGTCTCGACGGCCGGCGGCGCGATGGGCGGCAATACCAATGAGGTTCACCTGATTACTGAGACCGGGACCGAATCCTGGCCGCGGGCCGGCAAGGCGGCAATAGCCAGAGAACTGGCCCAAAGGATCGCCCATTATCTTAACCACGAGGCCGTCTGATGAGCGCTGTGCCGACGATCGAGGTCGGGTTTAAACGTCTTGATCACGGTAGGGGCCTCGATCAACCTTCATATGAGAGTGGCCAAAGCGCCGGCATGGACCTGCCGGCCGCGGTGCCCGAAGGCGAACCGCTAACGCTGGCGCCCGGCAAGAGAGCGCTGGTGCCGACCGGCTTTGCAATTGCCCTGGCACCGGGTTTTGAAGCGCAGATTCGGCCGCGATCCGGCCTGGCCGTCAAGTACGGCGTGACGGTCCTGAATGCGCCGGGCACGGTCGATGCGGACTACCGCGGCGAGGTCAAGGTGATCCTGGCCAATCTCGGGGACCAACCCTTCGTCGTTGAGCGGGGCATGCGGATCGCGCAAATGGTCGTCGCGCCGGTCACCCAGGCGGTGCTTATCGAGCGCCATGAATTGGACGATACTCACCGGGGCGACGGCGGATTTGGCTCGACCGGCCTCAAGTCAAGTGGCGGCAGCGGGGCTTGACCGGAAACCCGGCCTCGGTATCAATGCACCCATGGACCTACGTGACGATCAGCTCGAACGCTACGCCCGCCACATTATCTTGAAAGAAGTCGGCGGTAGCGGTCAGATCAAACTGCTGGAAAGCGCTGTGCTGATCGTTGGTGCGGGTGGTCTCGGTACGCCTCTGGCGACCTATCTGGCGGCGGCCGGCGTGGGCACCATTGGCATTGTTGATTCGGATACCGTCGATCGCTCGAACCTGCAACGGCAGATCTTGTTCTCGGAGGACGACATTGGCCGGCCCAAGGTCGAGGTGGCAAAACAAGCGCTGGCGAAAATCAATCCGGACGTTCGGGTAAAAGCCTTCAAGATGCGGCTTGATGCTTCAAATGCCGAGGAAATTTTTAACGGTTTCGATCTGATCGCCGACGGCTGCGATAATTTTGAGACCCGGCTGGTCGTCAACGATGCTGCGATCGCAGCCCGGAAACCCTTGGTATCAGCAGCTCTTGCACCCTTTGAGGGGCAGCTTTCGACATTCAAGCCGCACCAGACGGCGCCCGATGGAAAGCCTTGGCCCTGCTATCGATGTCTGGTCGCCTCGGCCCCCGAAGTAGCCGAGCGCGGTTGCTCGGAACAGGGCATATTGGGTGCCGTGGCCGGCGTCCTCGGAACCATGCAGGCGCTTGAAGTTCTCAAAGAGCTTCTGTCGATCGGCGAGAGTCTGGCCGGTCAGCTTTTGATTGTCGACGGTCTGACCTTCAAGGTTCGCTCGATCCTTCTGCCGGCCGATCCGGCCTGTCCGGGCTGTAGTCATTTGCATGCAGATTCGGACGCTTGACGGGGCCTTGACCGGCCGCAATGCAGCAGGGCATATAGGCGCCAAGACATGGGAAACAGCAATGAATTCAGGCGCCAAATTTCTTTTGATCGCGGTCGTGGTGGGGATCCTAAATTTGCCCGCTCAGGCCCAAACCATCATCCGCAAGGAACAAACCTTGGGCGCCTCGGGCCTGCCAACGCCGCGCTTTGTCTCGCTGAACGTATCAAAGGCTAACATGCGTAGCGGGCCAGGCGAGCAATATCCGATTCTGTGGGTTTACGTACGCAACACCTTGCCGCTTGAAGTGACCGACGAATATGGCGCTTGGCGGCGAATCCGGGACAATGAGGGGACCACCGGTTGGATGCACGGCGCTTTGCTTTCGGGTCGGCGCAGCGGGATCATTTCTGGGGCGACGAGAATTCTTTACGCGGACCCGGATACAAAATCGAAAGCCCTGCTCAGGAGCGAGCCGGGTGTGATTCTGTCGATCGAGTCCTGCGAGAACGACTGGTGCGAGGTGAAGATTCGCGGGCGTAGCGGCTGGATCCCTCAAGAGCATTTCTGGGGCACCTATGCCAATGAAAGTATACGCTAGAACCGCCTAATCGCCGGTCTGGATGCGCTCGACCAGTTGCTTGACGGTCGGCACGAAGCCATTCGAGTAGAACGGATCCTTCCGGAAATTAAAGGCGTTGTGGCCGGCAAACATCAAGTTTTCCTGGATGCTGCCATTATGGGCAATGTCCTGAAGCGTTTTTTGAATGCAGAAGCTGCGCGGATCCGCCTTGCGGCCGCTCGAGTGCTTTTCATTGTCGGCCCAGTTGGAAAACAGACACTGCGACAAACAACCCATGCAGTCGACCTGATCGCGGCGAATGCTCTCGCGGCGCTCCCGCGTAACAAAAATCAGGGTCTGGTCCGGAGTCCTAAGGGCCTCAGTATACCCCATTTTCATCCACTTCTTGCCGCGCAATAGATCACCGGGCGTCACATAGACCGGGCGGGCCCGCACCAGCTTCAGCTCTGCCGTATGATCGCCAACCTCCTCGATACTGAAAGCGATCTGGCGCTCGTTTCGCTCTTCCAGCTCTTTCAAATAGTTGTTCCTGACCGCCGACGAATAAAATCCGGTGGGACTGAAGCGGTGCAGCAGGACGTCGCCATCTTTCAACGTCATCAGCCGTTCTTTCCAGGCGTCCGAGATCGGGCTTTCCTTGGTCAAAAGCGCCCGGGTTCCGAACTGGAAGGCCACCGGTCCCAATTCTTTGCTATCGATCCAGTCTTCCCAGTCTCTCAGGTACCAGACCCCGCCGGCCATGATGATCGGCGTCTCGTCGAGTCCAAATTCGCGCATCCGCTCGCGCAGAAGGCGGACCCGCGGATAGGGGTCCTCCGGCACCTTGGGGTCCTCTTGGTTCGAAAGACCGTTGTGACCGCCGGCCAGCCAAGGGTCTTCGTAAACCACGGCGCCTAGGAAATCGGCGAACTTCCGGTAAGCCCGCTTCCACAGCGCCGAAAAGGCGCGGGCCGATGAAATGATCGGGTAATAATGCACACCGTAACCCGAGCAGATTTCGGCCAGTTTATAGGGCATGCCGGCACCGCAAGTGACCCCGTGCACGAGGCCCTTGGTGCGTTCGAGCACCGCGTGCAAGATCCGTTCCGCCGCCCCCATCTCCCACAGGATATTGATGTTGAGGCTGCCGCTGCCGTTTCTCAGCTCATGCGCTTTTTTGACCTGCGTCACACCGCCGTCAATGGCGTATTTTACAAGTTCGTTGTGACGATCCAGACGCGTCCGGCCGTGATAGATCTGCGGGACCGGATTTCCTGCATCATCGCAGAAATCCGCATTGACCGCGGAAATCGTCCCGATGCCTCCGGCCAGCGCCCAGGGGCCCGAGCTGAGACCCGAGGATATGGAAATCCCTTTGCCGCCTTCGATCAGCGGCAGAACTTCCCGTCCGCCAAGACGTATGGAATTCAACGGCTTCATCTGTCTACTTTTGGTCTTGTCCTCCATTGGACCGAAGGGCCTTCGACTAGGCCCGTCGTCCTCTGCGCGGCGATCTCGGCGGCCTGTCGTCTTCAATCTCCTCGCCGGTCTCCTGGTTGACCAAACGCATCGAAAGCCGAACCTTGCCCCGATCGTCGATATCAAGGACCTTTACCTTTACCACATCCCCTTCGCTGACAACATCACCGACCGTATTTACCCGGTGAGCGGCCAGCTCGCTGATGTGTACAAGCCCGTCGCGGCTGCCGAAAAAGTTCACAAAAGCGCCGAAATCCATGATCTTGACGACTTTGCCTTCATAAATGACACCGATTTCCGGCTCTGAGGTAATGCTCTTGATCCAGTCGATAGCTGCCGTTATCGCCTCGTAATCGGCGCTTGCCACCTTGATCGTGCCGTCGTCTTCAATATCGATCTTGGCGCCCGTGGTCTCGACGATCTCGCGGATGACCTTGCCGCCGGTTCCGATGACTTCGCGGATTTTATCCTTCGGAATGACAATCGTCTCGATGCGCGGCGCATGCCGGCTAAGCTCGCTGCGGGCTGTGGTCAGCGCGTTGCCCATTTCGCTAAGGATATGCAGCCGCCCCTCGTTGGCCTGGGCCAGCGCCTGCTTCATGATCGCCTCGGTAATCCCAGCGATTTTGATGTCCATCTGCAGAGCGGTGATGCCCTCGGTGGTGCCGGCAACCTTGAAATCCATGTCCCCAAGATGATCCTCGTCACCGAGAATATCAGAAAGGATGGCATAATCGTCGCCTTCTTTGATCAGGCCCATGGCGATACCGGATACCGGCCTGACCAGCGGGATGCCTGCATCCATCATCGACAACGAGGCACCACAAACCGTTGCCATTGAGGATGAGCCGTTAGATTCGGTGATTTCTGAGACGATCCGGATCGTATAAGGGAAGTCCTCCTTAGACGGCATGACCGCGCGCACGGCCCGCCAACCGAGTTTGCCGTGACCAACCTCACGACGGCCGGTAAAGCCGATCCGGCCGGTTTCGCCCACCGAATAGGGCGGGAAATTGTAATGCAAGAGGAAGGTTTCCCTGTAGCCGCCTTCGAGAGCGTCGATAATCTGCTCGTCATCGCCGGTTCCCAAGGTAGAGACCACCAAAGCCTGGGTTTCGCCGCGGGTAAACAGGGCGCTACCATGAGCTCTCGGCAAGACGCCGACTGCACATGAAATCGGCCGGACCTCGTCAAGCCTTCTGCCATCAATACGACTGCCGGTCTTCAGAATATTGCCGCGCACGATATCTTTTTCCATCGACTTGAGGATGCCGGCGATGACCTGTTCGTCATACTCCTCACTTTCGGCGTAGGCCTGCTGGGCGCTCGCCCGAACAGCCGCCAATTTATTGGTCCGGGTCTGTTTGACCGTCTCTTTATAGGCATCGCGAAGTCCGGATTCGGCCATTTTTGCAATGTCGGCTTGGAGTTTGCCGAGGTCTTGTTCTTCCTTGAGATCCCATGGATCCTTGGCGCAATCCTCGGCCAGCGAGATAATCGCTTCGATGACCGGCTGCATTTGGCTATGGCCGAACATCACCGCGCCGAGCATCACTTCTTCCGAAAGCTCCTTGGCCTCTGATTCGACCATCAAGACGGCAGAAGCAGTTCCGGCGACCACGAGGTTAAGCGCACTTTCCTCCAACTCGGTGCGGATCGGGTTCAGTACATAGTCGCCGCCGACAAAGCCGACTCTCGCGCCACCGATTGGCCCGAAGAACGGAATCCCTGAAAGCGTCAGAGCCGCACTGGCGCCGATCAAGGCGACGATATCCGGATCGTTTTCCAGATCGTGGCTCAGGACCGTTGCAACGACTTGGGTATCGTTGCGGAATGAATCCGGAAACAGCGGCCGGATCGGTCGGTCGATCAGCCGGCTGGTTAAGGTTTCCTTCTCTGAGGGGCGTCCCTCGCGTTTAAAAAAGCCGCCCGGTATTTTGCCGGCAGCGTAGGTTCTCTCCATATAATTTACCGTCAGCGGGAAAAAATCCCGCCCCGGCCTGGCCGTGCGTTCGGCAACGGCCGTACACAAAACGGCGGTTTCGCCGTAGGTGACCAGGACGGCTCCATCCGCCTGACGGGCGATCCGTCCGGTCTCGATCGACAACGTCCGTCCGCCCCATTCGATTTCTATCTTTTTCGTATTAAACATTTTCCAACCTAATCTTGTCCGGATCCCGGCGGTTCTTCCTTAAAGCACTCGCCCCGGACCCTATTTGCCAGAAACCCTTGTCCCTGGTCCTCTTTGGCCGGCTTTAGATAAGTCGCGGCCCCTTCGGACAACCATTTGCCCTAAATCACCTTGGCCGAGGCGGATATTCCGCACCCGGCCAAGGCTAAATTTACTTTCGCAATCCTAGGCGCCCGATCAGGGCCCTGTAACGTTCTTCATCTTTGACTTTGAGATAATCGAGAAGCCGTCGCCGGTGGTTCACCATCTTCAGCAACCCGCGACGGGAATGGTTATCCTTCTTGTGTTCCTTGAAATGTTCGGTCAGATTCAAGATTCGCTCGGTCAGGATTGCTGCTTGAACTTCTGGCGAACCCGTATCTCCTTTTTGCGTGGCAAACTCCTTGATGAGTGCCACCTTCCTCTCGGCAGTGATCGACATCATCAACTCCTCTAAGACAGATTGAACACTCGCAAGAGCTTAACTACGCCCTTCTGAATTTCGGCTAGCGCAATCAGGTTGCCATCCGAAGTCAGTTGAACCGTTCCGCTCTTGGCTGTGGGAAGACGGAGGCTTTGCCCGTGCCTGAGCCGGACCGCCTCGCCCTGGGTTACGGCCAGCGCCGGGATGTCGTCCAGCGCGGTCATAACCGGAAGGATCCCTTCCGAAGCGCGCGCACTATGGCTTAATTCGTTTAGCTTTTCCAGCGAAATTGCGGACTTTTCATCAAACGGCCCGACACGGGTGCGGCGAATGTCCGTGACATGGCCGACGGTGCCCAATTCCCGGGCCAGATCACGGGCCAAAGCCCTTACATAGGTACCTTTTCCGCAAATCACATGAAATGCCGCGAAATCCGGATTTTTACCCTGATCGGTCCTCCGGAGAGCCTCGATACGCACTGTTCGGGGCGGCAATTCGACCAATTCACCGGCTCGGGCGAGCTGATAGGCGCGTTTCCCGCCAACTTTTATGGCCGAATAGATTGGCGGCCTTTGCTCGATATCCCCGATAAATCTGGCAATCGCCTCCTCGACCTGCGATGGCTCGGGACGGACGTCGCTCGTTTCGGTGATTTCTCCTTCGCGATCGTCGCTCGAGCGGGCCTCACCCCATCGCACGACAAAATCATATTCCTTTAAGGTTCGCATCAGGTAGGGCACGGTCTTTGTGGCCTCGCCAAGAGCAATCGGGAGAATTCCGGTCGCGTTCGGATCGAGCGTTCCCCCATGACCGATTTTCAGGGGCTTCAACATACGTTTGATCTTGCGAACAACATCGGCAGAGGTTATGCCCTGCGGTTTGTCGATGGCCAGCCAGCCGTCAATCTTGTTACCGCCTCGACGTGCCATCACTCGGTTGTCTCGCCATCGCCTGATTGCTCGCCAAAACTCGACTTGGCAAGCAGGCGGTCGATCTTTTCTGCTTCGTCGAACGTACGATCCAGGTCAAAGCTGAGCTTGGGAACATGTTTGAGATAGACGCCCTTCGCCAGACGGCCCCTTAAAAAGGCGGTGTGCCGATTAAGGGCCGAGACAACCGCTTCCTGATTGGCCCCGGTCAGGGGTACGACAAAAACGGTGGCCCGTCGGACATCCGGACTGACGCGAACCTCGCTGACCGTTATCGCACAGCTTTCGAGCACCGGGTCGTGAACCGTGTCCCGGACCAGTATTTCGGCCAGTGCATGCCTGATTTCCTCGCCGATGCGTAGTTGGCGAACGCTACGTTCGCCCGAGGAGTGTCTGCCCATCGATGCCTCTAGGTTTCGGCGCCTAGAGCGCCCGTTCCTTCTCGATCAACTCGTAGATTTCAATTTTGTCCTTGGCCTTGATATCGGAGTAATTCTCGAGCGTCAGGCCGCATTCGGTACCGGCCTTGACCTCCTCGACGTCGTCTTTGAAGCGCCTAAGCGACGACAGTCCGCCCTCGAACACCACCACATCGTCCCTCAGCAGCCTGGCTCTTGCCGTCTTTCGAACCACTCCGTCGACAACGATGCAGCCCGCCGCCTTGCTTTTGCCGGCCGAAAAAACATCCTTGACCTCGGCCAGACCAATAACGTGTTCCTCGAACACCGGCTTCAGCTTTCCGACCATCGCCGCTCTCATGTCATCCACCAAATCATAGATGACCGTGTAATAGTTGATCGCTACACGGTCCTGTTCGGCCTGGGCCCGAGCCTGACTGTTGGCCCGCACGTTAAAGCCGATTATCGGTGCGCCGGAGGCCTCGGCCAGCGAGATATCGGTCTCGGTAATCGCACCTACCCCGGCGTGAAGGATTCGGCATTTGATTTCCTCATTGCCGATCTTTTCAAGAGTCGCAACGATGGCCTCCAACGAGCCCTTGACGTCCGCCTTGACAATAACCGGAACTTCCTCCGTCTTGTTGGCGGCCAGCAGGGTCTCAAAAATATTTTCAAGCGATACAGGCTCCTGATCGCTTTTCGCCCGGCGGTCTCTTTCCTTGCGATAGGCGGTAATTTCGCTGGCCCGCGCCTCGCTCTCAACCACCGCAAATTCTTCGCCAGCTGCGGGCGTATCATTCAGACCCAAAATTTCAATTGGCTGCGAAGGAAGCGCAATCTTCACTCGTTGGCCCTGATCGTCCAAGAGCGCTCTGACCTTGCCCCAGGTCGAGCCGGCGACAACGATATCGCCGATCTTTATGGTGCCACGTCGAATAAGGCCAGTCGCCACCGGGCCGCGACCCTTATCGAGCCTGGCCTCGATCACCACGCCCTCGGCCGTGCGATCGGGATTGGCCATCAGTTCCATTACCTCGGCCTGCAGAAGGATGGCGTCTTTAAGTTTGTCCAGATTGGTTTTCTTGGTCGCCGATACCTCGACATCGAGAATCTCGCCCGAAAGCTTCTCGACTATTACTTCATGCTGCAGCAGTTCGTTGCGTACACGGTTCGGATCAGCCCCCTCGCGGTCAATCTTGTTTATGGCCACGATGATTGGCACGTTCGCCGCCCGAGCGTGATTGATTGCCTCGATGGTTTGCGGTTTTACACCATCGTCGGCAGCCACCACGAGAACCACGATATCGGTAACCTGTGCCCCGCGGGCCCGCATCTCGGTAAAGGCCTCGTGACCGGGTGTATCTATAAAAGTGATCTTTCCGCCACCTTCAAGATCGACTTGGTAAGCGCCGATATGCTGCGTGATGCCACCAGCTTCGCTGCTTACGACATCGGTCTCGCGAATAGCATCCAAGAGTGAGGTCTTTCCATGATCGACATGACCCATTACCGTAACAACCGGAGGCCTTGGAACCATATCCTTGGGATCGTCCGGCTCGCTGAACAGGCCAATTTCGACGTCCGATTCACTCACTCTTTTGATGCCGTGTCCGAACTCGCTGACTACCAGCTCTGCTGTGTCCTGATCGAGAACTTCGTCGCGGCTGGCGCTAACATCCATCCCCACCAAAACCTTGATCACCTCTGCGGTTCGCTCGGCCATGCGGTTGGCAAGCTCCTGCACGGTAATCGATTCAGGTATAACAATTTCACGGGCTTGCTTGGGCTGCTGGGCGCTCGGGCGTTGGGCCCGCCTTTGTTTCGCCTGGGACCGCTTTAAGGCCGCCAGGCTTCTTGGGCGGATGTCGTCGGCCCCTTCAAGGGCGTTGGTCACAGTAAGCTTGCCGCTTCTTCGACGCTCCGATCCTCGCTTGGCCGGACGGCCGGACGGTTTTTTCTTTTCAGAATCCTTCTTGCGACCGCGCCCGTCACGATCGCTGTCGTCGGCTTTGATGGTGCGCTGCGCTTCTGCAGCCAATCGGGCTGCCTCAAGTTCGGCCTGCGCCGCCGCTTCTTCAAGCACCTTTTTGCTGGCCTCCTCTTCGGCCTGTTGCTTTATCTCCGCTGCTTTGCGGCGTGCGTCCTCCTCGGCTTGGTGCTGGGCGTCCATTTCGGAGACCACCCTTTTTTCCTTTTTGTTCTTGCGCTCATCTTCAGTCTTTAGCTTCGATTCCTTTTCTTCACGCAGGCGGCGCTCCTCGGACGCTTTCATGCGCTCTTGCTCGGCCTGCCGAATGGCATCCTTTAAGGCTTCCGCCCGGGCATCGCGTTCGCGGCTGGTCAGTGTGTGCTCGTCCTCCTCGGGTTTAGCCGGAACCTTGACTTCGCTCTCTTTTGCGGGCGCAACCGTTTCTGTGTCCCGATCTCTCTTCAGGATTCTGCGCTTCTTGAGCTCGACCACCACGGGTTTGCTGCGGCCATGACTGAAACTCTGGCGGACCTGGCCGGTCTTGACGGTCTTGCCAACGCCAAGCTGACCGCGACTGGTCAATGATAATTTTCGATCGTCTGCCATAAAGTCCTTGCTTCTTCTTACTGCCACGACACAGCGGTACAAATCCGCTAGCCCGCAGTCCCTAAATGCTTCCGCTGCGTCTTGCTGCCCCCCGCCTTACTCCTATCCGGCAAAGGCTGCAAGGCCCGGCCCAATAGCGACCGGAGGGTCCGCATCTGCCGTATCCCATGGTCTCAGGATTTTTCAACATCCTCTTCCTCGGCGGTCGTTTTCACCGCCAGATCGGTATCTTCCTCAGAAGCTTGGGCGGCTGCAGCAGTTGAGGTATCTTCTTCGGTCTTAGTATCGTCCGGCGTTTCTGCCTGCTTGGCCGCTGGCTCGGTCGCATCTTCGGCGGCTTTGGATTCTGCCGCTTCAGCTCCCTCTTCCACTGCCGGCTCTCCGGTTTTCGCTGCCGCTTCCCCGGTGTCCTCGGCGGCTTCTTCCGGAGGTTCCTCCTCAGGAATCCAGCCAGCCATGCGCCGAGCCTTGAGGATCATCTCGTTTGCTTCTTCCTCGCTGAGCTCAAAATCGCGCAGGAGCCCGTCTTCGGGCGAAATCAGTTCGTCGGTGGCCAAACCCGCGAAGTCTTCGAGCGACTTGATTTCTGCCTCGCCCAAGGTAACCAGCATATGTGACGTCAGCCCAACGATTTCCGTAAGGTCGTCGCTGACACCCAAGGCTTTTCGCTTTTCTTCCGATTCCCGCTGTTTGGCTTCAAGCCCTTCGATCGCCCTTTCCTGCAACTCGGTGACCAGCGCTTCGTCGAAACCCTCTATGCTCACCAGTTCCTCGGCTTCCACATAGGCCACTTCCTCAAGCTCGGTGAAGCCTTCCGCCACCAAGAGCTGGGCCAAGGTTTCGTCCACATCAAGCATTTCGACGAACATCTTGCTTTGCGTCACGAACTCTTCCTGGCGCCGCTCGGATTCGGCCTCTTCGGTCAGAATGTCGATGGTCCAGCCGGTTAGCTGGGAGGCCAGCCGCACATTTTGTCCGCGCCGCCCAATTGCCAGGCTGAGCTGCTCGTCGGGCACCACGACCTCGATACGCTGTGTGTCCTCGTCGAGCACCACCTTGACCACCTCGGCCGGGGCCAGGGCGTTGACGATGAAGGTGGCTGAATCGGGCGACCATTGAATGATGTCGATCTTTTCGCCCTGCAGCTCCGAGACCACCGCCTGAACACGGCTGCCACGCATGCCGACACAGGCACCCACGGGATCGATGCTGCTGTCGTTCGAGATCACGGCAATTTTTGCGCGACTACCGGGATCCCGGGCTATCGCCCGTATTTCGATGATACTGTCATAGACCTCCGGCACTTCCTGGGCGAACAGCTCGCGCATAAATTCCGGCGCCGTGCGCGAAAGGAAAATTTGCGGACCTCTCTGTTCTTTCCGCACTTCCCTGATATAGGCGCGAACCCGCTCGTTATTGCGCAAATGTTCACGCGGCAGCGCCTGATCACGCCGCAAAATAGCCTCGGCACGACCCAGATCGATCACCGCGTTTCCGTATTCAACCCGCTTGACTATGCCGGTCACCATTTCGCCGACCCTGTCCTTATATTCCTCGTACTGGCGCTCACGCTCGGCGTCCCGGACTTTTTGAACGATGACCTGCTTGGCGGTCTGGGCAGCGATGCGGCCGAAATCGATGGGCGGCAACGGCTCGGCGATAAACGAGCCGATCTCGGCGTCCTCGCGTTCCTTTTCGGCATCAAAGAGGGCAATCTCGATGGCCGGATTCTCTACTTCCTCGACCACCTCCAGCAGCCTGAAGAGGCGGATGTCACCGCTTTCACGGTCAATCTGGGCCCGAATCTCGTTTTCCGAGCCATAGCGTCCTCGCGCCGCTTTCTGGATTGCCTCTTCCATCGCCTCGATGACAATTTCCCGGTCAATCGCCTTTTCGCGGGCCACCGCGTCAGCGATCTGCAAAAGCTCTAGCCTGTTGGCCCCTACAGCAGTCGACATATTTTCATCTCCACCAAATATTCTCTTCGAACTGACCCGGTATCACCCGGTTCAACTACTTCTCTTCGCGCCCGGCCCCTTGATGGGCCAAAAGGGCGTCGGTCAATAACAGTTTGGCCTTGCGAATCTCGGAAAAACCAAACAGGTGCTTTTCGTTTTGGTCGGCAAGGGCGACCTGATCATTCTCAACCCCGGCCAGCACACCGCGCCAGCGCCGCTGGCCGTTCACCGGTTCGTACAATTCGAGCTTGACCTCAAAGCCCGCGTAGTTTTCGAAATCCTTGAGCCGCGTCAGCGGGCGATCAATCCCCGGCGAGCTGACTTCGAGCATATACTCGCCGGGCACCGGGTTCTCAACATCCAGCACAAGCGACAATTCGCGGCTTAGCCGCGTGCAATCCTCAACCGTCATTGTACCGTCCGGGCGTTCGGCCATGATCTGCAGGATCGGCCGACCACTGCCGCCGAATGAAATGCGCACGATCTCAAAGCCCATTGCGTCCGCAATAGGTTCTATGATCGCCTGCAATTCTTCCGTCTTCACGCTGGACATATGTTTCCGCCGCCCTGTTCGGTCCTTTCCACTCTCTCACCCCGGCGAGCCAATAAAAAAGTGGGCGCCGGCCCACTTACAATCAGTGACACGTTGTCAAGATGAAGTTCGTCCTTTTACAGCGTTTTCGCCTCACTTTTCAAGTGTTTTGGCAATCCGCACAACAGCCCTCTCAGGTCCGCTTGTAAATCAGCCGGGTTGCCGTATGCCCCCGACGTTCGGCTTTGGTCTCGTAACGGGTTGGCGGCCAGTCATCGAGGCCATCCGAATCGCTGCCGGCAGCCGTCAACTCGGTCATTGGCCTGAAGTCGCGTCGCCGCGCCATCTGCTCCCTTGTCCAAGCCACATATTGGGAGGAGTCCGTGCCAATCCGCAGCTCGGCACCCGACACCATGACGTAGGCCAGGCGGTCAAGGTTTTCCTGAGAGACAAAACGGCGATCCTCATGACGGCGCTTCTGCCAGGGATCCGGATGCAAAAGAAAGACCCGGCCGAGAGAATGCCTGGGCAGCGCCGCGAGCAATGGCTGAGCTTCGTCGTGACAAATCCTGATGTTGGACAGATTTTGTTCCTCGATCCTGGTCAGCAGCCCAACCACGCCGTTGACATAGGGCTCGCAGCCGATGAACCCCACCTGCGGGTGCCGCTCGGCCTGCCAAGCCAGATGCTCTCCCTTGCCAAAGCCGATTTCAAGCCAACACGCCGACTTGTCCGGCCCGAAAAGGATTTCAGGATCGAGGCTGCTACCTTCTTCTCCGGGCAATTCGATCGCCAAGACCGGCAAGAGATTCTTCAGGAGATTTTTCTGGCGGGTCGATAAGGCGTGACCTTTTCGGCGGCCGTAAAAAGTCCGCAGAGGGGCAGGGTTTGACGGCGTCGGCACGCTAGGCTCCAGTGGTGAGTTCCGTACGTAGAATCGGCGCCAGGTCTGTTTTTTCCCAGCTAAAACTGCCGTCGGCGCGCGGCTTACGCCCAAAATGACCATAGGCAGATGTGGCCGCGTAGATGGGGCGATTGAGGCCCAAATGCTCGCGAATGCCACGCGGGCTGAGATCGACAATTTCCATCAACCGATCAGGAATCGGCGCCTCGTCAATCAGACCGGTTCCCTGAAAATCGACGTATAGTGACAATGGCTTTGACACGCCGATGGCATAGGCCAGTTGCAACGTGCATCGCTCGGCGAGCCCTGCGGCCACGATGTTCTTGGCTAAATAGCGGCTCATGTAGGCGGCCGACCGGTCCACCTTAGTTGGGTCCTTGCCCGAAAAGGCGCCGCCGCCATGCGGTGCCGCGCCACCGTACGTATCGACGATGATCTTGCGGCCCGTCAGCCCAGTATCTGCGTCAGGACCGCCAACAATGAACTGTCCTGTTGGATTGACGTAAAAGGCATCGTCGTGACACATCCAGCCGTCGGGCAAAGCTTCAATGACATGTCCGCGGACGTATTCCCGCAACTCTGCGGCCGAAACCTGGGGGCTGTGCTGGGTCGAAACAACGACCGAGGTGGCAGCGACGGGCCGGCCATTTTCATAGCGCAGGGTCACTTGGCTTTTCGCGTCCGGTTCGAGATAGGAGACCTCACCGGCGTGCCGGGCATGTGCCAGTGAGCGCAGTATCTGATGCGCGAACTGCAGAGGTGCCGGCATCAGCTCTTTGGTTTCGGTACAGGCGTAACCGAACATTATGCCTTGGTCACCCGCCCCCTCGTCCTTGTTGCCGGAGGCATCAACCCCCATCGCAATGTCGGGAGACTGTGCGTGAACGTGGCTTTGAAACTCGGCTTTTTGCCAATGGAACCCTTCCTGCTCGTAGCCGATGTCACGAACCGCCTGACGGGCGATCTCTTCGAGATCTCGATCGGTAATCTCTTTTTTACAACGAACTTCACCGGATACGACGATGCGATTGGTGGTGACCATGGTCTCAACGGCGACACGGGCGTATGGATCCGCGGTGAGATAGGTATCGACGATACTGTCCGAAATGCGGTCCGCCACCTTGTCCGGATGACCTTCGGAAACTGATTCGCTGGTAAACAAATAACTTTTCAAGACCACCGGCGCCCTCCGCAGATTTATCGTCATGGATTCCGCAAAATTCGCAAAATATATAGCAGGGGGTGCATTCAGAGGCCAGAACCGATCGCGCAAATCGGGCCGAACCTGTAAGCTGCAGTTCTTGGTGAATTGAGGCGGTCGCTCTCGCTGCGCCCCGAGCCTTCGCTGAATAGGCTCAGCCTAAGACTTTGAGATTTGGCCGACCGCCTTGACCAGTTCAAAAATGCGCTTGCGAACTTTGGCGTCCCCGATACGGTAATAAGCCCGGACCAGCTCCAAGGTTTCGCGCCTTGAAAGTTGATCGGATTCGAAATTCCTGCCGGCCGCCTCCGCCAGACCCTTGGCGCCTCTTTTGACGTCGGATGGCAGATTCTCAAAAAAATAGGCCACCTCCACGTCAAGGATTCGCGACAATCGATAAAGGCGACTGGATCCAATACGATTTGCCCCACGTTCATACTTTTGAATCTGCTGGAACGTAAGACCCAATGCGGTACCGAGCTTTTGCTGGCTAAATCCGAGAAGGGTTCTTCTCAATCGTACACGTGAGCCAACATGTACATCAATGGGGTCCGGTTTGGAAATCACACCAACACACCTCCAAGCATGATGAGAAACGACATCGCAAGCCACCGTAGCATGTATTGCGAACAACCCCCAATTAATTTGGTCATTCAGCAGACTTTTCCTGAAGCTGCTGGACTAGCTCCGTTTCCGCCCTTTCCAGCTCGCAACAACAGCCGTTACGACGAGAAGACTGAGTAAAATCCAATCTCCAAAGCGCGCATAAAGTGTCAATTCGCTGAGTGGCTTTGGCAGGTCGGAATCAAGAGATCCAGACCGGTTCAGATCGATCGAACTGATTACCCGTCCATAGGGGTCTATGAAGGCCGAAATCCCGGTGCCGGCGGCCCGGACAACCGGCAATCCTTCCTCGACTGCCCTGAACCGGGCCAAGGTAAGGTGTTGGTAGGGCCCCGGCGTCTTTCCGAACCATGCGTCGTTGGTAAGATTTAGAATCCACTCGGGGCGATCGTCCCGACGCACCGCCTGACCCGGAAAAATCACCTCAAAACAGATCAGCGGGCTGAACGCCGGCAGTCCTGGAATATTGAGGGTTCTCAACCCCGGCCCCGACGAATAATCAAACGTACCCGGTACAATCGATTGCAGGCCGATTCGGGAGAGCAGCGAACGCAGCGGCACATATTCACCAAACGGCACGAGATGGGCCTTGTCGTAGGTTGCCAACATCTCTCCGGTGGTTCCGATAACATGAATGCTGTTGAAAAATCTCAGTTCCGACTCATCGTCCTCGCGGCGTGGCGCCCCAGCCAGAAGCGTCATGCTATTGCCCAACATGCCAGCCAGGACAAAGCGCCGGGCCGGCTCCAGGTCGATTGTTGAATAGGGAATTGCTGTCTCGGGCCAGATCACGTGGGTTATGCTCCGGCCGCCATCGGCGCCGAGTGACAGGTCGACATGACGCATGTAGTTGGCCCGCCAGTTGGCCCGGACCCATTTTTCCGTTTGCGGAATGGCCGCCTGAACGATTCGCAGTCGTACATTGTCGTGATATTTGAGCTCGGCGCCATAAAGCCGCATGCCGCCGATCAGAAAAAAGGCGACAAGCAGCGCTGGCGGCACGTATTTTGCCCGTATTCCTACGATACCGGTATCGGATGGCCGCGAGACAAAAAGAACCAGCCCGGCCGCACAAAACACGGTTATAAACGACAGGCCGTAGCTTCCGAGAAAAGCCGCCCATTGCATCATCTGATCCGAGACAAACCACATGTTCGCCATTAGATTCCAGGGCAACCCCGTAAAGATATGGCCACGCAACCATTCGAAGATCACCCAGACCACTGCAAATTTGAGCACTCGTTGCCAGCCGGCGGGCGACCAGGTCTTGTAGGCCATAAATGTAAACGCAAAGAAATAGGCCAGCGCATAACAAAGCGCGATGACCGCCAGCGGTGCGGCCCAGGCTGGCACTTGGGATTGGGCGAGGAAAGAATAACCGATCCAGAAAAGTCCGGCCAGGAAATGACCGAAGCCAAACCACCAGCCAACCACGAAGCCTCCACGCCGATCCGGCTGCTGGTCGAGAATCAAAATGATGATCGGTAAGATGACAAACGGCATGAAAAGTAGACCGAACGGGGCGAAGGCAAGCGCCAGCAACGCCCCCAGCAGAAAACTGAGGCCCCGCAGCCGCCAACCTTCTTGGGCCGCCAGTTTCTCCCCGAATGCGGCAATTACCCCCAAACTCAGGTTCACTCTGCCTCCTCGCTGTCATCCCCAGGCAGATGCACCCTTAATCGCTTTATGCGCCGCGGGTCGGCATCCAAAATCTCGTATCTGTACCCCAGTGGGTCGGTTATCGTGTCGCCGATCGGTGGCACGCAGCCGCAAAGAGCAACCACCAATCCGCCAACCGTGTCGATATCTTCTTCGTGTGTAACATCGGAGAAATCAACACCGAGCCGTGCCTCCAATTGTTCGAGCGGCAGTCTGGCTTCCATCTCAAGGCTCCCCTGGTCGGTCTGAATGATGACCGGCGGATTGTCGTCATCATGTTCATCCTCGATCTCGCCGACAATCTGCTCGACCAGATCCTCGATCGTCACCAAGCCGTCGGTACCCCCAAACTCGTCGATGACAACTGCCATATGGGTCCGCTCGGTGCGCATGCGGCGTAGCAAGTCGATCAGCTTCATCGACGGCGGAACCGAGATGACCGGTCTCAAGAACCCTTCGATCTCTTGTTTCTCTTTGGCCTGCTGATCCCGAACCAAATACCGCATCAAATCCTTGACGTGGACCATGCCCAAAATATTGTCCATCGACCCCCGATACACCGGGATCCGCGAATGCGCCTCGGCGGCGATGGTGGTCATCAGATTTTCAAGTCCCTCGTTTAAATCCACGGCCACAATGTCGGTCCGCGGCACCATTATGTCATCGATCCTGAGATCACCGTAGCTGAGCACATTCATGAGCATCGATCGCTCCTCGTCTCCAAGCGTGTCCTCCTGGTCTTCCTCCTCGTGCTCTTCGATAACCTCCTCAAGGCTGGCCCGCAGCGAGACCTCGCCGTTAGTCCACAGACGCCGTTGGCGCAGAAAACTTTTCAGACGGGTAAAAACCGTCTTGTGCACTCCTAGTTCGGCGCCGTTTCGTTTTCCGCTATTCATTCTTCCGCGTCCTTGTCTCGTCATATGGATTTGCAATCCCCAAGCTGTCCAAAATCTCTATCTCAAGGGCCTCCATTTTTTTGGCTTTTTCCTCCTTGTCGTGGTCAAATCCAAGTAAGTGCAGGACACCGTGCACGATCAGATGACAAAGATGATCACTAAACGGTTTTCCGGCCGCCTCGGCCTCGCGGCAGATGGTCTGCCGCGCCAGGACCACATCTCCGAGCCCAAGGATGCCGCCCGGAGCCGCCCGTTGAATTTCCGCGGCTAGATCCTCAAACGATGCGCTGACCGGGAAAGCGAGCACATTTGTCGAACTGTCAATTTCGCGGTAGACCGCGTTCAAGCGCCTCATTTCCTGGTCATCGGTAAACCGGACGCCAACCTCGATCCGGGCCGGCAAGTTTGGCAGGTGGTCCAGGCGAGCCGCAACCGCCAAGGTCGCCGTTACGGATTTTCTTGCGAGTTGCTCCGGGTCCACACCGATCGCCTTCCATGCACCGTCGGCGAGTTGAATCTCAAGATTGAGTTCGTCTGCCAATCTGGTCACGCCACCGGCCCTGCTTGAACGCCGCGGCGTGTCCATACTCGATGCCAGATCTTCACTCATGATTTGCCTGGCCCGTTTTCATAGGCCCTTACGATTTGGCTAACCAGCGGATGGCGCACGACGTCCCGGTCGGTAAAACGCACTACGGCGACGCCGGAAAGCTCTTTTACGATCTGCAGCGCATGCCGAAGCCCCGACCTTGCGCTGCCCGGCAGATCGACTTGGCTTGGGTCGCCGGCCACCACCATTTGGCTACTGAGCCCGAAACGGGTCAGAAACATTTTCATTTGCATGAATGTGGTGTTTTGCGCCTCGTCCAGGATCACGTATGCGTTTGACAGCGTGCGGCCACGCATAAAGGCCAGTGGGGCGATCTCGATCTGACCACTGGCGAACCGCTTCTCGACCTGGCCGGCCGGCAGGGTGTCATAAAGAGCGTCATAGAGAGGACGCATGTAGGGATCGACCTTTTCCTTCATGTCGCCCGGCAAGAAGCCCAGGTTCTCCCCGGCCTCGACCGCCGGCCGCGAAAGGATGATTCGCTCGACCTCGCCCGACATGAGTTTGGCCACCGCGGTGGCGACCGCGAGATAGGTTTTGCCGGTGCCCGCAGGGCCAACCCCGAATGTAATATCGGCATTCATGAGATGCCTGATGTACTGGGCCTGAAGGGGCGTCCGTGGCTTGATGATGCGGCTTTTGGTATCGATCTGTACGCCGCCGTTCAGCTCTTCAAGATTTGAGCTGCCGTTTTCCCGGTCGGCGCTGGCCAGGCGGATTGCGCCTTCGACATCCCCGAACTCCAGCGATTGACCGGTTTCAAGGCGTTTATAGAGATCGGTCAGCGTTAATTCGGCAATCTGACAGCTTTTAAGAGGGCCCTCGATTTGCAGGCGGTTGCCGCGCGAAACAATAATCACGTCCAGCATCTGTTCGATGCGGGCCAGGTGAGCGTCGTGTTGTCCGAAAAGAAGTGGCAGAAGACGGTTGTCTTCAAAATCCAAAACCACCCGATCATTGTGCGTCGGTTGCCGCGACTTTTTGTTCAGTGTCAAGTCTCTCAAACGCTCCTAGGCGGCGGTCCGTGCCGGCGACAACTCGATACAGCGCCCTTTTAGACTATTGGGGCCGGCTGAGACGATTTCAACCTCCACGATCTTACCGATATGCGAACTGTACGCGGCTTGCGATAGGTCGTCCAGCGTTTCGGCAGACGGGGTCTCTTCTCGCGGCCGCACCTGCACATGTACCGCCTGCATGTGAGGGCTGCGACCGACCAGTTGATCGGCGTGTTTGCCGCGGCGTTCCAAAAGCACTTTCATCCGCCTGCCGACCGAAGCCTCATTGAATTGCAGTTGCTGCTGATTCAGCAATTCCTGAAGCCTTGCCAGGCGTTCCGCCTTTACGGGTTCCGGTAACTGATTTTCTGCTTCGGCCGCCGGCGTTCCGGGGCGGCGTGAATATTTGAAGCTATAGGCTTGCGCGTATCCAACTTCCGAAACCAACTCAAGGGTCGCTTCGAAATCCTGGTCGCTCTCACCGGGAAAACCAACGATGAAATCTCCCGAGATCGCGATGTCCGGGCAGGCGGCGCGAAGTTTATCGATCGTCCGCAAATAGTCACCGCTGGTATGACGCCGGTTCATGGCCTTTAGAACTCGGTCGGAGCCCGACTGAACCGGCAGGTGCAGATAGGGCATACACTCCGGAACCTCCCGGTGGGCGGAGATCAGCGACTCGTCCATATCGCGGGGATGCGATGTCGTATAGCGGATGCGCTCTATGCCATCTGTTTTTGCCGCACGCCGGATCAAATCTCCAAGGCCGGTTTCCCGGCCCCTTTCATCGCGGCCGTGATAGGCATTCACATTCTGACCCAAGAGCGTGATCTCGAGAGCTCCCTGATCGGCCAGATGCTGCGCTTCTGCGAGCACATCGACAACCGGGCGCGAGATTTCCATGCCCCGGGTATAGGGAACCACGCAGAACGTGCAAAATTTATCACAACCTTCCTGGATCGTCAGAAAAGCGGTCGGGGCCGAGCGGCCTGTGGCGGCAGGTAATCGATCGAATTTCTCCGAGGCCGGAAACTCGGTGTCGATGTAACGCTGGCGGCTGCCCCGCCGCCGCGCCTCAGTGGCCTGCTCGACCAAGGCCGGAAGTCGATGATAGGTCTGCGGACCGACCACGATATCGACCGCCTTGGCGCGATTCAATATCTCCTCGGCCTCGGCCTGGGCGACGCATCCGGCAACCACGATCAGCATCTGCCGCCCTTCGGCGCTCGCCTGTTCTTTGAGAATTCGGTACCGGCCGATGTCTGAGTATACCTTTTCCACCGCTTTTTCGCGGATGTGGCATGTGTTAAGGATGAGCAGGTCGGCAGCCGCGGCGTCGTCCGAGCTTTCAAAACCCAAGGGCGCCAGAACGTCCTCCATCCTTTCGGAATCATAGACATTCATCTGGCAGCCGTAGGTCTTGATAAAAAGCCGTCTCACGTCTCTCGCCTCACGTAGGCAACCCGGTGGTCGCGGGCCGCGAACCTACCAGCGCAGTCCCGGAAGTCAACTTTGTTATGTGTAATCTTCTGTCGGTAATCAGGGGATACCCGGTCATTTCTTGAGCGGCTTTCCGTAAAGTTCCATCCGGTGATCCACCAGGCGGAACCCCAATTCCGCCGCCACCTGCCGCTGCAACTCCTCGATTGCTTCGTTTTGAAATTCGAGCACCTCGCCGGTCTCGACATTGATCAGATGATCATGATGGGTCTCCGGGACCGGCTCGTATCTCGAGCGCCCGTCCCGGAAATCATGCCGCTCGAGAATGCCAGCTTCCTCAAACAGCCTCACGGTTCTATAAACGGTCGCGATACTGATATTTGGGTCAATCCTGACCGAGCGCCGGTAAATTCCTTCGGCATCCGGATGGTCGTGGACCGCCGACAATACGGACGCGATGACCCGACGCTGGTCGGTCATGCGCATGCCCTTTTCGATACACAGGCGTTCGATTTCGCTTCCTACCTCCTGATCCGGCATCTCTAATTCCTAATCCTTGCTCCCTGGAGGTTCACCAATTGGCGCCACGCCTTATTTCTGACCCCGGCCCCCAAAATCCGCTTCCATCCCCTAAGAATCAAGGATTAATTATGACAATCGTGCTCCGGGCTTGATCCATGGGGGTGGTTTTGCCGGAGTGGCGTGCGGCGGCCGGAAGTAAATCGGCGATAAATTCTCCTGCCAACGGTCTTCGGTGGCTGCAAAAACATACCGACAAATGACCCGCGCATCGGCCTGACGAACAATAGCCTTCGCAGCGGTTCCGCCCGCCATATCCGCCAAGCGCTGGGCCGCGGGACCGACGGTAAATGCGATAGCTTTAAAATCCATGTTCGACGCCTGGTCTTCGGAGACGCCTTCGATTTCGGCCACCGGCTCGACCCGAACCTTTGCCGGATCGATCGTAAAGGCTTGCGCAATGAACCCGCCGCGGGGGCCGTCGATCACCGCGAGGACCCGGCCGTCCTCGGTTCCCGAAGACGGATCGTCAAACAGGAGAGAAGCGGCCAGCGCCTCGAGGGTCGGAATGCCGGCCAACCGCACGCCCAAGCCCAGAGCCAATCCCTTGGCCGCAGCAAGGCCAACTCGAACCCCCGTAAAACTGCCCGGACCCGTGGTGCAGGCGATGCCCGAAATTTCCGTCCGTGAACGTCCCGCTTTGGCGACCACCCTTTCAATCATCGGCACGATGGCCTCGGCGTGGCCCCGCGCTCGCTCGTGATACTCGAACCCCAGGACCCCGCTCTCACGCTCACCAATAGCGACGGAGCAGGCTCCAAGGGTCGTATCCAGGGCCAGGATCAACGGTCAGGCCGCCGCTACAGGATTTGACAGGCCTCGCCAAAACTCAGGCGAGGCAGGCGGGGAAACAGCTCTTCTTCGGAGCCGTAGCCGAGCCCACAAAGAAAGTTTGAAACAACAGATCCATCAGGGAAAAACTCGGCATTTACGCCAGCCTGATCAAAGCCCGACATCGGTCCGCAATCGAGGCCCAGGGCCCGGGCCGCTATGATCAGATAGGCGCCTTGCAAGGTGCCGTTGCGAAAAGCCGTCTCCCCGGCCAGGTCATCGTCGCCCGAGAACCACTCGCGGGCTCCGGGATTGTGCGGAAAAAGTTCAGGAATCCGGTCATAGAACTTGGGATCGGAGCCGATGATCGCGACAACGGGTGCAGACTTGACCTTGATCACGTTGGCCTCCAAAAGATGAGGAATTAGGCGGTCCTTGGCTTCCTCGCTTTTTATAAAAGTGAACCGTGATGGACAGCAGTTGGCGCTCGTCGGTCCCCATTTCAGGAGATCGTACAGCTGATGGATCAACGCGTCCGGGACCGGCCGGTCCTGCCAGCGGTTATAAGACCGCGCCTCACGAAAAATGATATCCAAAGCATTGTCAGAAAGAATCTCGCTCATTTATCCATCCTTATTGCCGATTGACGATTTCCCTTTCGTCTGTCGATAGTAACCGGAGCATGGCCCGGCGCAGACCCTCGCTAGCCAGTCTAGCGTCACCGAGCATGGAATTCGAGCAATGAAACCGCCAATGAAGAACTGGTTAGGGATATCTCTCCTGGCGCTCTTGGTTTGGCCATTTGCGAGTGAAGAGGTCCTCAGCCAAAAAGACGCGCGAGGCGGCTCGGCCGTTGTGTTGATTTATCACCGCTTTGGCGAAGACAAATACCCCTCAACCAATGTCCAGCGAGAGCAGTTCGAGAGCCAAATCAAAATTCTGGCCGAAGGCGGGTATCACTTTCCCGACCCGCAGGAATTCGCGGCCCGGCTTGCTGGTGGTCTGGCGCCTTCCGATTTATCGATCCTGGTCACGGTCGATGACGCCTATCGTTCGGTTCTTGAGGTTGCCTGGCCGCTCCTGAAATCCCACGGCATCCCCCTGACCTTGTTCGTGGCCACCGATCCGATCGATGCCGGACAGCCCGATTATCTCAGTTGGGACGAGATTCGCGACCTGGCAGGCCACGGCGTTGTTATTGGTCATCACGGCGCCGCCCACGCTCATTTGACTCAATTGTCCGCCCCAGACGCCCTAAGGGATATCCGGCGGGCCAGCCGGCGGTTCAAAGCGGAGCTGGGTTATGTGCCCAAGCTTTTCGCCTACCCTTACGGAGAATATTCGCCGGATCTGGAACGAGTCATCCGCCGGCAGGGCTTTAGCGCCGCCTTTGCGCAATATTCAGGGGTGATCGGCAAGGGCAGCCCGGCTTTTTCGTTGCCACGTTTTGCCATCAATGAACATTTTGGCGGCAGCGACCGTTTTCGCCTGGTGACCCGCAGCCGGGCCCTGCCAGTGCTGGATGTCTCGCCGTCATCTCCGCAAATCGAGCGCCACGGCAATCCGCCGACACTCCGGTTCCGGGTTGACGGCCATATCGAGGGTCTGGAGGCGTTGGCCTGCTATCCCTCACATATGGACCGCGCAGCCGTGACTACAATATCGCCAAGTCGCAGGGTCCTTGTGCGATTCGAAAAGCCCTTTCCGCCGGGCCGCAACCGCATCAATTGTACGCTTCCGGGAGCCGACGGGCGCTGGTACTGGTTTGGCCGGCTGTTCATGGTCCCGGGGCGTGATTCGGATGATTTTAGATAGAGCTAAGAGGGGGACGGCGGTCCTAAACGACGGCTTCGACTGCCACTACTTCGGGCACATAGTGTTTGAGAAGATTCTCAACCCCGGCCCTTAAGGTCATCGTTGAACTGGGGCAGCCGGCGCAGGCGCCGCGCATATGAAGGCTCACCACGCCGCCCCTAAAAGACTGGAAGACGATGTCACCACCATCGCGGGCCACGGCCGGGCGAACCTTTTCTTCGAGCACCGCCTTGATCTGTTCGACGATCTCCGCATCGGCCTCATCGAAGTCCTCACTCGAAGTCTCTTGCTCGCCGGTAATCATCGGCTGGCCCGAGACGAAATGATCCATGATCGTCATCAGGATCTTAGGCTTCAGTTCCTCCCAGTCAGCATCGGCGCGCCGGGTGACCGACAGGAAATCGCCGCCCAGAAAAACCGCCTCGACTTCCTCGATGCTGAATAAAGCGGTCGCCAAGGGACTGATCGCGGCCGCCTCGGCGTCAGCAAAATGCCGACCACCGGTGGTCAGAACTTCGCGTCCCGGGATAAACTTCAGGGAAGCCGGATTGGGGGTGATTTCGGTCTCGATATACATATCGCTCGATGTCCATCGGCTCGGTTTAGCTCTGGTCTCGTCTATATCGGCGCGGTCGCCGGTCCTGTCAAGGAATTCGGAGCAATTTTGTCTTTTTTAGGGATCGATGCCTGGCGGACAGGCAGATTCGGTCTGGCCTCTATTTCAAGAGAATGTTGGTGATTTCGCGGAGTTGCGTGCGGGCCCGCATCAGATAAAATCCCTCGGCCAGCAAGTGGTTGGCCGGATAAAGATCATCCGGCGAACCGTTCGAGACGATCAAAGGATCGAGCTCCAATATTGCCAAAAGGCTGGCCAGCATATAATCCCAGACCTTTGCCAGATCGCGGTCGGCAATGACCCCCTCAAAGTCCTCCTTGAGGGCTGTTAGAATCATGAAATACCCGTAGGCTTGGCCTTTGATGTTGTAAAACAGGTCATCGCCCTTGGTATCGATCCAGTCGTCCGCATGATCACGCACATGTTGTTCGATGGCCGCCGAAGAGGCCCCCAAATCAAGAGCGATGCGGTCGAGAGTGGCCATAAGATTATCCGAGCGCCGCTCGAATACGGCATCTCCGGCTGCCAGCCGCTGGTTATAGTTCAGCAGTGCCTCACGGGCTCTTAAATACTGACTCTCAGCCGAAGCGGTCGGCAAAAGCGACAACGAAAAATTAAATATCCAGACATCGCCCGGATAGGGAAGCAATCCCGCCGCGGTCGCCAGATCGGGATCGGAAGCGCTCGAGCCGCGGCTGCGTCCGACTTGATCGCGCAGTTCGATGGCGTATCGCGAAAAGGACGAAAACATGCCTTGCTGAAAACTGGGCATATTGTCCAACAGACTTGAGGGCTTAAAAAACGGGTCGTTCATGACCCAGCTGTTGGTATTGACCTCGCGGTCAATCAACGCCGCAACCACGGCGACAGAGAGGCTTGAGGGGGCCGCGGCATTGCGCAGACCGCCGGGCAGTTCCGGATTGTCATCGATCTTGTGCGTAAGCGCCATGCCCAAGGGGTAATAGAGCAGCAGGAAGATCACGGCAGAAATCCCGACAAGGCGCCAGGTATCGGCGCTTAGTGTCTTGAGCCAAGCCCAAAAGGCCGCGCCGGCAACACCCAGCCAACGGCGAAAGAACCCAAAGCCGATTTTGAGGCGGTTTCCCATCCAGGCGGTCGCAGCCGCGAAATAAGGCCGAAGCTGATCCATAAACGCATTCCTTTGCACCCCCAGAAAATGGGTCGGGCAGAGTGACCTGACAAGTTCTTTTTTAGGATTATCCGCGGTCCGAACGCTCTATCCGAACGACTTCCGTCGAGCCGCTCTGGCCCGGAAAGTTGGTGAACATCGCAGCAACCAGGTACGGCATGGCCTTGGGCAAACGATCACGATAGTGGTTCGAGGATGCGTTCCCTTCGAACAGCAGTTCGCCGTTGGCGCGCCGGATCTTCATCACCAGCCGGCTCGTGTAGATGATCCGGATGCGCGGCTCCTGCGGATAGAATGCGTATCCGAAGCCATAGTGTCCGAAGCCATAATGCCCAAAGCCATGGTGCGCGAATCTATGGTGTCCGAAGCCAAAGTGATAGGGGCTAAAGAACGGATAGTGATAATAGGAGTATCCCCGGTAAATATAGTAGCGCCGCTCGCTCTCGGTGACGTCATAATCGATCTCGATCACCAGATCGGCCTTGGGGTCGGTAACGACTTTGTAGCCCAGCGACTGCAGTTGGGGCACCAGGAGACCAGCATACTGGGCCAGTTCGAGGCTGCCTGCCTTTGCCGGGTCGCTTGAGGTGATAAAGACGGTTTCGCCCATGGGCTCGGGCAGCTTATGAAAGCGCGTGACGTCACTACGGTACGACGTGCTGCAGGCGGCCGTAAAAACGGCCAAGAAGGCTATAAGAGCTATTTTGCGCATGTTGGTCTCCCAAAATTTGTTTGGGCCTCGTCAAATTGTGAGAGGTCCAGTCTATTACAGACCGGCTTAACTTCCAATTAACAAGAATTCACATGTGCGTCACGGCCGCAGAAGGCCTACGATTTCCATCACTTCGGCCATCGTCCTTTCAGCGATTTCGCTGGCCCGCGCGGCGCCATCCCGCAGAATTGAATCGACATATCCCGGATCCTGCTTGAGGCGCACCATTTCCTCGGTCACCGGCCCCAAGCGGTCGATTGCCAACTCGGTGAGCGCTTCCTTGAACGGCGAGAATCCAAGCCCTGCAAAGCGCCCGCAGACTTCGTCGAGGCTGACATCTGCGAGGGATGAATAGATGGAGATCAGATTGAGCGCTTCGGGGCGATTTTTTAACGCCTGCGGATTATCGGGAAGCGGTTCCGAATCGGTTTTCGCCTTTTTTATTTTCCGGGCAATGGCTTCACGATCGTCGGTCAGATTGATCCTCGAAAAATCCGAGGGGTCCGATTTGCTCATTTTCTTGGTGCCGTCTCGAAGCGACATGACCCGTGTCGCGTTGCCGGTAATCACCGGCTCGACATTGGGAAAATAATCGACCCCAAAGTCGTTGTTAAATTTTCTGGCAATATCCTGGGTCAGCTCCAGATGCTGCTTCTGGTCCTCGCCTACCGGCACCCGAGAGGCCTTATAAAGGAGGATATCGGCCGCCATCAGGGTCGGATAGGCGTAGAGGCCGACGCTTGCTTTTTCTCTATTCTTGCCCGCCTTGTCTTTGAACTGGGTCATGCGGTTAAGCCAGCCCATCCGGGCCACACAAGCGAAAATCCAGGCCAGTTCCGAATGTTGAGGCACCTGGCTTTGGTTAAAGAGGATGCTTTCCTTGGGGTCGATCCCGGCCGCCAGGAAAGCTGCAGCCGCCTCGCGGGTCTGATCGACCAACTCCTTGGGATCCTGGAACACGGTGATCGCATGCAGATCGACCACACAATAGATGCACTCAAAGCTGTCCTGCAGCTTCACCCAATTGCGGAAGGCGCCCAGATAGTTACCAAGATGCATATTTCCGGTCGGTTGAGCACCGGAAAATACGCGTTCGCGTACTTTGTTTTCTGTGCCCATGGGGCTTTCCCTCTCACGGCAGCGGCGGCGGCAGTTATGACAATTGGCGCTAGCCGGGTCAAGACCGTCCCAGCAGCTGCCTGATGTCCCCGATTCTGAAAAGTCTGAAAACCCAGGCCAAGAGGCCGTAGACAGCCAGCCCGGCAAGGATCAGTCCGGCCAGTCCGGCGATCTTGGCAGCCAGTGATCCGGCGAAAAAGGCCGACAAATAGCCGGCCAAAAGGAAGACCGCTAGGCCCATGCCCGCCGCCGCCGCGCCGATGCCGACCAGTTTCCTGCGCAGCCGCGGGTCGATCTCAAAATGGCCGCGCCGTCGCAATACCAGATAAAGAAGGCCGACGTTCACCCAGGCCGAGATAGCGGTGGCAAGCGCCAGGCCCACATGTTTAAACGGGATCATCAGGATGACGTTCAGGACAATATTCACGGCCAGAGCCACGAGTGAGATTTTGACCGGAGTGCGGGTATCGTGGCGCGAAAAGAAACCTGGCGTCAAAATCTTTATCAGGACATAGGCCGGCAGCCCGGCGGCATATGCGCTGAGCGCCATCGCCGTGGCCGCCGTGGCGCTTGAATCGAAGGCCCCGCGCTCGAAAAGGACGGTAATCAGGGGCCCCGGGATGACCGCCAGGGCGACAGCGGCGGGCACAGTGATCAACAAGGCAACTTCCATGGCCCGGTTTTGTTGTTCGATCGCCGCCGCCGTTTCGCCTTCGGCCAGTTTACGAGACATGGCCGGCAAGAGGACCGTTCCTACCGCCACGCCGATGACGCCGATTGGCAGCTGATTAAGCCGGTCGGCATAAAAGAGATATGACAACGAGCCCTCGGGCAGAAGCGAAGCGAGGATGATGTCGATCACCAGATTGACCTGCACTGCACCAGCCCCGAGAGCGGCCGGCAGCATGATGATGCCTAAGGACTTGACCTTGGGCGTCAGGCGCGGCCAGCGCAGCCGCAGCGACATGCCGGCCTTGTGCATGGCCACGGTCAGCCACACCAGTTGCGCGATCCCGGCCACCGTGACAGCACGCGCCAGCGCCCGTCCGGCCAGAAAATCGTTGTCGTGAAAAAAGATTATTGAACCGATAAGGCAAAGGTTCAAAAGGATCGGTGCGCTGGCCGAAGCCACAAATCGGTTCAGGCTGTTCAAGACTCCGGCCATCAGCGAGACCAATGAGATCAGCATCAAATAGGGGAAGGTGGACCGGGTTAGATCGACCGCCAGATCGAATTTTTCTGGATCGTCCACGAAGCCCGGCGCCAGCGCTACCATGACCCACGGCATCGCGGCCTGCATAAGCGCCGTAAAGAGCAATAAGGTCGGTAGGAGAACCGCCAGCGCTTCCTCGGCAAAGCGCTTGGCGCGCGCCCTGCCCTGGGCTTCACCGCGATCGCCTAAAATCCCGCAGAAAAGAGGCACAAAGGCGGCATTGAAAGCCCCTTCTGCGAACAGGCGGCGGAAAAAATTAGGTAGTTTGAAAGCCACGAAGAAACAGTCCGCAACCAAACTGGCGCCCAAAAAGCTGGCCAGAAGTATGTCGCGGACAAATCCCAAAACCCGACTGACCAAAGTCAGGCCGCCAAACGTCGATATGGATCTTAAGAGAGCCATCCGGCCTCCTTAAGGTCAGACTCATGAGGGACTATTGGGGCAGGCTTGGGGCAAGTCAATGACCGAATTGGGGCGCGCAGAAGCATCCGCTAACCAGCCAGCGAGGCGTCCTCGGCCTGGCCGGCCGCCTCCAGAAGTTTACTCTCGAGGCTCCTGAGCCGGCCCGGGTGGGTGATCTTCCGGCCATCTAGTTCCTGGATATAGAAAACATCGACCGCGCGCTCTCCGTAGGTCGCGATATGGGCGCTGTAGATCGAGATGCGCTGCCCGTGGAGGACACTCGTGAGGTCGTATAACAGTCCCGTGCGGTCGCGGGCGTTGATTTCAAGGACCGTATACATGCTGCTGGCCCGGTTATCGAAAATGGCCAGCGGTTCGACCTTGAAAACATCGGTGCGCCGCGGGATTGTGGGTACGCGGTGAAGTCGCGGCGAAGGATCGAGCTGGCCGCTGATCGTGGCCTCGATGACCCGGCGAATTTCACGGTCGGTCTTGCGCCCTTCAAAAGCGTGGCCTTGGGGCGTCTGGACCGCGAAATTGTCAACCGCCATGTGGTCCTCGGTCGTAAAAATCTTGGCATCGACAATATTCGCCCCGAGAACTGCAAGCGCCCCGGACAGCTTTGCAAAAAGCCCCGGTTTGTCCTTTGTGTAGACCGCGATCCGGCTGCGGTCACTGTTGCGATCGACGGTGATCGAAATACCGACCTCCTTTTTTGCCTGATCGGTCGACCACATCAGCTTGGCGTTGATGGCCTGCATTTGCGTATCCACCGCGATCCAGTAATTGTCGAGGAGCCGATCCTTGGAGGCTTTGTATGCTCCGGCACCGGCCTTTCCGAGCCGTGACTTCAAGGCATTTTTCTTGGCCTCGACGCGCTCCGACCGGCCAGTCTCGATATGTCCGGCCAATAGAACTTCCTCGGCGGCGTAAAAAAGGTCTTGAAGAAGCTGCCGTTTCCAGCCGTTCCAGATATTCGGGCCGACCGCTCGGATATCCACAACCGTCAGCATGGCCAACAACCGGAGGCGCTCGAGGCTGTTGACGATCTCGGTAAAATCCTCGACCGTTTTGGGATCTGAAATATCCCGCTTGAAGGCGAAATTGCTCATCACAAGATGGTGGCGCACCAGCCAGGCAACCAGGTCGGTCTCGGTTGGCGTCAGGCCGACCCGCGGACAAAGGTTTTGGGCAATCTGTTCGCCGATGATCGAATGATTGCCGCCGCGGCCTTTGGCTATGTCGTGCAATAGGACGCCCATATAGAGGGCCCGCCGCGAACCGATCTTGTGGATGATTTCTGTGGCGATGGGATGGTCTTCCTCAAGGTCGCCTTGTTCGATCTGCGACAGCAGCCCGATCGCCCGAATGGTGTGCTCATCGACCGTATAATGGTGATACATGTCGTGCTGCATCATCGCCACGATACGTCCGAAATCTGGCACGAAACGGCCAAACACCCCGGCCTCGTTCATCCGCCGCAGGCTCTTCTCGGGGGTCCTGCGGGAGGTTAGGACAGAAAGAAAATATTCGTTGGCTTGGGGATTGCAGCGCAGCCGGCCATCGATCCGCTTCAGGTTTTTGTTGATCAGGCGCAGGGCATTCGGGTGGATGTCGTAGTCATATTCATCTGCCAGCCAGAAAATCTTGAGCAGCCGCACCGGATCCTCTTCAAAATCCGTCTCGGTGCCTACGTTTATTCGCCCGGCATCGAGGCGGAACCCGCCCAACCGCGGCTGACGTCTCAGTCGGGCGAGGCTGAAAATATTTCGCTTTTGCTGCTGCGCTTCTAGAAAAGCGCAAAAAACCCGGGTTAGTTCGCCGACTTCTTTGGCCACCAGGAAATAATGCTTCATGAAGCGCTCAGTACCGGAGAGGCCCGGATGGTCCTTGTATCGGAGGTGCCTGGCCAGCTCTCCTTGAACGTCAAAGGTTAACCGCTCCTCGGCTCGCCCGGTCAGGAAATGCAGGTAGCAGCGGATGTCCCACAAAAAGCGTTCGGCCTTCTTGAACTGCCTGAGCTCACTTTTACTTAATAGGCCTTCATCCAAAAGCTCCGCGATGTCCCTGACCCCATAGAGAAAGCGGACGATCCAAAACAGGGTCTGGAGGTCTCGCAGGCCGCCTTTTCCGTCCTTGAGGTTGGGTTCGACGACGTAGCGCGAATCTCCCATGCGGATGTGACGCCGATTGCGCTCCTCGAGCTTGGCCTCGACGAATTTGCGGCCCTTGCCGTGGATGAGTCCTTTGTGAAAAGCCTTCCAGGACTCGTCAGAAAGCTCCTCATCGCCGCAAATCAGCCGCGCATCGAGAAGCGATGTGAGGATCGTCAGGTCCTCTTTTGCAAGGCGAATACAATCCTCGATCGAGCGTGTAGCATGGCCGATTTTGAGGCCCAGGTCCCAAAGCCCGTAAAGCACGAACTCGACCGCCTTCTCGACTTTTTTGGAGTGTTTTTTGGCAACCAGGAACAAAATATCCAAGTCCGAATAGGGCGCCAGCTCCTGACGCCCATAGCCGCCGGTCGCGACCACCGACAGCGCCTCATTGGCGGCCAGCGGTCCGGCCCCGCAATATTTCTGGTGGGCCAGGTCAAAGAGCGTCCCGACGATCTGATCCATCAGATCGCTCAGCGCTCTTGCCGTTTCCGGGCCGCTGGTCGTCCCGGCCTCAAGGCGCTGGCGTATATTTGCCCTGCCCTCCGCGAGCACCTCCTGAAGGCGCGCCAGAAGCCGTGGTCTGATGTCGTCATGCTTGGTTTCCTTCAGCTCGGTGACGATTTTTGCGCGCCACGGCAGCCGGTTTGTGGTTGGTTTGTTATTGGTCTTGACCGAGTTCACCGGGCCGATCCCTTATCTTCGTCCGCGAGCACTCGCAAGCGGTAGAGAAACTCAAGCGCCTGTCGCGGCGTAAATTCGTCGGGTACAAGCTCGCGCACCGCCTCCTCGACTTGGTTTTTGGGTCTGGCAGACGCCGCGGCGCGCTGCATCGTTTCTTTAAAAAGCGGCAGATCGTCGGCCAGTTCCTTAACCGAAATTTTCCGACCGTTGCGCTCGAGTGCCTCCAGGACCTCCTCGGCCCTACTCACGACACCGGCCGGCAGGCCGGCCAGCCGCGCCACCTGTATCCCGTAAGAACGATCGGCCGCGCCGGCTCCCACCTGATACAAAAAGACCAGCTCACCCATCCATTCCTTGACCCGCATATTGTGCAATGAGATTTCACCGAGCTTTACCGCCAGCGCCGTCAATTCGTGATAGTGGGTGGCAAAGAGGGTTCGCGAGCGGTTGATCTCGTGCAGGCACTCAACCGCCGCCCAGGCAATCGATAGCCCGTCGTAGGTCGCGGTGCCGCGGCCGATCTCATCTAGAATCACCAATGAGCGCTCGCCGGCTTGATTAAGGATGGCCGCGGTCTCGACCATTTCGACCATGAAAGTCGAGCGGCCGTGGGCCAGGTCGTCGGTTGCACCGACCCGGCAGAACAACCGGTCGACAACCCCGATCACGGCCGATTTGGCGGGCACGAAGGCTCCCATCTGGGCAAGAATGGCGAGCAGTGCATTTTGCCTCAAGAAGGTGCTTTTTCCAGCCATATTCGGCCCGGTCACGAGCCATAGGCGCTGGCCCTGTCCTAAGCTGCAGTCATTGGCCACAAAGCCGGTTTCGCCAACCGCCTCCAGTGCCTGTTCGACCACCGGGTGGCGGCCATCCTCAACCTCAAAAGTCAGGCTATCGTCGACTTGGGGCCGGGCATAATTTTCCGCCACCGCCAACTCCGCGAGTGCCGACGACAGATCGAGCACGGCAAGCGCCCGGGCGGCGCGTGCGATTGCATTCCAATTTGTCGAGATAAGCCCAAGGAGATCCTCGAACACCTCGTGCTCAACCGCCAACGCCCGTTCGGAGGCCTCCAATATCTTCGCCGCCTGTTGCGACAGTTCGGGGCTCGTAAACCGCACCGCACTTGCCAGGGTCTGACGGTGAATAAAGGTCTCCGAATGGGGTGGCTGCATCAGTTTGTCGCCGTGCTTGGTGCCCACATTGATGTGATAGCCGAGTACATTGTTGTGTTTGATCTTGAGGCCGGAGATCCCCGTCTCGTTACGGTATTTTGTCTCAAGCGCCGCTATTAACCGCCGGCTTTCGCTGCTCAAAGACCTGAATTCGTCGAGCGCTGCATGATACTTTTCAGCCACGAAGCCACCATCGCGGGCCAAGAGCGGCGGTTCCGGCACAAGGGCTCTGTGCAGCTTATCCGACAGCCCCTGATCAAGGTGCAGCCCGGTCAGCGCCTGTTCAATCTCTTCCGGCACCGTATCGAGAGGGGCCGACGGGATATCAAGCAGCCGCCGCACTTCGAGGCTCTGCGCAAGGCCGTCGCGGATCACCGCAAGATCACGCGGCCCGCCGCGGCCCATAGACAGACGTGACAGCGCCCGTTCGAGATCCGGCGTGCGTCGTAGAGCCTCCCGCAGATCTTTTCTGAGCGCGTCTTTGCCAACCAGATAGTCTATAGAATCGAGACGTCTGTTTATAGCTCCGGGCTCCGTCAGGGGCCCGGACAGCCGCCTCGCGAGCAGGCGCGCGCCGGCTGCCGTCACCGTACGGTCGAGGATGGACAGGAGACTTCCCTTGCTCTCTCCGCTCAGCGTGCGTACAAGCTCGAGGTTGCGCCGGCTAGCCGCGTCGATGGCCATTGTCGCCTCAGGATGTCGCCTTCTCGGTGGCCTCAAGCGCGGAAATTGCCCCTTTTGCGTCTCTTCCAGATACAGCAGGATCGCATTGAGCGCCGCCAGATCGCTGCGCGAGAACTCGCCAAAGCCCTCGACCGCATTTACGCCAAAGTTTTTCTTTATTCGGTTGGTCCCAGATGTGCTGTCGAAATGGCTCCCAGGCAGATAGGTGATTTTCTCACGCCAGTCAAAAAGGGCTTGCCGCCCGGCTTCGTCCGCTACCGCCTCACTCACGATCAGCTCTCCGGGCCGCAGGCAGGCCAGATCACCGTCGATGTCCTCGATCGATGTTGGCGCCACCGAAAGCTCGCCGGTCGAAATGTCGACCGCAGCCAGCGACCAGGACTCGCCAACCTTCGCCAGCCCGGCCAGATAATTGTTAGCCCGTGCCTCCAAGAGTCCCTCTTCGGTCAGCGTACCCGGGGTCACGAGCCGGATCACCTCGCGCCGGACCACTGCCTTGGGGCCTCTTTTTCGGGCGACTTCGGGATCCTCCACCTGTTCGCATACGGCGACCCTGAAGCCGGACTTGATGAGTCTTGCCAAATAGATCTCGGCCGCGTGCACCGGAACCCCGGCCATCGGGATGTCGACCCCGAGGTGCTTACCGCGCTTGGTCAGGGCTATATCGAGTGCTGCGGCCGCCAGTTTGGCGTCGTCAAAAAACAGCTCGTAAAAATCTCCCATGCGATAAAAAAGCAGGGCATCCTGGTATGCCGCCTTGATTTCCAGATATTGGCGCATCATTGGCGTCACGTCCGTGCGCGCGCCCTTCAGCGGTTTATCGCCGCCGGAACTGACCTTGAGAGCAGCCTTTGAAATTTCGCCCATGACCTGAAGAAATCCTCACAATCAATTCAAGAGGGTTGAATGTCTGGCGACGCACTATTAGCGTTTTAATGCAAACGGGCGTACGATTCCACTCTCCGGATGCGGCATGCCGGTGATCCCGGGTAACAAGGCGCCCTAGCGAAAGGTGGAAAAGTGAGCAAAGACGAGACTCGCTTTGGCGATAAGGAAGCACTTTTGTTTCATTCCTCGGGTCGTCCGGGGAAGATCGAGATCATACCAACCAAGCCGATGGCCACCCAGCGCGACCTGTCGCTTGCCTATTCTCCCGGCGTTGCGGTGCCGGTGCTCGCGATCTCAAAAGATCCCGCCACCGCCTATGATTACACGACCAAAGGAAATCTTGTGGCCGTGGTCTCGAACGGCACCGCGATCTTGGGCCTTGGCAATCTCGGGGCGCTCGCCGCCAAACCAGTAATGGAAGGAAAAGCAGTTTTGTTCAAGCGATTCGCCGATGTGGACGCCATCGATCTGGAGGTCGATACGGAGGACATCGACGAGTTCGTTAACTGTGTACGGCTTCTGGGCCCAAGCTTTGGCGGCATCAATCTCGAGGATATCAAGGCGCCCGAATCCTTCATCATCGAACAGCGGCTGCGCGAGGAGCTCAACATTCCGGTCTTTCACGATGACCAGCACGGGACCGCGATTATTGTGCTGGCCGGATTTCTGAACGCCATCGATCTGACCGGGCGCAGCATCAAAAAGACGCGGGTCGTGGTCAACGGGGCCGGGGCGGCGGCGATCGCCTGCACCGAACTCTTAAAGGCGATAGGCCTGCCGCATAACAATGTGGTTATTTGTGATAGCAAAGGCGTTATCTACGAGGGTCGCAAGGAAGGTATGAATCAATGGAAGTCCGCCCATGCGATCAAGACCAAGTTGCGCACGCTCGACGAGGCAATGAAGGGAGCGGACGTATTGATCGGCCTATCGGTCAAAGGCGCCGTGTCCAAGAAAATGGTCAAGTCGATGGCCAAAAAACCGATTATCTTCGCGATGGCCAATCCGGACCCGGAAATCACGCCGGAGGAAGTGGCCGAGGTTCGCAGCGACGCCATCGTTGCGACCGGGCGTTCCGACTATCCCAACCAGGTCAATAATGTGCTTGGTTTTCCCTATATATTCCGCGGCGCCCTCGATGTTCGGGCGACGACGATCAATGATGCCATGAAAATTGCGGCGGCCAAGGCTCTGGCTGAATTGGCGCGCCAGGATGTGCCGGACGAGGTGGCGAGAGCCTACGCCGGCCGCCGCACCCGCTACGGGCCCGATTATATCATCCCGGCACCTTTTGATCCCAGGCTGATCGAATGTATCCCGCCCCGGGTCGCCCAAGCGGCAATGGATTCGGGCGTCGCCGGCAAACCGATCGAGGACATGACAGCTTACAAGCGCCAGCTGGGTGGGCGGATGAATCCGACAGTTGCGGCGCTGTCTCAAATGTTTGTCGAATTGGAAGCCAATCCCCGGCGGGTCGTTTTTGCCGAGGCCGAAGAGCCGCGCATGCTCCGGGCCGCCTTGAGCTTCCGAAACAGCGGCTATGGCACGCCCATCCTGGTCGGGTTGGAGGAGGTGGTTCGCCAACAGCTTCAAGAGCTCGGCGTGAACGATCTTGACGGGCTCGAAATCAGAAGCGCCAAATCCTCGCCCTGGAACCAGGAGTTCGCGGATTATCTCTACGCGCGGCTAAATCGGCGCGGCTATTTGCGGCGCGACGTCCGGCGGCTGGTCAATCGAGACCGCAATGTCTTTAGCAGCTGCTTGGTCGCGCTCGGCCACGCTGATGCCATGGTTACTGGAATCACCCGCCATTACTGGCAGGCGCTTAGAAAAATTCTTCTGACCGTCGACGCCCAAAAGGGCTATCGGCCTTTCGGGTTGGCCATGATGGTGTCGCGCGGGCGCACGGTTTTTGTGGCCGACGCCACGGTGACCCAACGACCGAGCGCCGAGGAGCTGGCCGACATTGCAACCCAGGCCGCCGAAGCCGTGCGCCGCTTCGGTCATCACCCGCGGGTCGCCTTTGTCTCCTTTTCGAACTTCGGCAATCCCATGCGCGAAGAAGGTGACCGGTTGCGGCAAGCGGTCAGAATCCTCGACCACCGACGCAACGATTTCGAATACGACGGCGAAATGTCGGTCGACGTGGCCTTGGGCGAGGACATGTTGAAGACCCTTTATCCCTTTTCGAGGCTTTCGGCCCCGGCCAATATTCTGATCATGCCGGATCTTCACAGCGCCAACATATCCTACAAGCTTTTAAACGAGATGGGCGGCGGTCAACTGATCGGTCCGGTCCTGTGGGGATTAAAAAAATCGATCCAGATCACCAGGATGCGCGCCACCACAGCCGATATTCTCGATATGGCCGGCATCGCGGCGATGGGCTCGCTGCGGCAGGAAGAGGATCAGAACCTGCCCGGTCTTTAGCCGGCTGTCGCGCCAGGTTTGACCGGTTGGGTATCGCCGAGGATTGCGCTCCCGTCCTCCGCAAAAGCTATCCGGCGCATCACGAACAGCATCAATAGCCCGGGCACCGCGGCCAAAGTCGATATGACAAAGAACGTCGGCCAGTCAACCGCTTCGGATAGAAAGCCGGAAAAGCCAGCGAATATGCTTCGAGGCAAGAGCGTAACCGCCGACAGCAATGCATACTGCGTGGCCGTAAAGCTCTTGTTGCAAAGTCCGGAAAGGTAGGCCACCACCGCTGTGCCGCCGAGCCCGCTGGCAAAATTCTCGGTTCCCACGGTCAAGACGAGAAACGGGATGCTGTGTCCGATCTCGGCCAGAGCAACAAACATTAGGTTGGTAACCATCATTAAAACGCCGCTGATCAGAAGTGCCCGCCAAGCGCCGACGGCAAAATAAAGTGTGCCGCCAAGTGCGATCCCGATCAACGTCGGCACGACTCCGGCCACCTTGTTTGCCCAAGCCATCTCGTCTTCGTCAAACCCAAGCTCGAACAGAAAATAGCTGGTCTGGTTGGCAGCAACCGCGTCGCCGAACTTGAACAACAGAATGAAGATCAAAATCAGATACCATCCCCGCCGCGTCATAAACTCGGCGAAAGGCGCCACGGCGGCCATATAGAGCCAGGCCAGACCCCTCGAAATCGGTCCCGTCCGGCCGCTGTTGCGCAGCCTCGCTTCCACAGACTCCCTCTGGCGGCGGGCTTGGGGCGTCTCGATATGCCGAGGCTCGCCCCATAGAAAGGCCGCGATGAGTCCCGGCAGGATCAAAAAGGAGGTCAGGACGTAGGCGTCGGGATACCCGATCCGCTTGCCCAGAACGAGCGCACCGGCCCCCGCAAGAAGGGCTCCAATTCGCCAGCCGAACTGGATCATGGCAGCACCCGCCCCTTGTTCATCATCGTCCAGAATCTCGATGCGGAAAGCGTCAATAATGACGTCCTGACTAGCCGAAAGGAAACCGATCGCCGCTGCCAGAGCTCCGGTCAGCAATACGTTCTCGGCTGGGTTTGAGTAACCAAGCGCGCTGATCGCCGCCACCAACAGTACTTGCAAAAGCAGGAGCCAGGCCCTGCGGGGGCCAAACAGTCGAGCCAGCAGCGGCAGGCGCACCCGGTCCAAAAGCGGCGCCCAGATAAACTTGAGGCTATAGGCAAGCCCGGCCAATCCGAATAGCCCGACGGTCGATTTATCCAGGCCAAGCTTGGCCAGCCAATATGTGAGCGTGGCCGCGATCAGGGCAAACGGCGCTCCTTGCGCCATACCAAGCGCAAATACCACAAGCTGCTTGGGCTGTAGGTAAAGAAGCAAGTTCTCGTAGGCGGAATGACGCTTGTGCATGGCGGCATCTTAACGGCGGAATCGGCGAAGGAAAGAGGGATGCGACGAAGATCAGCCGGCTTGCGGCGCGATACGCCGGTAGGAAAGCGCCTCGGCCAGATGGCGGCGCAGCACCGGCTCGCTGCTGTCCATATCGGCGATGGTCCTGGCCACTTTTATGACCCGGTGATAGCCCCGCGCGGTCAGCCGCAGCTTGTCGACCGCCTGCGATAATAGCGCCTCGCCGTCGCGATCGAGAGAGGCCACCTTCTCGAGAAGCTTGCCGTCGGCCTGGGCATTGGTGCGGATCGGCGTTTCGGAGGCCACGTCCTGGTAGCGCTCCAACTGAATTTGGCGCGCCGCAGCGACCCGTTTTGCGACCGTGGCGCTGTCTTCGGCCGGTGGCGGCAAACTCAAGTCCTCGGCCCGCACGGCTGGTACATCGACATGCAGATCGATGCGATCAAACAGAGGCCCCGAGATTTTGGCCTGATACTGGGCGGCGCATCTGGGAGCCCGCGAGCAAGCCATCGCCGGATCATCCAGATATCCGCAGCGGCAGGGATTCATTGCCGCCAGCAGTTGAAAGCGGGCTGGGTAGGTGACATGGGCGCTGGCTCGGGCGATTACCGCCTTGCCGCTTTCGAGAGGTTGCCGCAGCGCCTCGAGAGATTGGCGCGGGAACTCCGGAAACTCGTCAAGAAACAGCACACCATGATGGGCCAGCGAGACCTCACCCGGCCGCACTTTGTTGCCGCCGCCGACCAGGGCCGGCATCGAGGCTGAATGATGCGGCGCCCGGAAGGGGCGGTAGCGCCGGATCACCCCGTCGGCGATCTCGCCGGCGACGCTGGCAACCATCGAGACCTCCAGGGCCTCCTGCGGCGTCAGCGGTGGCAGGATGCCCGGGAACCGTGCTGCCAGCATTGATTTTCCGGCTCCCGGCGGACCGATCATCAAGAAGTTAGTGCTGCCCAAAGAGTCCGCTATTAGCCATAAGCGGACATTAGGGCCTGCCCAGCCGCCCCTATTCGGGCAGCGTCACCTTGAACTCGATAGCCGCCAGCTGCTCGGGGAACTTGCCGATGCTCTCCAGAAACGGCAGCCAGCGCGGGTCGAATTGGATGTTGGCGAACAGTGGAATACTTGTCTGTGATTGCGAAAAAGGCTTGATTCTGATATACTACTAAATGTGTCGGTAATCCTAGAATGGGTAATTGACCACAGCCATTGACTGAAATTGGCCACAGTGTCCCGCAAGACCGTTCTGTAAATAATTTGTTGTTCCCTATCGAACATGAATGCCGGGAGGAACAAACCATGACGCCATCATCGAGGATAAAGACACTCAGCAAAGTCGCTTTTTTCGCGCTGGGCGCGGCCCTATTGCTCGCCTTGCTGGGGACCAGCGATCCCGCGCTGGCCAAATGCGTGGACGGCGTTAATACCAAGAACGGCAAGCCCTGTGGCGGCGGCGGGGAAGATCCGCCGTCGACACCCGCCAATCCGGTCATTGTCTATCTGGACGTCAACTCATGGGACCAAATCATGGTCATGGATGCCGACGGCGGCAACCAAACCAGGGTTTATAAGGACACTCAAAGGGACACGCTGCAATTTTGGGACAGCCTCACATGGTCGCCTGGCGGTTCATTCGTCGCCTTCCGGGCCTCTGGGACAGTGGAGGTTTGTGAGTGGAACCTGGGAACCTACATGTCATCGCTCGACTCTGCCACGGGGGAATGGGGTCCAATCGAAAGCTTCGCCTGTCTCAACAGCAAGCCCAGGGAAGGGATGGAGTTCGTGCCAAACAGTCTTGCCGATAGTCGCGTGCAGGTAATCTGGCCGTCTGAATTCTTTCCCAATCCAGACTGGATTGCGACGGGAGGCGTACGTCTTTCGGCGGAATTCATGCCCGGCGATACGTCCAGCATTGCGTCGGTCGAGATCATCGCAAAACCCCCCGGTTCGGACGATAACCCGGATAATAACGACATTCACCGCGCGGTGTTGTCGCGGCCTCTGGCGGGGGGTGGGAACTGGATCGCCTGGCGCGAGGGGAACTTCGGTGGTTCCGTCATCGAGTTTGAAGTCATCAGAATCGCCCGTTTCGACGCTTCCTTTCTTGATCCCGTGACACTCGTGGGTAACGTCGATGCAGTGGTGAGTGCACCCGTTGTTTCGCTAACCGCAGAGGAGGCGGGCGTTAACAATTTTGCCGACCTCGACTTCTCATCCCATTCGGACACGGTGATTGCCTATGCCGCCAACAACAATATTTACTGTCTCGACTTTGCAGGCTCGGGCCCGCTGGTCCCAATTTTGCTTACAGGAAGCGCTTGGGAGGGAGTAGAAATATCGGATCCGACCTGGCGGCCCGACGGTGCCGGTATTGTATTTGGAGCTGTCTTGAGCGTTAACAATATCTCCGCCGAGGTTGTGATTGGCGAAAT
>JADFIA010000028.1 GCA_022566895.1 Pseudomonadota bacterium
CCGGCCGGGTTCTGCGGTCCGGCCTTCGAGCGGGCGTAGCTCAGGGGTAGAGCACAACCTTGCCAAGGTTGGGGTCGTGAGTTCGAATCTCATCGCCCGCTCCATTTTTCTCTCATTTTTTTGGTCGCGATCCCCCCAACGGGGCACCTGCTCACAATGGTCGAGCTCAAAAAACACAAACTCAAGAATGATTAGGCGAAAAACCGACCCTCAATAGAGACCTTCGAGCACCTCGTGATATTCCTTCGAGATGATGTGGCGGCGGATTTTCATGGTCGGCGTCATCTGGCTGTTTTCGATCGTAAAGGGCTGTTTGGCGATCGCAAAGCGGCGCATGCGTTCAGGCCCGCTCATGGTCTTGTTAACCCGGCTGACCGAGACGTCGAGCGCTTTGTGGAGGTCCCTATCCTGGCATAAAACCTCAAGCCCACCCTTTTTGTTGTGCGCCTTGGCCCAGGCCCCAAGCCAGTCCGGGTCGGGGACGACAAGGCCCACCAGATGCGGCTTGCGGTCGCCGTAGACCATCGCCTGGCAGATTTCCGGCTCGAAGGTCAAAAAACCCTCGATACGCTGCGGCGAGACGTTGTCGCCCCTATCGTTGATCACGATGTCCTTTTTGCGGTCGGTAATCAGAAGATGGCCACGCTCGTCGAGATAACCGATATCCCCGGTGTACAGCCAGCCGTCCTTCAGGACCGCCGCGGTCTCTTCCTCGTTGCGCCAATAGCCGTTCATCACCAGCTCCCCGCGCACCAGAATCTCACCGTCCTCGGCGATCTTAACTTCGACCCCCTTCATCGGCGGGCCGACGGTCTCCATATCGACGTCGGACGGCCGGTTGACGCTGATCACCGGGGCGGCTTCGGTCTGGCCGTATCCCTGCAAGAGCGGCAAACCCAAAGCCGCAAAGAAAAACCCGACCTCGGGATTGAGCGGCGCGCCGCCCGAAATCAGCGCCTTGACCTTGCCCCCGAAGCGGGCCTTGGCCTTGCGGCGGACGACGATATCGAGGGCCTTGTTTTCGCAGCGCTCGGCGAAGCTCAGCGATTTGGCGTCCAGGAAATTCCGCCGCCCGAGCTCGAGAGTCCGCGCAAACAGCTTTGCCTTCAGGCCGCCCTGCTTTTCGACCGCCTTGGTGATGCGGGTCTGGAGCATCTCAAACAGTCGCGGCACCACGGTCATGATCGTCGGGCGGGCCTCAAGGAAGTTGGCGCCCAGTTTTTCCAGCGATTCGGCATAATAAATCTCGGCCCCCAGATAGATCGGCAGAAACTGGCCACCGGTGTGTTCGTAGGCGTGCGAGAGGGGCAGGAAGGACAGGAATCGCTCGGGGCCGGGCGGCAGATCGCTGAGCACATCCTCGGCCCCCTCGCAATTGTGCAGGATTGCGCCGTGCGGGATCATCACGCCCTTTGGTGCGCCGCCGGTGCCCGACGTGTAGACCAGACAGGCGGTTTGCCGGCGCTCGATCGCCGTTATCGCCTGGCGCAGGCGCTCGGGGTTCGGATCCGCGCCCTCGAGCGCCGCCTCCCAGCGCTCGATCTCGAGGTTAAGGCTCTGCAATATGCCTGGATCGTCGATCGCAATTACGAATCGCAGATTGTCCAAGCGGTGTGCGGCCGGCAGAAAACGGGCCGCAAGCGCCCGGCTGGAGACGATGGCGCCCTTAGCGCCGCTGTTCTCGAGAATATAGAGATGGTCTTCGGTCGTATTGGTCGTATAGGCCGGCACTGAGATGCCGCCCAAAGCCATGATCGCCAGATCGCTGATGCACCATTCGGGCCGGCTGTCGCTCAATATGACCACCCGGTCACCGGCCCCCACCCCTTTGGCTGCCAGGACCCCGGCCAGTCGCGCCACCTTCTCTCGGGTCTCAAGCCAGGACAAGGAGCGGTATTTGCCATCCACCTTGGCCCACAAGAACGGTCGCTTGCCCAAACGATCGGTCTGTTCGAAGAACATTTGAACGAGATTTCGCCACTGTGACTCGGCCATGGAGTCTCCTCACCTGAGGGATGGTTCATCTTTATGGGATATGTGACCTTGATGACAAGGCCGATCCAACAATCCGGTTAAAAGACGACTCCAACCTTCTCTTTTAAAGTCGTCTTTCACAATGTTATAATTGAACGCTCGGCGATGAGCCGGCGGACGATCAAAAGGAGGCGTAGCGTGCCATGGCGGACGACGAAGAGATGGGGGAGAGCGTCCTCGAGTTGAGCGAGCGTCGGTTGCATCTCAAAATCTTCGATCATTGGGTGTCGCTGCTGGGCGGCCGAGAATTTCCGGAACTTGATGAAATGCAGTCGGAGATGGAGGACGAGACGCTGGCCGCGAGCTTCGTGATCGATCTGGCTCCCGGGCTATCTGAGGCGACTCTTCATTTTGCCGGCGAACAACTGATGGCGGACTACGGGGGGGAGCAGCCGCTACTGGGGCGGAAAATCGACGACCTCGGCAGGTACAGCGTCATTGCCCGGCTGGCCGACCATTTCCTCGAGGTGGTCTCGAACCGCGCGCCGATCGGCTTTGAAGCCGAATTCGAGCGCCAAGATGGCCGCCAAGCCGCCTATCGGGGCATTTTGCTGCCGTTCAGCGAGGACGGTTCCGAAATCAACTACATCCTCGGCGTGATCAGCTGGGTTGATAAAGACGCTATTCATTAGGTCTTGAGTGGAGCAGCGTTCGAAAAGGCAGTGGCAATGGCGGAAAACGAAGGCCCGAATCCCGAACAGACGACCGACGAGCGCCGTTTGCATCTGGTGATGTTTGAGTATTGGCGTTCGCTTCTGGCCGGCCGGCAATTTCCCAAGCTCAGTGAGCTCAATCCGCACTTAACTTCCGAAATACGCGACTACTGTTTTCTTCTGGAGTTTCCCGGCAAGCCGGAAAATGCACTGCTGCGCTTTGTTGGAAAAAAGCTCGAGGCCGAACACGAGGGCGATGAGGAGTTACGCGGCAAGAGGATTGCGGAACTCGTCGAATACAGCATCATCAAGCGGCTCGCCGACCGGTTCCGGGAAGTGCGATCGGAAAGGGTTCCGATCGGCTTTGAGGCCGAATACGATCGCGCGCAGGGTTATACAAGGGCCTATCGGGGAATCCTTCTGCCGTTCAGCGAAAACGGCGAGGACATTCATTCGATTTACGGTGTTATTAACTGGGTCGACCGAGATGCCGGCCGGCAAGACGTTCGGCTGGAGCCGGTCGCCCCAGAAAGGGTGCCGGATGAGGCGGATGAGGACTTCAGAGCGATCCTCGAAGCCGGCCAGGAGGAAGCCAGGAAGCTGCCGCATAGCCACACGACGGCCCGTCAACATCTTTACCGAACATTATCGCGTGCCCTCGAGTTATTCGAGATCGCTCAAGAGGCGCCACAGGCCTACCGGCAGCGGCTCGTCGAATTGGGGATCAGATCTCAGGACCGCGCGCCTTACACACCCGCTCTAAAGCTTATCTTCGGCAAGGATTACGACAAAACCAGAATTACAGAATATGCCGCCGCATTAGCCCATGCACAGGCGAACGGGATTGATTCCCGGTCTCTTGAAACTTTCCTGGCCGGTTATCGTGGCGGCATCAAGGGATGCGTACTGGCCGAGCGGCAGGCGCGTCGACACAAGCGGGGAAGCCCCCTCCAGCGGCGTATGCAACGAATTCGCAAGCAATTGCTTGCGCGCCATCCCAGCGCGATTGTCAAATTTGACGTCGAAGTACCAGAATCAGCCGCTGATAACGACTTTGTGCTGTTGCTCGCCCGGCGCGGCAGCAATCGGGAGACGCTGGAAATCCTGGATGTTTTGCCCCAGCAGAAAAGTGGCATTGAAGCCGCATTAAGACAGATTTCACAGGGCAGAGCTGAATAATTCGTAAAAAGAACTTGAATGTTTGAGCCTTCATTAACACTAATCCATAGTTCTTTGAGATTCCCCGGGGGATGGGACATGGACGCCTGGAAGACCAAAGCGGCCCTGACCGAGAAAATTTGCGATTTCGCACGCTCGGAATTTTCAGGTGAAGACACCGAAGATCTATGCCGGTTCATAGCCGCTTTCTACAGGCCGGCGTCACCTAAGGAGCTGACCGACCCCCCGGTGGAGACACTTGCCTACGCGGCCGCGTCCATCTGGCGGCTTTCTTGTGTGCGCGCTCCGGGCCGGCCGAAGATAAAAGTGTTCAATCCCAAAACCCATCGCGACGGGTGGGAAAGCAAGAACACGGTCATCCAGATCATCAACGACGACATGCCGTTTCTTGTTGATTCGATTACCGGCGGCCTGACGGTTTCAAGACGCCTGGATATCCACGTACTGCACCATCCAATCGTTTATGTGGAACGGGATGCAAAGGGTCGCCGAAAGGCCACGCTCGGTTCGGTGCACAATGGCGACGAAAAAGGACCCAAGGCCTGTCGCGAGTCCTATATTTACGTTGAGATTGATTCCCAAAGGGGAGCGACAGAACGGGGCAGAATCCAGAAGCTCCTGCGGCAGATATTGAAGGACGTCCGGATTACAGTCAAAGACTGGCCGGCAATGCTAAGCAAGATCGATGAAGCCGTTCAGGCGATGATAGAATTCCCGGCGCCGGTTGAGGATGACCTGAACCAGGAAGCGCGTGAGTTTCTGCACTGGCTTAAAGAAGACCACTTCACGCTGATCGGATATAGGGAATATCGCTACAATGGAACTTCAAAAACGGCAGAGTTTACGGCGGTTCGCAATTCCGGATTGGGGTTTCTCAAGAATCCGACCATTCAAGTACTTCGGGGGCCAAAGGGCCTGACCCCGATTTCGCCTGAGATTCGTGATCATCTGAGCCAGCCGGATCCAATCATCATTACCAAGGCAAATGTACGGACGCGGGTGCACAGACCGGTGCATCTCGATTACATCGGCGTCAAAATATTTGATGCACGGGGTAAGGTTGTCGGCGAGCGCCGTTTCGTCGGCCTGTTTACATCGCTGTCCTATAGCCGCCTGGTCGAGGAGGTTCCCTTTCTGCGGCGCAAAATCAGTCGGGTTCAGGATCGGGCCTGGTTCGAGCGCAGCTCGCACGACGGCAAAGCATTGGCCCATATATTACAAAGATACCCCAGAGACGAATTGTTTCAGGTTTCGGAGGATGAGCTTCTTGAAACCGCGATGGGAATTCTGCATCTGCTCGAAAGGCCACGTGTCCGCGCCTTTTTGCGCCGCGACAAATTTGAGCGCTACGTCTCGGCTATGGTGTATGTACCGCGCGACAAATACAATTCGCTCCTTCGCCGCAAGATCGAAAAGGTGCTCTGTGAAGCCCTGAATGGTGAAATTTCGGTCTATTACGCCGAACTCGCCGAAGCCTTGCTGGCGCGCTGGCATTTTATCATCCGCACCCGCCCCGGAGATGTACCGGCGATTGATGACGCGGCGATTGAAGCGCGGGTGGCGGAGGTGTCGAAGGACTGGCCGGAGCATCTGCATGAGAAGCTGAATGCCCAGTTTGGCGACGGTGAAGGCAACCGGCTTTTCGAAAAGTACAGGGATGTTTTTTCGGCCGCCTTCCGTGAAGCCTTCGCACCCCACCAAGCGGTTCACGATATCCGCCGCCTCGAGCAACTGGAGGGGCCAGACGATACCGCTTATGATATTTACCGGCTTGTGACGGATACGCCGGATGCCCTACGCCTGAAGCTTTACAGCGCCGCAAACGTTGTCCCACTTTCCGATTGCTTGCCGATGCTCGAACATCTGGGCTTCAAGGTAATCGCCGAAAACTCTTACGGTTTACATGGCGATCGGGGCGGTTGCGTTCTTGATTTCTATCTAAAAAACGCGCTGCCTGGAGACATCGATCTGGAAATCTCCAAGCCGCTCATTGAGGAGTTGCTGGTTGATGTAACCAAGGGGCGGGCCGAAGATGACGGGCTAAATGCCTTGGCGGTGCAAGCCCAGATTCCGTGTCGGGAGATTGTGATTCTACGGACCTACGTGAAATATTTGCGGCAGATCGGTCTGCCGTTCTCCCAAGACTATATCGAAGGCTGCGTTGTCAAGAATCCAGATATCGCAAGCAACCTGGTGCGAATTTTTAAGACCAAATTTGATCCCGAAGGCGGATCCAAGAACCAACGTTCACGGGCGCTGGACGTCTTGGCCGCGAAGGTTCGCGCCGCGCTCGACCGGGTCTCGAGCCTCGATGAGGACCGCACGCTCAGGGCCTGCTTGAAAGCGATCCTGGCAACGACGCGGACCAATTACTACAAACGTCAGTACCAAAGACCGACCGCGAATATGCAACCCTTGGGCCTGGCCCTCAAAATCAGCACGGGCAGCCTGGAGATGGCGCCCAAACCACGGCCATTCGCCGAGATTTTCGTCTATTCGACGCGCTACGAGAGTGTTCACCTCAGGGGGGGGCCGGTTGCTCGCGGCGGTATCAGATGGTCAGACCGGCCCGAGGACTTTCGGACCGAGGTGCTCGGCCTCGCCAAGGCACAGCATGTCAAGAACGCGGTGATCGTTCCGGTCGGTGCCAAGGGCGGATTTGTACCCAAGCACCTGCCTCCGTTCCAGGACCGGGACGCCTTCATCGCCGAGGGCATTGCTTGTTACAAATCCTTCATCGCCAGTCTGCTTTCGGTAACCGATAACATTAAGAACGGACGGATCGTGCCACCAAACAAGGTGGAGCGTTGGGACAAGGCGGACCCCTATCTTGTGGTGGCGGCCGACAAAGGCACGGCGACCTTCTCCGACATCGCCAACAAGGTCGCAGAAGACAACGACTTTTGGTTGGGAGATGCTTTTGCCTCGGGCGGTTCGAACGGCTACGATCACAAGAAGATGGGAATTACAGCCCGCGGCGCCTGGGTGTCAGTAAAGCGGCACTTCCGGGAGCTCGGCATTAACGTTTCCAAGGATTCAATAACCGTTATCGGGATCGGGGATATGTCCGGCGACGTGTTCGGCAACGGCATGCTGCAGTCTCGAGTCCTGAAGCTCCAGGCGGCATTTGATCACCGGAACATATTCTTTGACCCCAACCCAGACTTAGAAGTGAGCTTTAAGGAACGTCAGCGATTGTTCCGGCGGCCGCGGTCAAGCTGGGAAGCATACAACCGCAAACTTCTTTCAAAAGGCGGGATGATCTATTCGCGGGCTGCCAAATCCGTAAAGTTGACCGAGGAATTAAAGGCGTTTCTGGGCGTTGACGCGGCCGAGCTTTCGCCCAATGAGGTCATTCATCATATACTTGGAGCGAAGGCCGATCTTTTGTGGATGGGGGGTATCGGGACCTACGTTAAGGCGCGTCACGAATCGAACGCCGAAGTTGGGGACAGAAGCAATGATTCGGTACGTGTTAATGCTGCCGATTTACGCGTCAAGGTCCTGGGCGAAGGTGCCAATTTGGGAGTTACCCAAAAAGCAAGGATCGAATTTGCGGGGCGAGGCGGCCGCCTCAATACTGACTTCATCGACAATTCCGGCGGCGTCGACTGCTCTGACAAAGAGGTCAATATCAAAATCCTTCTGCAAGCCGCCATCCAGGCCGGAAAACTGACCCTGCCGGAACGCCAAAAACTGCTGGCCCGGATGACGAACGAAGTGGCTAACATTGTACTTGAGGACAATTATCTTCAAACCCAGGCCATTTCCATCGCCGAAAATATGGCGGTTCCGAAGCGGCAACAGCATCTGGGCTTGATCCGGCTTCTGGAAGGGGAAGGACGGCTCGATCGTGATCTTGAAAGCCTGCCAACTGACGAGGACTTTTCAGCCCTTGCGCTAGCCCAGGAAGGTCTGTCGCGGCCCGAACTGTCGGTTCTCGTCTCCTATGCCAAAATGTCTCTTTTCGAGGCCTTAATGAACACCCAGCTTATCGACAGTCCAATGCTGGAGACCGAACTTGAGTGGGGGTTCCCCAAGCTGCTGCGACGCCGCTTTCCGGCCGAACTGAGAGCGCACCAGCTGCGGCGCGAAATTGTGGCCACGACGCTGGCCAATGAGGTTATCAACCGGGGCGGACTGACCTTTGTCTTCGATGTGCGCGAGGAGATCGGTCTTCCGGTCGAGCAGATCGTATCGGCATTCTTGATCATTCGCGATTCGTTTGGATTGAACGAAATCTGGTCAGCGATTGATCAGCTTGATTATAAGGTTGACGCCGCGCTGCAGACCGAAATGCACGTCGGGCTGTGCAATTTTCTGCGTCGGCAGACCGGATGGTTTTTGAGAAATCTCCCCAAGCCCCTAAACGTCTCTGACCTGATCGCCCGCTATAGCAAGGGCCTGGCCAAGCTGCTTGCGTCCCCGGAACGGGTTCTCAGCCCGCTCGAATTGGAGGCCTATGCGGCCCGTCGCCAGGACTATGAATCACAAGGGGTTCCGCAGACGCTGGCCCGCATGGTTGCGGCTATCAAGGCAATGAGCGCCGCTTGCGATATCGTCAATGTTGCCGAATCCCTCGATCGCAAGGCCCAGGATGTGGCCAAGGCATACTTTGAAGTGGGCCACTTCGTGGGATTCGACTGGCTACGCAGCACGGCAGCGACCATGGCGCCCGAGAGCCACTGGGAATCTTTGGCCATCAATGCAGCGGTCGACGACCTGGCTGACCAGCAGCGGGAATTGACGCGCATTATCCTGAGCCCGGCCAAGGGAATCAACGGCCCGTCGATGGTCGGGCGTTGGGCCAAGGTCGAAGCAGGAACCGTCTATCGAACCAACAGGCTGCTTGACGATATTCGTTCAAGCGGACCGGTGACCGTGGCCAAACTGAGCTTTGCGGCGCGGCAGTTTAGAAGCATTCTGCCCTTGGCATAAGTCGCCGCGGCCATACCCTATCAATGGCGAAAATGGCGCCTGCCGGTCAGCACCATAGCCAAACCGGCCTCATCGGCCGCCGCAATCACCTCGTCGTCGCGCATCGATCCACCCGGCTGAATGACCGCGGTGGCCCCGGCCTCGGCTGCCGCCAGCAAGCCGTCAACAAACGGAAAGAACGCATCGGACGCGACCACCGAGCCGATCGTCGCCGGCGCATCGAGGCCGGCAGCCTCGGCTGCATCCTGCGCCTTGCGGGCGGCGATCCGGCAGCTGTCCACCCGGCTCATCTGACCGGCTCCGATGCCAACCGTGGCCCCGTCCTTGGCGTAGACGATGGCGTTTGACTTGACGTGCTTGGCAACCCGAAATGCGAACAGAAGATCCGACATTTCCTGTTGGCTGGGGGCTCTCTTGGTGGCGATGCGTAGCTCACTTTCCGAAACCCGTCCATTATCACGGCTCTGAACCAGATAGCCGCCGGAGAGGGATTTTATTGTCAGCCCGGATGCCGCCGGATCGGCCAGGCCGCGGCTGGCCAAAATGCGCAGGTTTTTCTTGCTCGACAGGATTTCAGCTGCCTCGTCGCAGATCTCCGGCGCAATGATGACTTCAGTAAATACTTTGGAAATCATCTTCGCAGTCTCGGCTTCAAGAGGCTGATTGAGCGCAATGATGCCGCCAAAGGCGCTGATCGGATCGCAGGCCAGGGCCTTCTCGTAGGCCTCACTCTGGCTGCCCGCTGTGGCGACGCCGCACGGATTGGCGTGCTTGATGATCGCCACTGCCGCCCGGGCTCCACCGAACTCCGAGACCAACTCAAAAGCGGCGTCGGTATCATTAAGATTGTTGTAAGAAAGTGCCTTGCCTTGCAATTGTAAGGCTGTTGCCACGCCGGGCCGTTTTTCACCGCGATTGATATAGAAACTAGCGGTTTGATGTGGATTCTCGCCGTAGCGCAGATCTTGGACCTTGTCGCCAGATAAAAAGATTCGTTCCGGCAGCCCTGTTTCTTCCCTCTGAAACCAAGTCGCGATCGCCGCATCATAGGCCGCCGTGAGCGCGAAGGCCTTTCCTGCCATAGTGCTTCGAAAGGCGAGGGTCGTGCCGCCGCGGTTGGCATTCATCTCATCCATGAGCGCCGGATAGTCGGTGGGATCGACGATCACGATCACGTCGCTGTAGTTCTTGGCCGCGGAGCGGATCATGGCTGGACCGCCGATATCGATATTTTCGATAATCTCATGAGCCTCGGCACCGCCGGCCAAAGTCTCCTCGAAGGGGTAGAGATTTATGACCACCAGATCGATCGGCAGGATTTCGTTTTGGCGCATCGCCGCCTGGTGATCGGCGTTCTCTCGCAGAGCCAGGATCCCCCCATGAATCTTCGGGTGCAGCGTTTTGATCCGGCCGTCCATCATTTCCGGGAAGCCAGTGTGATCCGCCACCTCCTTGACTTCAATTCCAGCTTCGCCAAGGGCTCGTGCCGAGCCGCCGGTCGAAAGGATTTCAATCTTTTGATTGGCCAGGAACTGGCCGAGCGCGATGAAGCTGCTTTTGTCCGAGACCGAGAGAAGGGCGCGCTGGGGCTTAACGATCCGAAGCATCTGAGGCTGTCCTTTCAACAGATCGAAGCGCTCTCATAGGTGATACAGACAATTAGTCAAGTCCCTTGCCCGGAGGCACCCCTCCGCGGTTATTCGCGGCTGCCGATTCTCTTAAACGACCAGTTCAAGACCAGTCCTTGCGGGCCGGTCTGAGCCCGCACGACGATGCGGCTGGTCTTGACGCCAAACCCGGGGCCATCGAAAAAAACGCCGTCCTCGATCTCGATCCCGCCGCTGCGGACCTTGAACATCCAGCCCTTATTGCTAGCCAGCCTCAAGATTGCAACTTTGCCCTCCTGGGTCAGCGATGCGGTCACGTCGGGATGAAGTTGAAAATATACCGCCACGGCAATGGGCTTGCGGCGGCCAAAGATGTTGCGCCATCCTTCCGGCGCCGGTTCGAGCCGATCTTCACCGCGTAAATCGGTGCCTTCGGCGTTCAAAAACAAACGTCGATGATGCTTGTAACCAAACTTTTGCCTATACCCGTTGTGCACCGCATCGACCCAAATCCCATCTTCGTTCTCGTTGCGCTCAAAACGGGTCTCGTTTACGCCTTGGCCCAGCCGACTCGAGCGTTGAATTGTCGTGCTGTCTCGGTTGCCCAAGACCAAAGTCGAATGTGCCTCTGTGCGCTGTAACCAGGCTTTTGCCGCCTCACCGGTCTGCTCGTCAAACTCAGGCGGGCATACGCCATTTACGATCAGGCGCTCCGAGGCCTCGCTCAGCTCGATGGACAGTGTACTTGCTGCGGCACCCGCCGACACGGCGCCCTGGGGCGGCGTTCCGACATCCAGGAGAAGCAGGGACTTGCCCTGTTGAAGACGAAGATAACCGGTCAAAGTCGCGTTGCTGATCGGTCCGCCGCGGGTCCGCGTGTACTTTTGCAATTGCTTGGCCGGATAGGGCCGGACGACCACAAAATCACCAAACCTTGCAGCGGACTGGTCCCCGTGGGTCATCGCTTTCAGGAACGGTATGATCTTGTCGAGTGTCAACTGCAGCCATGCGGGAACCTCCTCATGCCGGTCCTCAAGAATGACACGAAGGAGCACCAGGCAATGCACAAATTCGGCAATTTCGGCGACCGATCTGGATCTTGGCCCACCGTCGGCTAGCACAAAGTCACGACACAGCCGTTCAAGGGCGCTCAACGCCTTGGCCAGTCGCGCCTCCCCTTCGGGCAGGAGGGCGCCGCTCGCTGCCAGCCCCAGCAAAGCTTTGGCCCGCGCCGGCCCCTCGGGAGCTCTCATCCACGCAATGGCAAGGTGGCGGCCCTGTCGCGCCAGGCTATTGAGAACCAGGCTTCGGTAAACAAGATCGGCGCTCGACAGTATGAGCGGGGCGTAAACCGTCCAGTTGACAACCCGCACACCTGCCAGGTCGGGCCGCCAGGCCGCGCGGTCATAAGAATGGTATATCTCGGCCCAGCTGCGCACCAGATCTTCGGCCGCGGTCCTGGCTGCGGCTTCATTCTCGAGTGCCGCCAGATCCTCAAGCCAGGAAAACCCGTGCAGCCAATCAAAAAAATCTGGGGTGGCCTTCTCGGCAATATTCCAAACCTCATTGGGCTCGGCTCTGACCTCCTGGCCGGCTCTGAAGAATTTGCCTTCAAGTATGAGCTGTCCACGGCCGGCCGAGCCTTCAAACGGCGTATCCGGGCTCGAAAGAAGTTTTAGCGGGTGGCGGCCTTTCAGGCGCATCTGATGGATGGGACCGGCACGGGCAATTCCACCCAAGCCACGTGCCAAGGCGCGGGCGGCCCGAACTGCAAACGAGGCACCTTGTGGTCTTATCAGATGACCGTCCATCGAAATCCCCGCCGACGTCGTTGCCGGGCTCGTGTGCCCAATCTAGCCCTCTCCAGATCGCAGCACCGATATATTTTCCGCATAATGGTCCGGCCCACCTTTAAAGGTCGCGGTCCCGGCCACCAAGACATCCGCGCCCGCCGCGATGACCTTTGGTGCGGTTGAGGCGTCGACGCCGCCATCGACCTCGAGATCAATCTGGCGTCCGCTAGCGTCGATCATTCGGCGCAACTGTTCGATCTTTTGAAGCTGGCTCGAGATGAAGACTTGACCTCCGAAACCGGGATTGACGCTCATCACCAGAATCAAGTCCAGGTCGTCGATAAGGTTTTCGATAACCGCGGTCGGCGTGCCAGGATTGAGCGCCACCCCGGCCTTTTTGCCCAGTGCGCGGATCGACTGCAGTGTACGGTGCAGATGCGGCCCAGCCTCGGGATGTACGGTAATGATGTCTGCCCCGGCCTCGACAAAATCACCAATAAAGGGATCCACCGGCGCGATCATCAAGTGAACATCAAAGGGCTTGTCCGTTTCACCCCTCAGGGCCGCGATCACACCTGGTCCGATGGTCAGATTGGGCACAAAATGCCCGTCCATAACATCGATATGGATATAATCGGCGCCTGCTGCATCCACTGCCCGCACCTCCTCGCCAAGCCGCGCAAAGTCAGCCGAAAGAATGGAAGGCGCAATCCGGATATGCTGTTGCATGAAGATGTGCTTAGCAGGTTCGCGGGTCCCCAGCAAGCCGTTGCTTTGGGTGGAATTCCGTGGCCCAAATGAGGCCTATTTTAGGGCTTTGCCTTGCCAAAGCAGGCAAGGAAAAAGCCGTCCATTCCGCCTTCGTCATCCAGTGTTATGGGCCAGGTCCGAAGGTCTCCCTCGGCCGTAATGGTCTCTTCCAATCCTGAGATTCGAGCACCAACCAGAGGCCGTCGTTCGGCGTCAGCCGCGTGATCCAGGAAGTGCCCGGCCCGGGCCGCGCATTCGTCGGGCTCGAGCGAGCATACGCAATAAAAAAGACGGCCGCCGGGCCGCACGATCTTCCAGGCGGCTTCGAGCAGCCGGTCCTGAAGTCCGGTCAGGGCGTCAAGACAAAAGTCCTTCCGAATCCACGGCAGTTCCGGGTGCCGCCGGATCGTGCCACTGGCACTGCAGGGGGCGTCGAGAAACACCAAATCGAAACGTTGTCCAGGCCGCCAGTCCTGTGCCTCAGCCTCAACGACTTCGGCCGCCAGGCGAGTGCGGTTCAGGTTCTCCCGCAGGCGATCCAGACGCCCGGGCGAACGGTCAACCGCGACGACCTTGGCACCGGCCGCGGCCAGCTGCAGGGTTTTACCTCCGGGCGCCGCGCAGAGGTCGGCGACGCTGAGCCCCTCGATGTCGCCCAAGAGTCGTACCGGCAGGCCGGCCGCCAGATCCTGAACCCACCAGTCGCCGTCCCGGTAACCCGGCAGATCGCTGATCGCGCCCATGGGCCGCAGGCGAACCGAGCCCGGAATCAAGGATTGTCCGCCGTGCTCGTCAGCCCACTTTTCGGCCCTGTCCGGCGACTTGAAGGTCAGGTCCAAGGGCGGTGGCTTGGTGTGCGCGACCGCCAAACGGGCGGTCTTCTCCTCTCCGAACTGGGCCCGCCAGCGCTCGCTCAGCCAGCCTGGAAGATTAGCCAAGGGATCTTTTGCAGCACGCTCCAAAAGCGCCTGCCGCTCATTGGCAGCCCGACGCAGAACCGCGTTCACAAGTCCTTTTAGCGATCGCATGCCAGCCTTGGGGCTGCTGGCGGCAAGTTCGACCGAGGTCGAGACAGCGGCGTGAGGGGCGGTTTCCATGTAAAAAAGCTGCGCCAGGCCCAGCAATATCAAATGCCCGGTCTCGGCGGCCTGGTGCGGCAGCGGCCGCTCGACGAGCCAGGATTTAATAAGCTTCAGATGGCCCCAGTGCCGAAATGTGGTCTCGGCCAGACGCCGGGCAAAGGCCCGCTCCGCAGGCGACAGATGGCCGACCGCCCGACCCATGCTCTGAGCCGACTCCTCAAGGAACACCCGACGTTTAATGACCCGGGTCAGGATTTGAAGCGCCACGGCGCGTGGCTTGATCCCCTCTTTGCTCATGGCCAGGCAGTGGATCACAAATCTTGCTGGGTCGCCACAACGAAGGACTTCAAAAAACCCTGGGTTGGGTGTATACTTTTGCTAGAAATAACGAAGGGCATTTTCATGGTATACGCGACGATCGCGACTTTGCTGGCGGTTTTTTATACGTTTTTCCTGAGCATGAAAGTTGGGAAGATGCGGGATACGCACGATGTGCAAAGCCCGGCCATCACCGGCAATATAGACTTCGAGCGGGCCTTCCGGGCGCACCAGAACACCATCGAACAGCTGGTCATATTTTTGCCCTGCCTATGGTTGGGAGCTGCTTTTATCGGCGATCTGCCGGCCGGAACTCTGGGTCTGGTGTGGGTTGGCGGCCGTTTACTCTATGCCAACGCCTACGAAGCCGGCGAATCGCGGTTTTTAGGCATGTGGGTCACCATCCTGCCGACCGCGGCGCTGTTTCTTGCGGCACTATTCGGCGTCGTCCAGCGGCTTTAGGCGCCGGAGAAAAACCCAATTCTGCTGAAAAGGGCCTGATCGGGCCCTTTTTTAGCGATTGAGACGGTTATCCACCAGATCGTCGACCACAGAAGGGTCGGCGAGCGTAGATGTGTCGCCCAAATCGGCAAAATCGTTGGCCGCGATCTTGCGCAGGATCCGCCGCATGATCTTGCCCGAGCGGGTCTTGGGCAGGGCCGGGGCGAACTGGATATGATCGGGTTTGGCGATCGGCCCGATCTCCTTGCGCACGCAGGCCATCAACTCATCGCAGGTCTCTTGCGAGGGTTCGTGGCTCACATCGAGGGTTACATAGGCATAAATGCCCTGACCCTTGATATGGTGCGGAAAGCCAACCACCGCCGCCTCGGCCACCCCGGCGTGGCCGACCAAAGCACTTTCGATCTCGGCCGTCCCCAAACGGTGCCCGGAGACGTTGATCACGTCGTCGACCCGCCCGGTGATCCAATAATAGCCGTCCGCGTCGCGACGGCAGCCGTCGCCGGTAAAATATTTGTTCGGGTAGGTGGCGAAATAGGTCTCTTTAAACCTTTGATGATCGCCGTAGATGGTTCGCGCCTGGTTGGGCCAGGAAGACAGAATGACCAAATTTCCACTGGCCTCACCTTCGAGCACATTCCCCTCCGCATCAACGATTGCCGGCTCAACCCCGAAGAAGGGGCGTGTGGCCGAGCCGGGTTTCAGCGCCGTGGCGCCGGGCAAGGGTGTGATCATGATGCCGCCGGTCTCGGTCTGCCACCAGGTATCGACGATCGGGCAGCGCTCCTCGCCGACCACCCGATGATACCATAGCCAGGCTTCGGGATTGATCGGCTCGCCTACGGTTCCGAGCAAGCGGAGGCTTTTGCGGCTGGTGGCGCTAACCCATTCGTCGCCGAGCGCCATCAGGGCCCGGATGGCGGTCGGCGCCGTATAAAAAATATTCACCTTGTGCTTGTCCACGACCTGCCAAAAGCGCGAGGCGTCCGGGTAATTGGGCACCCCCTCGAAAACCAGGCTGGTGGCCCCGTTCGCCAAGGGTCCATAGACGATATAGCTGTGGCCGGTGACCCAACCAACGTCGGCGGTGCACCAGTAAATATCGCCGTCCTGATAGTCGAACACATATTCGTGGCTTAGGGCTGCGCCGACCAGATAGCCACCAGTGGTGTGCAGAACGCCCTTGGGTTGGCCGGTCGAGCCCGAAGTGTAAAGAATGAACAGCGGATCCTCGGCGCCCATCGGCTCGGGCTCGCAGTGGGGAAGCACATCATCAACCAGCTCGTCGTACCAGACGTCGCGTCCTTCGACCCAGTTCACGGGGCCGCCAGTGCGCCTGACCACAAGAACCGTATGAACGCCGGCACATCGGTCCAAGGCCTCGTCGACGTTCGCTTTTAGGGGAATCGGCTTGCCGCCACGCACCCCCTCGTCGGCGGTGATTACGACGGTCGATTCACAATCAGTGATCCGGCCGGCGATCGAATCCGGAGAAAAGCCACCAAACACAACTGAATGTACGGCGCCGATGCGGGCGCAGGCCAGCATGGCATAAACCGTCTCCGGGATCATTGGCATGTAAATGGTGACCCGGTCACCCTTCTTGACATTGCGGGCCTTCAGGACATTGGCAAACCTGCACACCCGTTCATAGAGCTGCCGGTAGGTGATGTTGGCACTGTCAGCGGGATCATCACCCTCCCAGATAAGCGCCACCTGGTCGCCACGAGTCTCCAAGTGCCGGTCGATACAATTATACGAGACGTTAAGAATTCCGTCTTCAAACCACCGGATCACAGCCTCGCCTTCGAAGCTGGCGTTCTTGACCTTGGTAAAAGGCTTGATCCAATCGAGCCTGGCCGCTGCCTCGGCCCAGAACCCGTCCGGGTCCTCGATCGAGCGGGCGTACATTTCCTTATAGGCTTCGTCGGTGCATCGGGTGCGGGCCAGAGTATGTTCGGGCACCGGAAAGACTAGGCTCTCTGACATCGCGGCCTTGCTCCTTTGTTTTTGCTCTCGCTCTCTTGGGATCATAGGGACTGAAATCCCCCCAATGCAAGCGACTGGACAAGGCGGATGGCAAATGTTAACCGCGCTAATCAGTCCCCCTGAAAGGAGTCTCGCCCTTGAGCGCCTTGAATGCAGACGAGCGGAAAGCCCGCCTGGCGCTGGCGGCTCTGGTTCTGGGAGCGATTGCGATCGGTTTCTCACCGATCTTGGTGCGGCTTTCTGAGGTCGAGCCGTCGGCCACCGCCTTTTGGCGGGTCGCCCTTGCCACACCTTTGTTTTTTATATGGCTTCGTATGCAAACGCCGGGCGAAAACGGATACCGTGAGCCAACCGGTTGGCGGGATCATAAATATCTGATTTTTGGCGGCGTTCTGTTTGCGCTTGATCTGGCCTTTTGGCATTGGTCGTTGCAGTTTACGACAGTCGCTAACGCCACGCTCCTCTCCAATCTGACACCGATCGTGGTCGCCGTGGGCTCGGTGGTTTTGTTTCGCGAGCGCTTGGGCGGATTGTTTCTCCTGGGACTCGGTTTGGCGCTTGCTGGCGCGGCGTTCCTATCCGGGGCCAGCCTCCAGATCGGCGAGGGGCGCCCGCTGGGGGACGGACTGGCGGTCGTGACCGCCTTTTTCTACGGCAGCTACTTGCTGGCGGTCGGGCGGTTGCGGGGCCACTATTCGACCGCCACTATCATGGCCTGGACCGGCCTAGCCGCAGCCATCGCCTTGGTCCCGATCACAATTCTTTCAGGCGAGACCTTTTTCCCGGAAACCTTACGCGGCTGGCTGGTGCTGATCGGCCTTGCTGGCTCGGCACAGGTTCTGGGTCAGGCGCTGATCGCCTATGCGCTGGCCCATCTTCCAGCGGCCTTCGGCGCGGTGACGCTGACGATCCAGCCGATCGTGGCGGCGGCTTTGGCCTGGTATCTGTTCGCCGAGATTCTGGGGTGGCTCGAGTTTGCGGGCGCCGTGACGATCCTTGTGGGCATCGTTACAGCCCGCGCCGGAGCGCTGAAAACCAAAAACCGCCAGACGACAGCCTAAGCGATTTCCTTCTGAAACGGGCGGGCCAGAACGTCTCTAATCGCCTTGTCCACCTCGACCTTTTCATAGAGTATGCGATACACGGCGAGGCAGATCGGCATGTCGATATTCATGTCATTGGCCAGTTTGTGAACAATCTCGGCGCTGTGCACGCCCTCGGCCACGGTCTTGCGACGAGCCAGAATCTCTTCCATGGTCCGACCTTCACCCAGGGCCTTGCCAAAAGACATGTTGCGCGACTGCAGGCTCGAGCAGGTCAATATCAGATCGCCGAGCCCGCACAGCCCCATAAGGGTCTCGAACTCTGCATTATTGGCTTCGGCGAAGCGCAACATTTCCATCATGCCGCGGGTGATCAAGGCGGCGCGGGCATTCTGCCCGAACTTTTTGCCCTCAGCGATCCCACAGGCCACGGCCAGAACATTCTTAAGCGCCCCGCCGATTTGCGCGCCGATCACGTCGTTGGTCCAATAGGGCCGGAAGGTCGGCTGGCCGATCGCTCCCGCAAAGGCCTTGAGCAATGCCCCATCCTCACCGGCGATGGTGACCGCGGCTGGCAGCCCTGTCGCGACCTCGGACGCAAAGGTCGGCCCGGACAGGACGATGATCGGGTGGCCGGGAGCGGTTTCGGCCAACACCTGGCTCATGAAGTGGCCGCTGGTCTTTTCGATGCCCTTAGCGCAGATGACAAGAGGAATTCCTGATTTCAAATGCGGCGCCAGTTGCTGTGACACCGGCCGCATAAACTGGGCCGGGCAGACCATCAGCACAAAATCCGAATCCGCGAGATCGGCCATACTGTCCGTGGCCCTGATTCCATCAGGTAACGGAATGTCGGCCAGGAAGACGCTGTTCTCGTTGTGGTTATTGATGGCCTCGACAACTTCGCGCTCCAGCGCCCACAGGGTGGTTGAGAGGCCGGCCCGCGCGGTCACACAGGCCAATGCTGTTCCCCAAGCGCCGCCGCCTATGATTCCTGCCCGTTTCAACCGATTCTCCCGCGATGATGTCTAGGCTGCCCTTGTTGCCCCGCCGATGCAAGCAAAGAGAAAGCGTTGGCCGAAATTTACCGGCTTAGACCTTGGCGCCGCGCTTTCCATATCCGATCTGCGGCTTTGATGTCGTATCGAGCGGCCAGCGGGAGCGGGCCTCGAAGTCCGGTGCGTGTTGAGCCCCCTGCGCCAGCCGCTCAAGCCCGGCCCAGGCAATCATCGCCGCGTTGTCGGTACACAGCCAGCCCGGAGGGGCCACGAAATGAAAGCCTTCGGCCGCGCTCAGGTCCTTAAGGTTTTGGCGCAGCGTCATATTCGAGGCCACACCGCCGGCCACGACCAGCGTGTTGTCCATATGGTCCGGGAAGCTGGCCGTAAACTGCGTCAGCGCTCGTCCGGTGCGATCCACCAGGCAGTCAGACACAGCAGCCTGAAATTCGGCGCACAAATCCGCAATGTCCTCGTCATCGGGTCCACCCTGTTGGGATAGCTTCTCCAATTGGCGCCACAGGGCTGTCTTGAGACCCGAGAAACTGAAATCGCAACCGGGCGTGCCGGCCAGCGGCCGCGGCAACGAAAAGCGCCCGGCCCGGCCTTTCCTGGCCATGGCTTCGACCTTGGGTCCGCCAGGCATGCCGAGCCCCAATAGCTTGGCTGTTTTATCGAAGGCCTCGCCAACCGCGTCGTCGATCGTGGTGCCAAGGCGCTTATAGGCGCCAACGCCCTCAACTTGGATCAATTGGCAATGGCCACCGGACACGAGAAGCAAGAGATAAGGAAAATCAACCTCTTCCACCAGACGCGGCGATAAAGCATGCCCCTCCAGATGGTTGATAGCGAGGAAGGGCTTATCTTTTGCAAAGGCCAACGCCTTGGCTGTGACCACACCGACTAATAATCCGCCAATCAGCCCCGGGCCGCCGGTTGCCACTATGGCGTCGATCCGCGGCCAATCGATCCCAGAAGCTGCAAGAGCCTTCCGGATCAGATGATCGAGATGTTCAACGTGGGATCTTGCTGCGATCTCCGGGACCACGCCGCCGTAGGCCGCATGATCCTCGAACTGGCTCAAAATCTCGTTGGCGAGAATCTCCTTATCGCTGCTAACGATGGCAGCCGCCGTCTCGTCGCAGCTTGTCTCGATCCCTAGGACGATACGCCGCACTTTTGATTCCTTGCCCAAACCACAATCTCCATGAGGATTACAATCGCCGACCAACAAAAATTCTTTGTCCGTCGCGCGTCAGTGCGCCTATAAGTCCAGTATCGGACTTAAGCCGCCAAGCGCCTAGGCAATAACACCCGAGGATGGGATTGTGCAACCAAGGCTTCGCATTGGAACCCGTGGCAGCCCCTTGGCCCTGGTGCAGGCTGACGAGGTCAGGGCAGCGCTGGTTGAGCACGCCGATATCGCGGCGATCGACGACATCGAAATTGTGCCCATTCGCACGACCGGCGATCGCATCCAGGACCGGCGGCTCCTCGAGATTGGCGGCAAGGGCTTGTTCACCAAAGAGATCGAACAAGCGCTTTTGGATCGAAGAATCGATCTGGCGGTCCACTCATCGAAAGATATGCCGGCGACACTTCCGGAAGGACTGGGCCTGGCGGTTTTCCTCAGGCGCCAGGATCCGCGCGACGCCTGGCTGGCAAGAAATAATGTTTCTGTGGCGGCAATGCCGGATGGCGCCACTGTCGGTACCGGATCGCTACGCCGGGCGGCGCAATTGCTGCGGCTGCGCCCGGATTTTAACATTGTGCCGATGCGCGGCAATGTGGATACGCGGCTGGCCAAGCTTGAGACCGGGCAGGTCGACGCGACCCTCTTGGCAGTCGCCGGGCTTGCGCGGCTAGGGCGGAGGGACGAAATCACGACCATTTTTGACATCGACGACATGATCCCGGCCCCGGGGCAGGGCGCAATCGGGATTGAAACACGCCTTAACGACCAAGCAACCAATGATCTGATTCAGCCAATCAATTGCCCAGCCACAGCGGGCGCGGTGCTGGCCGAGCGGGCGTGCCTGGCTACCCTGAAAGGGGATTGCCGAACCCCGGTCGGAATTCTGGCCCGGCTCGAGGCGGGACGAATTACAGTCCGGGGCCGATTACTGTCACCTGATGGCAGGCAATGCTTTGAAGTCGCTCTTGACGGGCCGGCTGGGGACGCCGAGCGGCTTGGGCGCGAGGTCGGCGCTACGCTGCTCGACCAGGCTGGTCCTGGGTTTATGGATTCGCTCAAAGAGGGGCCACATTAAGCCATGCGCGTATTGCTCACCCGACCGCGCGATCAGGCCGAGGAGATGGCCGCAGAGCTCAAATCACTGGGCCACGAAGTCATCGTCTCGCCTTTACTGGAGCGGCAAATGCTGGAGATCTCAAATGACTTCAATGGGGTAGGCGCGCTCGTGTTCACGAGCCTGAACGGGGTGGCCGCCGTTGAGGGCCGAATTCCCGAGGAATTGCTCGCGGTACCGGTCTTTGTGGTCGGCGAACGCACGGCCGCTGCGGCCGAGGAGGCCGGCTTCAAAAATCTGATTGTCGGACCGGGTCGGGCTCGCGGTCTGTTGCCATTGATCATCGGCTTTAAGGGGGAGATTGCCGGTCCCATCGTCCATATCTCGGGTGAGGACGTGCGCACCGACATGGCGCCGCTTCTGAACGCCGCCGGCCGGTCGGCCGAGCGGCTGACCGCCTACCGGATGGTCGCTCAAAGCGGCCTCAGCCATGAAGCGGCCTCAGCCCTGCGCCAGGGCCAATTGGACGCGGTGCTTTTTTTCTCTCCCAGGAACGCTAAGTTATTCGTTACATTGATGCGAGCGGAAGGTTTGGCCGCCGGCTTTGGCGGAGTCATTGCTGGTGCGCTCAGCGATGCGGTTGCCGAGCCTCTATATCGGCTCCGGTGGGCAGTGATCCGGACCGCGGCGCGGCCGGACCGGCGGGCAATGTTGGAGCTGCTTGAAGACAAAGAAAAAACAGGCGGTTAGCACAATGAGCGTTGATAAGAAACGGCAGGCCCTGGAAGAGGAAATCGCGGCCGAGCGCGCACGCGCCAGGCTTGCGGCGCCGAAGGAAAAGGTGGAATCAAGCCCGAAACCTAGGCCCAAGGGCGAAAAGACGGATCGGGCGGTGCGACCCAGTTTTCTGTTTCTTGCCGTCGTCGTGGCGCTATTGGTGGCTTTTGGATTGATCGCCGGGCCGACGATTGGCGACTGGCTAAGTCGCAATTATGCGTCACTTATTGGCAATGATCCCGCACCGGCCGAGGCGCCAGCAATCACGCTGGAGGAGCTTGGGGACCGCGTCGAGGCCCTGGCCGCAAGGCTGGAAGCGATCGAGCAGCAGGAGACCCCTGACCTTGCGGCGCTGACAGCGCGGCTGCAGAAACTCGAGACACAAATTGCAGCGGCTGTGAGCGGACGGCCGCCGGCAGAAGGGATCCCGAATCCGGTCGCGGAAGAAACGAAAATGGCCGTTGAGACGTTGCAGGCACGGCTGTCGGCCCTTGAGGCACGCTCGGTAGATACTGCGGGAGGCGTAGATTTGTCATTGGTGGCGGCGCTCTTGGCGCAGCGGGCCGAGGCCGGCCGGCCTTTCAGGGTCGAATTGCTGCGGCTAGAGGCGATGCTGCCGGGTCGGTCCGAGACCGGCCGGCAGGAAGCGGCGGCTCTGGTGGCGCAATTGCGCCCGCACGCCCGGTCCGGGGTTGCTTCGCAGCAAGCGATCCGCCGAGCGTTTTCCCCGCTCATCTTTGAGACGCTGACCTCGCCGGGGCGCTTTGGTGATGAGAGCGAGTGGCAAAAAATATGGGCCGAGATTAGCGGCCTGATCGTAGTGCGCCGGACCGGCGAGGTTGAAGGCGAGAATCTGGAGGCCCGCTTGGCCCGTGCGGAATCACGGCTCGCGACCGATGATCTTGCTGGTGCCATTGCCGAGCTTGGCGCGATCGAAGATGCAGCCCGGGCGCCGCTCGAGGACTGGCTTGCAGATGCACGGACCCGGCTTGAGGTGATCGAGGCGGTAGCGGCGCTCGAGCTGCTTATCGATGAAGCCTCGCGGCTGAAGGAGTAGCGATCTTGGGACGACTGGTCTTTTATCTGATCATCGCGCTTGTCCTAGCGGCAGGGATTGGCTGGCTGGCTGACAATCCGGGTCATGTAAGCGTCGAATGGCGGAACTGGCAGCTGGAGACCAGCCTGGCAATACTTATCTTTTTGACAGTGGCTGCATTGTTGAGCGTCGTTGGGATTCTTGTTCTGTGGGCCAAGGCGCGTCGCGATCTGCCATTTTTCGGCGCCAATCGGGAACTGCGGCGGCAGCGCCACGGGCTGGCCGATCTGGAGCGCGCCGCCGTGCTGCTGGCAAAGGGTGATGCCAAGGGGGCCCAAACTCTGATTGAGAGGGCAAAAGGGGCCTTACCGACGTCGTCGTTGAGCCAGCTGTTTGCCGCCCAGGCGAGTCTTTCGCTCGGCGACTTCGACGGTGCGCGCCAGAGTTTTCAGGAAATGGCGGGGCGCAGCGAGACCGAGGTGCTGGGCCTTCGCGGTCTCCTCAACATCGCGTTGCAGAAGGGCAGGGAGACCGACGCTTTGACGCTGGTAGCGCAGATCTGGGCGCTCGAGCCGAAGAGCGTCTGGGCAACTCGCATACATTTTCAGCTTCTGACCCGAGCCGGGGATTGGGCCCAGGCCGAGGAGGTCTTGCGTCACCTGATCAAGCTCAAGGCCCTGGAGGAGGAGGCGGGCGAGAAATATCTGGCGGTCGTGCGGTATGAAGCGGCGCGTGAGGCCGATCTGGCGGGCCAGTCCGAGCTAGCCGGCAAGCAGGTGACGAGGGCGCTTAAGGCTAACCGTGGTCTGGTGCCGGCCGCGGTTCTGGCAGCCCGCCTGCAGGTCGCCGCCGGACAGCCGTCGGCAGCAGCCAAGATCTTGAAGGCGGCCTGGAGCCAGTCCCCACACGCCGATCTTGCCGAGGCCTACGCCGGGCTTGATAACAAGGAAACCCCCGGCGAACGTTACCGCAGATTCAAGGTGATGGTCGAGGCCAACCCCGACCAGCCGCTAAGCCGGCTGACCCTGGCTGCAAAGGCCTTGGCGATCGAACACCATGAGGAGACCGCGGCGCTCTTAAAGCCCCTCCTCGAATCGTCCTACGCTTCCGCAGCGCTGGCCATGATGGCCGAGGTCGAACGCGGCAAAGGCGGCCCGGACGCGGAAGATCGAGCCAAATCATGGCTCGATCGTATCTCTGGTCCGGCGGAGAAGCCGGCCTGGATTTGCTCGGAATGTGGCGCCTTGAAGGGGTCCTGGGTAGGCCGCTGCGATCCCTGCGGGGCCTTTGCCAGCTATCGTTGGCAGGAGGGCCACGAGCAAGAGCCAGCCGTGGCAGCCCGGCCATCTGAGATACCAAAATTGTTGCTCCTGCCTGAAGCCCTCCAAGCATCGGCAGAGGCGCCGCTTAAAACGTCGGAAGAATAAAATCAGCCAAAAACCGCCTGTTCAGGCGAAATATGGCCTGGCGGCGCGAGCTCGGCAAGCCGGCGCTCGATTTATATGCCGAGACCAAATCGGTCTGCATACAGATCGGCTAGGCGGATTTTGTATATCGAGTGGCTCCGGCCAGGGTCTAGAATTTGTCGATAACCGTAATCCCGGCCCCCGGATAACCATCCATGGCGGCCAGCGATGCGCCGGCCTCTTCGAGTGGGATCGTCTTGGTGACGAGCTTCAAGAGGTCCATCTTCCGCTCCGAGATCATCTCGAAGAGATCGGAAAAACGGCTGGCTGCGATACCCCGTGTGCCGATAATCGAGATTTGTCTCGAATATACGGTTTCAAGAAGTGGAATCGACGGCTCCGCATGGCGCCCCAACGGCATGCCGATTTGGACATGTCGGCCAAGTTTACGCAGACCGGCCAACGAATTATGAAAGGTATCGGTAATCCCCAGCGCATCGATTGAAACATGCGCCCCGCCGCCGGTTACTGCGCGCACAGCTTGGCCCACATCGTCCATGCCGCTTACATTCAACACTTCTTTTGCGCCAAGCGACGCGGCAAGTTCAAGCGCTTCATCATTGACGTCGATCGCCAGGACCGGAGCGCCGATCGCCGCTCCGATCATCACCGCCGAAAGGCCAATGCCGCCGCAACCATGAACTGCCAGCCACTCTCCGGCCTGAAGTTTCGCCCGCTCCATGATCGCCCGGAACGAGGTTGTGACCCGGCAGCCCATGCCGGCCGCTTCGAGAAAGCCGATGTCTTCCGGCAGTGTCACGAGATTGAAATCCGCCCTAGGCACCGGCAGCAGTTCGGCAAAAGCGCCCCAGGCGGTAAACCCAACAATTTCCTGGTCCGAACAAACGGTTGGATCGCCATGAAGGCAATCTTCACAATTCCCGCAGGCCAAAATAAAAGGCGCGGTCACTCGGTCGCCGATATTGACCTGCCGGCAATCGCAGCCAACCTCCTCTATGACCCCGGCAAACTCATGGCCGGGCACGTGCGGGGCCACGACATCCGGATCGCCCCCCCTCCAGGCGTGCCAGTCGCAGCGGCAGACCCCGCAGGCCTTGAGTCGAATGATTGCGCCGTCGGCCGGGCACTGAGGATCCGGCACTTCCCTGACTTCGAGCGGTCCCCTGAATTCATCGAAAATGGCGGCTCTCATAATTTTTGACCCTGACGGTTCAACAACGCTGCGTAGCCTCCAATAACAGTTCTCATTGCAAGAGGCCGGATAAGTTTATAATAACATCTTTCTTCTGGTTGCCGCAGTAGCTCAGGTGGTAGAGCAACGCATTCGTAATGCGTGGGTCGGCGGTTCGAATCCGTCCTGCGGCACCACTTCCACCAACACTTTCATCTTTTCCGCGATACCAGAAAAACCCTAATGGGGTCTATATGGGGTCCATGAAAGCTTTGGTGCTGCCTCTGGAATTGCATCCGAACCCCGTGTAATAAATGTTGATGCTATTCTCACGCGAGCTAACCAGGGGATACGCCATGCGGCGCCTTTCGTTGCTTCTTCTGATTCTATTTTTGGTGCCTGTGACTTTGTCATCGCAGAGCACAGCCGCAATTGACGCAAGCCAAATATTCAAAAATGCCAAGGATTCAGTTGTCATTCTGGCTACCACCGATTCCGCTGGAAATCCTAAGTCGATTGGTTCGGGTTTCTTTGTCGGAAATGGTGCAAGAATCGTAACCAACTTGCATGTTCTTGAGGGCGCCGCCAAAGTATTCGCTAAGAACGCGGCAGGCGATGTGATCGAGATAACGCATGTTGCGGGCATAGATGCCGAACTCGATTTGGCGATTTTGGTCTCGCCTGTATCGCGGAATCCTTTACCGCTGGCATCGACAGCACCAGAAATTGGTTCGGATGTACTTGCTATTGGCAATCCGCAGGGACTTGAGGCCACCATCTCCACCGGAATTATTAGCGGAATTCGAAATGACAAGGGCAAGCAGTATTACCAGATTACGGCGCCCATTTCTCCAGGAAGCAGCGGCGGGCCAATTCTTTCAGAGATGGGGGAGGTTGTGGGGGTGGCTTCTTTCTATGTATTGGGCGGCCAAAACTTAAATTTTGCTGTCCCGGCAGCTTATGTAATCCGGCTTTTGCGTAATGAAAAATTGGCAACAATTCAATCTGTCAACAAGATCCCAAGCCAGCCCAAAAAGGAGCCAAAGACAACCAGCGTTCGTCTCATAGATGAAAAGTTGAGGTGCTCATGGAACCCATGTTCTTCCATCATCATATTGGAGGGCTACATCCAGAATCTTTCGCGGTTCCCTGTGATGAACGTAAAAATATCGATAAGTTATTTCAAAGGCTCATCTGTCCCGAAAAACAACCGCGGTAACGACCATTGTTGGTTATTCACTTTCAAGTACGTGCAGCCTGGAACCGCAGAACCTTTCGAATGCGTTTTTAAAAAATATCGAAAAGACTTGAGGGCCATTTACCGGCTAGAAGACTATAAATTCAAAAGGTAGTTGGGTTTCGTGGAGCCGTGCAGCATGTTGTCTACGTAACCCATTGTGCCCTAATTTTCTTCGCCATGCGGCATTCCTGATTATTGGCTCGTCCAGAACTGGTTTTAACACATCCAAAGCGCACAAAGAAGAAGCCCCGCCGTAGCGAGGCACCGGTTGGTCAAACTACCGAATGGTTGACTAGGATTAAGCGGGTCACCGCGCACCCATTCCATGCGAGGCTAGCAGTCAGTTACAAAAGGGTCCCATATTTTGGGGGCGATGGGGGTGTTGGGGAACGGGTCCCAACCGGTGCTTGAGTCACACACACGGTTATCCGAGACCTCGCTTTTCAAACACGAAATATAATTCGCTTTTGCCGCGCAGCAGTCGAATTTGAAAAACTTTTTGCAAAAAAAAATATGAAAATTTTTCAGATATTTGAAATTCAAAACCCCCAGTTTCGCAGCGCCTCACAAGCGATGCCATCGCCGTCACCGTCGAGCCGGTGCGGATCGCCCGGCCCGGCATTCTCGAAAAAGGCCTGCGCCTGCTCCCAAGTGGGGAAACCGCCGCAATCGACGTCCTCGCCCGGTGGTGGGCGTGAGGATTGAGTCGAGATGGGGCGCTGCCTGCGCCGCCAATTCGCGGGCGACTCAAATTCACCCGCCCAGATCCCCAGACCATCACGCTTCGCTTTGGCCTCTTCGTCAACGTACCTTCTTGAATAACGCCTGTAGGCTACCGCCCAACCATTGCGAACCATCCAGGCGTTAATGTCGATTTCATCTCTGTAACAAACGGCAACTATTCTGTCGTATTGGTCGGTATCCTTTTGCTTACACTCGATCTGTGCCCCGTCAATGAGTGACCGCAGCGCTTCCGTGGCAGAATCTCCGCAATACCAGGCCTGGCCCATGGCGTCGGTGCAGGTCTGGCCCTTTTCTGGGGCATCGATGCCGTACAGTCTAATTCGATTTTGACCCATGCGAATCGTGTCCCCGTCCGTCACGGTGGCGTCAGCCACAATCATTGACCCACCGATATCCAGAAACCGTCCGCCGAAATAAATTATCACGACAACCAAAACTGCTGCGATTACGATTCCAGGCCCGATTGCTGTTTTCATAATTTTCTACCAACCCGCCCCTGCGCACTCCCTTTCACGCTTCCTGATTGGTCCCACACTAGCATCAATCCAGGTGCCGCAAGAATCAAAAGTACGGCGAAGGGGGGCTATGGCGATCCGGTTCCATACCGTGCTTGAGTCCCACACACCCTTATCCGCGACCTCTCGGCTGCGCGTGATGCGAAGGTATATTTGACAATCGAATTGCCCAGAATGTTCTTCGGTTTTGAAATCGAGAAAGCCACGTTCTCAAAAAAAAAATATGAAAAATTTTCACTCACCCCTTCCCACCTACGCTGCCCATATGAAGAGTGAGTAAGTGGATTTCATTTTGTTCTGGCTCGTAGGCGTCAAAAGAGTCCGCTTTTAGCCAAAAGCGGACATAACGCCCATGATCGAGAAATGATTAGCAGCGTGTTTCTGGTGCGGCTTGTACAAGAAAGATGACGAGGCACCTATTTGCGGCTCCGAGATGAGAGGTCTCAGCATCAACAATCTGTGAATTCTTGACGTTTCGGCTTTACCCTGTACGGGCTACAGGTCCTAAATTGGCAACCAGATCAGAGGAATAAATCCTTGGTGTGCCGAAGATTAACCGTGGCCGCGGGCCGGGCTTGGATTGTTTTGATGTGTGCAGCCTTCCTTGGCCTGCGCTCCGGGAACTCCTATGCGGCCCCGATCACGTTCAACACGGCGCTGCCGGTTAGCCAAGAAGAGTTCATCTTTCGGGAATTGGTGACGGTCGGGAAGGCAAGCGACAGTTTCGGCGGTTTGGGCAGGAAGATGACGGTGGTGACTGCGACCACGGTGATGGCCTATGGCGTGACGTCCAAACTCGCTCTTTTCGGTGTTGTTCCCGTGACGTTCAAGGAGCTGCAGACGCAGGAGGGAAAACGCGATGCCAACGGAGTTGGAGATGCACGCTTGGTTGCGCGCTTTACCGTTTACAGGAAAGACGCGGTTGGAAAGACATACCGTATCGCCCCCTTCATAGGTGTAAAGGCCCCGACGGGTGACGATACAAGGACGGACGAGCTTGGCCTCCTGCCAGCAAGCTTGCAACCCGGCACCGGTTCTTGGGATGTTTTCGGGGGTTTGATCGCGACCTATGCCAGTGTCGACTGGAACCTGGATATTCAAGCCAGCTACCGGGCGAATACCCGAGCTGGAGATTTTGAGCGCGGCGATGTGGCCCGCGCCGACGCATCGTTTCAATACAGGCTTCTGCCCCGCACATTGAGCCGCCATGACAAAGGTTATGTCTACGGTGTTCTCGAAGCCAATCTTGTGCACCAGAACGAAGCCCGGATGGGCGGGGTCCTGGACCCGAACAGCGGCGGCACGACGCTCTATCTGGTGCCAGGCGTTCAATATGCGACCAGACGCTGGATCGCCGAGATGGCGTTACAGCTTCCGGTCATACAAGACCTTAATGGATCGGCCCTCGAAAGGGACTTCACCGTTCTGGCCGGTCTTAGAGTCAATTTCTGAGTAAAGGAGAGTATTATGAGAAAACTTATTATCGGTGCCGCATCAACGCTCTTTCTGGCGGGCAGCGCTGCCGCTGCGGACATTCAATATGATTTGAAGTTGGAAGGCATAACCTGTCCCTTCTGCGTAGCGACCAGCGAGCGGGCGCTGCGCAAGGTCGACG
>JADFIA010000061.1 GCA_022566895.1 Pseudomonadota bacterium
TTGAGTTTCCCGATCGGGTACGTTCCACTTGACCAAAAAGGGGCCCAGCCGGTTATACCGTTAACCGTTGTGGTTGGTTGCGGAAGGATGGGAGCAGGAGAGATGATCAAACTGAGCGGCTCGGTAGGCAAGATGGGCCCCAACAGGAAACACGATGTGGCCCTGGTGCAAAGGCTCATGGGGCCGATCAAGGTCAGAACCAGGTTTGGCCTCAAGCCCATCTGGAGCAAAAAGCCCGACGGCCGCTACACCCGGGAGATGGAGCCGGCGATCATGTGCCTGCAGGAGCATATGGGCGAAAAACCCACCGGCAAATTGGAACCGACGATCCAGACCCTGAACGCCCTGACCAAGGTGGCGCCACTCTCGATGCGCACCGCAGCCAGCGTTCCGGGCACCACCGCCGCCGTCAAGGGCCCTTCGAACCCGGGCCGCGAGTCGTACCGTCTGGCCGACGAGACCAAGGCCAAGGCCCCCTTCCCGGCCAAGGAGCGCAATGCTCTCGCCCGGGGCTATCGCTCCCTCAGACCCAACTTCAACATCTGCCTGAAGCGCCAGAAGGACTGGGTTACGAACGATGGCCGCTTCGCCACCGAGCTGGAGATCGACGGCGAGCTCTCGGGGACCCTGGCCGAGCGCCACCAGGTCCATCAAAAGATCTGTTTTTATATCACCTTCCAGGGCATCTGGGAGAAGGGCAATCCCAACGGCCTAAAGTTCCGCGCCAAGACGGCGAACTCGAAATTGCCGCCGATCAGCGCCGCGCCAAACCAAGAAATAAGAAAAATGGGCAGGGTTCTGCGAACTCGACCTGAGCCCACCAATTGTGGTTTGTCCCTCATTGTGGTATATATGTTGTGTCGGGGTTCTCCATCTCGACACACTTGTTGACTAATATTAGGGCGGCTGCCTTGGAGCGGGGCCGCCCTTTTATTTTGACTTCCACACCACAAAGCGACGCGCTTGTTGCCTGGGCGTTTTGGGTTTGGTCAGATATTCGACAGGTCAGGCGCTTGCTCTCGATACCCTTTAGGGCGACCCCCGGTCCCAACTTCAACATCTGCCTGGAGCGCCACAAGGATTGGGTGACGGGCGACGGCCGCCGTCGGCGAAGGCACTCAGAAGATCGCGGCCGCCACTTCAGACCTGATCCGGGACCAGGACCGACAGCCCGCGAATCTTACGCGCCTCCAGGTCTTTATGGGCCTGGGCCGCGTCTGCGAGCGGGTAAATATTTGCGATCTTGACCCGCAGGACCCCGGACGAGACCAGAGCGAACAGCTCTTTGGCCCGCCACAGGAACTCCTCTCTGGTCGCCGTATAATGGTCGAGGGACGGCCGGGTCAGATAGATCGAGCCCGAGCGCAGAAGATCGAGCGGCTCGACGGGCCCGGGCGCCCCCGAGGCGTTGCCGAAGGAAACCAGGGTTCCGCGGGTCTTAAGACAAGCCATGGAGCCGGTAAAGGTCGTCTTGCCGACCCCGTCGAATACCACATCGACGCCGCGCTGATCGGTGATGCGCCTGACCTGTTCGACAAAATCCTGCGTTTGGTAATTGATCACATGATCGACCCCGTTGGCCGCCGCCGCTTTGGCCTTTTCGGCGCTGCCGACGGTGCCGATGATCCTGGCCCCGAGATGAGCCAGCCACTGGACGATGATCGAGCCGGTGGCCCCGGAGGCCGCCTGCACCAGCACCCAGTCCCCCTGCTTGACCGGATAGGTGCTGGTCACCAGATAATGCGCCGTCATTCCCTTTAGGGTGAGGCCGGCCGCCAGCTGCTGGTCGATGCCGTCTGGCAGCGGGATGAGCCTATCTTCGCCGACAATATTTGCCGCCGCATAGGCGCCCAGGGACCGCTCGATGTAGACCACGCGATCGCCAAGCCTGGCTTGGCTGACGCCCTCGCCGAGGGCATCGACCACGCCGGCCGCCTCCATGCCCGGCGTAAAGGGAAGCTCGACCTGGTAAAGCCCCGAGCGATGGTAGGTATCGATGAAATTGAGGCCGATGGCACTATGGCGCACCCGGACCTGACCCGGGCCCGGTTGGGGCGCCGGAAGATCGGTCACCTCGAGCACCTCGGCGGCGCCGAATTTATGAATCTGAACGACCTGCAATCAACGCTCCCCGGGTTGGAGTCTCTGATCTGCCAAGCGGCAATCGTAGCCCGAAACCGGCTCGAGTTTCTAGTAGCCGATGGCGGCGCCGTCCTTGCGCATCTCGGAAGCGCCGCTATAGACGCCGGTCCGGGCATCGTAGAGGATGGCCTGATAGCCGCCGAAGGGGCCGATGGCATATGCGACCACATGGCCGCGGGCCCGCAAGGCTTCGACCACCCCGGGGGCAACCCCGGATTCGACCTCCAAGATACCGCCGTCGGTCATCTTCGAGCCGAGCTTGAAGGGTTCCCTATGGCCTTTGTGATGGTAGCGCGCCACGTCGCCGGCCTCTTGTACCCCCATCCCGAAATCGATCATGTTGACCAGGATCTGCACATGGCCCTGGGGCTGCATGGCGCCGCCCATCAGACCAAAGCTCAGCCACGGCTTGCCATCCTTCAAGACAAAGGCCGGGATGATCGTATGGAACGGCCGCTTGCCCGGCGCATAAACATTCGGGTGATCGGGATCGAGGGAAAACAGCGTCCCGCGGTCCTGGAATATAAAGCCCAGGCCGTCGGGCACCAGCCCCGAGCCCATGCCCCGGTAATTCGACTGGATCAGCGAGACCATCATGCCGTCCTTATCGGCCACGGTCAGGTTGATGGTATCGCCCTCGATCAGCTTGGCATCGCCGTGATCGACCTCTGGCGCCGCCTTTTTCATATCGATCAGGGCGCGCCTCTCGGTCGCGTAATCCTTCGATAAAAGATAGGCGATATCGGCCTGGTAGAAAGCCGGATCGGCGTAAAAGCGGGCCCGGTCGGCAAAGGCGAGCTTCTTGGCCTCGACCATCACATGCAAATAATCGACCGAATTGTGGCCCATGGCCTTCAAGTCGAAACCCTCCAAGATGTTGAGCATTTGAAGCGCCGCGATGCCCTGGCTGTTCGGCGGCAACTCGTAAACCTCGTAGCCCCTGTAGTTGACCGATTGCGGCTCGACCCACTCGGAGGCGTGGCCGGCGAAATCCTCGTATGACAGCGGTCCGCCGATGCGCGCCATATAGGCGGCCATGGTCTTGGCCAGATCGCCTTTGTAAAACGCATCGCGGCCGCCGTCGGCGATCGCCTGAAGGGTGTTGGCGAGATCCGGGTTCTTGAAGATCTGGCCCTCGGCCGGCACCTTGCCGTCGATCAGATAGGTCTGGCGGTAATTCTCGATCTCTTCGATCATGCCCTCGCCGGCCAAGCGCTCGTAGCGCGCCCGGTAGATCTCCATATAATGGGAGACCAGCTGGGTGACCGGGAAGCCCTGGCGGGCATAGCGGATGGCCGGGGCCAGCACCTCTTTCATATCCATCGAACCGAACCGGCCGTGCAATTCGAACCAGCCGTCGACCGCGCCGGGCACCGAGACCGACAGGCTGCCCCAGTCCGGCAGCACGGTCGCCCCGGGTCCCAGGCGGGCCTTCAGCTGCGCCAGGCTCTGACCTTTGGGCGCCCGGCCGGAGCCGTTGAGGCCGTAAAGCTTTTGCGTTTCCGGATCCCAGACGATGACGAAAAAATCGCCGCCGATGCCGTTGCCGGTCGGCTCCATCAGCCCCAGGGCGGCGTTGGCGGCGATCGCCGCGTCGACCGCGTTGCCGCCGGCCTTCAGGATATCGATGGCGATCTGCGAGGCCAGCGGATGGCTGGTGGCGGCCATGCCATGGCGGCCGAGGACGGCGCTGCGGGTCGCCCAGGGGGCGCCGACGATGCGGTCGCCGCCTTTGTCCGCCTCGGCCGGTGTTGGCTCTGCGGTCACCATCTCTTTGTCCCCACTCATCGAGCCCCCCAGTTTGAGCCCGGCCAATACGCCTACCGTGAGCACCAAGAGGACTCCCAGCAGTTTCGCTTTCATGGTCATATCATACCCCCGTCATATCCCCGGCTTGCCATCGGCGCCTAATCCGGTCCAGACCTTAGGGGCCGGGGGCACAGCCTGGCAACGGAAAAGCGATGGCCAGGGCCTCACGATGGCGCGAGTGCCCTTAGAGTCCGCCTTTAGTCATAAGCAGACATAGGAATGCGAGCGGAAGCACGCGTTCCACACAGAAATTGAGCAAGCCGGTGCAGCGTGCAAGAAACCGGAATTATGCTTCGACACGAGGAGCCCCAATACGTGGTCCCCGTACCGGAAAAATGAGTTGCTTCCGCTCTACCTGCGTAACGACACGCTCAAGGTATGCAAAATGATCTATATTACGAAGGAGTTGAAGACCCCGCTCTTCGATATCATGTTTTTCCATGAGTGCGAATGGGTCGTCTTGCCGGTGGGCTCCAATACGATAGAAATCAACGAAATCTTCTAATTCATCATAGTGCCAATCGAACCCGTTTCCACAAAAAACCAAGATGCCAAGGCCCGGCTTGCTGTTCTTGGCGGCGGCAAGGCGGCTCTCAAACTCCAACGTGTATTCCATGAAGCGCGACCGTGCGGTAAAGCGTTTACCAGCCAGCATGCCCCCCAACCATTCCTTCTCGACATGGAGATGAACGTTTTTCGGATAGTACTCCCTTCGGCGAAGATGGCTGCGCCATGTTTTTTCAGTGTCCTCGGTTTGCGGCTGGACAGTCTTGACTTCGAAGTAAGCTCTCTCGCCCCCCAAGGTAACAACGAAGTCGATCTTGCGATCATCGGGCAGAATCCCGGGCTCGTAACAGATGGGCCCCGCAACATACTGATCTTCGATAAGCGCCTTGGCCACGGCGAGTTCATTGACGCACTCAGTGAGTTGTCGGCTGCCGGCATCTTTATCCGCGCGGCACACGCCAGCGGCCGCCTCGAACTTACCCCAAAGAGCCTGACCGCGCGTAATACGGCTGGCGTCGCCAACAATAATATCCTTATAGAAAGCGTGCACTTGTCCAACAAAACGTTCAATCTCGTCGGTCATTCGTCAACAATAGTAACGCCGAGTTATTTTGGTCAATGGATCGTCAATATGCAAGGCAGCCTGAAGGTCCGCTTCGGGTCAAAAGCAGACGGTCCGACGGGCGATTGACGCGACAAAGGTAAAACCTAAATAAAGCGGAACTTGCGGCCGGCGTACCAGCCGCCCCCTAATCTCTTACCAGACGGAAGCCGATCAGGATGTGCTTGATGGCGGCCGGGCGGGCGTGCTTGGCGGCCGGGCGGCAGATGCCGCAGCCCTTATCGTCCCATGAGCCGCCTTTGACATAAAACCGCCCCGGCCCGGCCGGTTCCGCCGTCCATTCAAAGACCTGGCCCACGGCGTCCATGACCCCGAAGGGGCTGGCGCCGCTTGGATGGCTGCCCACCGGGATGGTATCGAACGGGCCCCGATCGTGGCTGTTCAGGCGCCCGGGATCGAAGACATCGCCCCAGGGGAATATGCGCCCCTCGGTGCCACGGACCGCCTTTTCCCATTCGAGAGCGCTCGGCAGGCGCCAGCGCTGCCCGGTCTTTTGGCTCAGCCAGGCGGCAAAGGCCTCGGCATCGGCGTGGGCGACCAGGGTCACCGGATGGTCCTCGCGGCCCTCGGCCGGCACCCCCTCGAGCCAGGCGAAGCGGCGGCTGCTCTTGAACGGATGAACCAGGCCGTAGGCCTCCCAGGTGGCTGGATCCACATCCGGGGCGGCGTGCCCCGTCGCGGCGATAAAGCGCCCGTAAAGGCGGTTGGTGACCGGGCCGGCCATGATCGCGAAGGCCCCCAGTGTGACCGGGTGGCGCTGGTCCTCGTTCTCGTACCAGCCCTGATCGCGGGTGACGCTGTGGCCGTAGGCCGCTTGGTCGAGCTCATAGGCCGTCTGGCGTTCGGCCCGGTCCGAGCCGGCGATAAACGGCCCGGCCGGGATGGAGACGATATCGGGCATTGCCGCCTCGAGCGCTGCCTCGAGGGGCACCTCCCCGCAGGCGGCCGGCAAAAGCCCCGCCGTCAGGGCCATAAGAATGTGCAAGCAATGTCGTTTCATGACTCGTCCGGGCTTTCTGTGTTCTTCGTCATCATAGCAGAGCCGGCCGGGGCTGCGCTCACCCGTATTCCTTTGAGAGGGCGAATGATGCTAGTCTTCGCGCCGGCAAGGGAGGTCCGAGCGCTTGAGCAACTTGTTCGAGGAACTAAAGCGCCGCAATGTGGTGCGGGTCGGGATCGCCTATATGGTGGTCGGCTGGCTGATCATCGAGGTGCTGGATACCGTGGCGCCGCGCTTGGGCCTGCCGGACTGGGTGCCGACCTTCTTCATCGTCGTGGTCCTGGTTGGTTTGCCGATCGCCCTGCTCTTCTCCTGGGCCTACGAGCTGACCCCTGAGGGGGTCAAAAAGACCGCCGAGGTTGACGCCAGCCACTCGGTCACCCATTCGACCGGCCGCAAACTTGATTTCATAATCATCGGCGCTCTCGTGGTGGCGCTCGGTTACTTCGTCTGGGAGCGCCAGGGGCTGGTGGAACGCGCCGAGACGCCCACGGCCGGGCCGGTTGTGGCAGCGACAAGCAAATCGGTGGCGGTCCTGCCGTTCGTCGATCTTTCCCCCGAGGCCGATCAGGGCTGGTTCGCCGACGGCCTGACCGAGGAGATTTTGAACTCCCTGACCCGTCTGCCCGAGCTGACGGTGACCGCGCGCACCTCCTCGTTTCACTTTAAGGGCCAGAACCTGCCGGTCCAGGAGATCGCCACCAAGCTCGGGGTGGCCCATATCGTCGAAGGCTCGGTACGCCGGGC
>JADFIA010000003.1 GCA_022566895.1 Pseudomonadota bacterium
ACGCCGAGCGCCTTGGCGCCGCGTTCGGCGATCAAAAACCGTGCAGCGTCGGGGCTGTAGCTCGGGAAATGCAGGTTCGAGGCGTCGCCCGGCTTATCGTCACCCAAATAGGTCTTGGCATCCGGCCAGCGGGCCGACCAGCCGCTGCGCAAAAGAATGATTGCGCCTTCGGGGATCGGGCCGTGGACCGCCTCGTCGGCCAGGATATCGGCCACGCTCAGCGTGTAATCGGCGTCCTTGGCGGCCTGGTTGGAAATATCGATGACCACGGCGCGGCCGATCAACTGGCGCAGCGGCACCTGGTCGGTGGCATTGCCTGTGCGAAAGAAATGCTTGGGGGCATCCATATGGGTGCCGCCGTGCTCGGGGGTCGAAAAGCTGTAGGCCGAATAATACCAGCCGCCCGGCGTCTCGCCGTCGGCCAATGTGGTCAGCTCAAAGCGCGAGGGTGAAGTGGGCCAGTAGACGGTCTCGGCGTTATAGGGGTGCGTCAGATCGACGATCCGGGCCGCCCCGATATCGATCGTCTGGGCGCCGGCAACCGGCGCCGCGGCGCCGATGAAGCAAACGAGCATGGTCGCTAACCACGAACTGCGCTGGGTCATCTTGAAGACTCCTTGTTTGAGCCGGTTCCTGGCCGGACCGCCAGGGCGATTATAAGACATCTTGCCGCGGCCGCCACATGGCCGGGAATTGCGAAGGCCTTCCGCAGCGTCTGGACCGGTTCTATTGGCGAGGCCGTCGGGTGGTAGCCGTCCACACACGACCCAAAGCGGGCTCTTTTTTTCGGCCGAAACCCAAAATTCAAATTGTTGATTGGTTTGGTGGAATACTCAGCGAACAAATGACGACCGACGTGTGCCAGCCGGGTGACACGTAGTTATCGGCGCTGTGTGTAAGCCGTTGGAAATGAACGAGTGTTATTGGTAGCATTCGTTATTGACAAGGTTGCGCCGATGTCAACGACGAAATAGCCGCAAAGCGTTGGGCTCCATAGGAAAAAGAGCTGGAGGCGCGGACCGGAATCGAACCGGTGTGCAAGGATTTGCAGTCCTCTGCGTAGCCACTCCGCCACCGCGCCGTGCGTGGAATGCCGTCAGGCAGGTCGATCCTATAGCAGAGGCGGGGAAGTGGCGCAATCGGCCCGTTGGGTCCCTTATTTGGTCCCCCATAACCACAGACAGGGTGCGCAATTTGCCTTATTTTCCGGACCATTCGGCGGAAAGGGGTTGCACCGCGCCGGCGCAGCCCCTATGTGCCTTCTAGGTGGTGGTTCGAGCGATTGTCAGAGCGGCCTTGAGCCATTATAAAGACAAAAAAACCGGCCCCGGGAGGAGGCGCAAACGTGTCCAAGAGTGCCTTTCGATCGACGACCCAACGCGAGACCATGGTTGCCACCCAGGTGCGCCCCAGTAATGTGCGCGATCCGCGGGTGGTAAAAGCCATGGCCTCGATCCCCCGTGAGGCCTTTGTGCCGCGGGCGTACAAAGGTGTCGCTTATGTGGATGAAGATATTGAGGTCAAACCGGGCCGCTATCTGATGGAGCCTCGGGTGCTGGCCAAAATTTTGGCCGCGGCCGAGATCGGACCAAAGGATTTCGTTCTGGAGATCGGACCGGCGACCGGCTACTCGACCGCAATCCTGGCCAATCTAGCGGATGCCGTCGTGGCCCTGGAAGAGGACCAGGAACTGGCGGAGACGGCAAGCGCGACGCTTGAGAAATTGGAGATAACAAACGCGGTTGTTATCAATGGCCCCTACCGGGAAGGCGTGGCCCGGCAAGCTCCCTTTCAGATCATCTTCATAAATGGCGCGGTGGATGAGGTTCCCGGTGCCCTACTGCGCCAACTGGACAATGGCGGACGTCTGGTCTGCGTAGTGCGTGAGGCCGGCGTTGGACATGTCCGAATCTTTCAGAATTCAAACGGCCATTTCGGCTCGAGACGGCTTTTTGATGCAGATGTGCCGCTTTTGCCCGGCTTCGAGACCAAGCAGCCGTTTGTCTTTTAGCTTGGAAGAGATTAAAAAGTCGGGTCATATGGAACGCGGACAGAACGGCTAGCAAAAAGAACAATGGGGAAAAACCCATCGGATCCAAAACGACAGTAAGGAAAACGACAATGAAAAAAACAATCTTCGTAACATCGATAGCCTTGGCGCTGGTCTATGCCGGGGGCGCACATGCCGAAACGCTGCGTGAAGCGTTGGCTGCTGCTTACAACAGCAACCCCGAGCTGCAAGCTGAGAGGGCGGCTTTAAGAGCCATCGATGAAGGCGTGGCGCGAGCCAGATCCGGGTTTTTGCCCACCCTGACCGGGGTTGGAAACATCACCCGGCAGAACACGGTGTCGGAATCCGCGGGCACTCAGCTTTTCGATTTTACCGCCACCTCGAAGTTTTACCAGGCGCGAGCTGACCAGTCCCTGTTCAGAGGATTTCAGGATGTTTTTAGCATCAAGCAAGCCAAAAGCCTGGTCATGGCAGGCCGGGCACAACTGCGCGCGACCGAGCAAAGGATCCTTCTCGACGCGGTGACCGTTTATATGAATACGCTGCGTGATGAGTCGGTTCTGGCACTCAATCAAAACAACGTCCAGGTTCTGGAACGCCAATTGCAAGCCAGCCACGACCGCTTCCGGGTCGGCGAAATTACGCGCACAGATGTCGCGCAATCTGAAGCCCGGCTGGCCGGCTCGGTCTCGCAGCGCATTACCGCCGAAGCGAATCTGGCCACTGCTAGGGCCAATTATCTCCGGATTATCGGTCAATTGCCCGGTACTCTGGAGCGGCCACCGGAATTGCCGGGCCTGCCGGTCTCGGTCGACGAGGCCTGGGCGATTGCTAGCCAGGAAAACCCGTCGATTTCGCTAGCCATTTATGGTGAGCGGGCAGCGGTCCAAAACGTCCGCCGGTCGATGGGCGCTTTGGCGCCAACGGTTGTTGGTTTTGCCACCCTGAGTCGGAGCACCGGTTCCAACCCGAGCGTTAACACCGGGACCACGGTGGACTTCTTGACCGACCTCAAAACCTTCGGTGTGCAAATCCGCGTCCCGCTCTATCAGGGCGGCGCAGTATATTCGGATATTCGCCGGGCCAAACAGACCCAGAGCCAGCGGCTCCTGGATATCATAACCGCCGAGCGCCAGGTGCGCTCGGATGCGCGGACGGGTTTTGAGCTCTATCGGGCCGCCAAGTCGAGCATCGTCTCGAATCAGTCCCAGGTCAAAGCCAACGAGATTGCCCTCAACGGAGTGCGCCAGGAAGCCTCGGTGGGGCAAAGAACCACGCTCGACGTTCTCGATGCCGAACAGGAGCTGTTGGATGCCAGGGTAAATCTGGTTCGTGCCGAGCGGGATTTGCATGTGGCCAGTTTTTCGTATCTCTCGGCGCTCGGCCGATTGAACGCGGTGGCGCTCGCCCTGCCGGTCGATGTCTACGACGCCGAGGCCTATTACGGCAAACTGAAGTGGCGATTGATCGGCTGGTAAGCTGGCAGGAGATGGCCGCCGGGGTCTCCGTCGACGTTGCAAAGGTGAACTAAATCGTTAATAGTCAGGACGCCCATTCGAATGGGGATGGGTGCGGCTTTCGATATCGGGTATACGGGCCAGATGACCGACACCACGGAACAGCAGGAACCGACCATGGAAGAGATCTTGTCTTCCATCCGCCGGATCATCAATGAAGAGGGCGACGACGAATCCGAGTCGGTAAATGCAGACGCGGGTTCAGATGAAATCCCCGCGTTTAAGCCTGCGGCCGAGCCCGAACCGGAGCCGGAGTCCCAATCCCAAACGGAGTCAGAGCCCGTGGCTGATGACGAGATCCTGGAACTGACCGAATTTGCCGACGACCCTGATGATAAAGGTGACAAATCGCCGCCCTCCGATGCGATTGTGTCGGACGAGGCAGTCAGCCAGACGCATCAGTCCCTTTCGGAGCTTTCGGCGCTGATGGTGGCTGGATACGAGGGGGCCGAGAACACCTTGGAAGGGCTGGTCCGCGAGCTCCTAAAACCGATGCTAAAGGCCTATCTCGACGAAAACCTGCCGCGGATTGCCGAAGAATTGGTGGCCAAGGAGATTGCCCGGATTTCTCGCGGCGGCTAGGAGAGGTCTCCGCTCCGGCGATGCCGGAAGAAACCCGTTGACCAGGATATCTGGAATTCAGCAAGGACCTGCAAGCCGCCCCTTTCGGGGCGATTTCTTTTGTGCGAAAAGAGTTCGTAAGAAGGGGGCAAACGGCCGCAATGTTGGAGAAAACTTACAATCCAGCGGATCTCGAAGCCAAATGGTACGACCATTGGGAATCTTCGGGCGCCTTCAAGCCGGGCCGTTTCCCCGATGCCGAGCCCTATACAATCGTTCAGCCGCCGCCCAATGTCACAGGCTCCCTGCATATAGGGCATGCCTTTGACACTACACTCCAGGACGTTTTGATCCGGTTTGAGCGGTTGCGCGGCCGCGACGTCTTGTGGCAGCCGGGGGTCGATCACGCCGGCATCGCGACCCAGAATGTGGTTGAACGCCAACTCGATGAGGAGGGCCTGTCGCGACGCGAGATGGGCCGCGAAAAGTTTCTTGAACGCATTTGGGCCTGGAAAGAGGAATCGGGTGATCTCATCACCCAGCAACTGCGTCGCTTGGGCGCCAGCTGCGACTGGAGCCGCGAACGCTTCACTATGGACCCCGGCTTTTCAAAGGCGGTCACCAAGTCCTTCGTCGATCTGCACAAGGCCGGGCTTTTGTACCGTGACAAGCGGCTGGTGAACTGGGATCCGAAATTGAAAACCGCGATCTCGGATCTTGAAGTGGAGGCGCGCGAGAGCGACGGCCAGTATTGGCACTTCCGCTATCCCGTCGAAGGGGCGGACGAGTTTATTTGCGTCGCCACGACACGGCCGGAGACCATGCTCGGCGATACGGCGGTCGCCGTACACCCGGACGACAAGCGTTACACGCATCTGGTGGGCCAGCATGTGATCCTGCCCCTGGTGGGGCGGCGCATTCCGATCATCGCCGATGATTGGGCCGATCCCGAACAGGGCTCGGGCGCCGTCAAGATCACCCCGGCCCATGATTTCAACGATTTTGAAGTTGGCCGCCGGCACGATTTGCCGATGGTCAATATCTTCGACGAAGAAGCCCGCATCACCGACGCCGCGCCGGCCGCCTATCGGGGTCTCGACCGCTTTGAAGCGCGCCAAAAGGTGGTTGAGGACCTGGAGGCCCAAGGCCTGGTGGAGAAGGTGGAAGCGCGCCGCCTGACCCTGCCTTACGGGGACCGCTCGGGTGTGGTGATCGAACCCTGGTTGACCGATCAGTGGTTCGTCGACGCGCCGGCCCTGGCCAAAGAGCCGATCAAGGCGGTAGAGGAAGGGCGAACCCAGTTCGTGCCCGCGACCTGGACCAAAACCTTTTTCGAATGGATGCGCAACATTCAGCCCTGGTGTGTATCCCGCCAATTATGGTGGGGCCACCGTATCCCGGCCTGGTACGCCCCGGACGGCAGTATTTACGTCGCCGAGTCTGAGCAGGAAGCCTACGCCGCGGCGCGCCAAAAGCACGGTGAGGAGGTGACGCTGGTCCAGGACGAAGACGTGCTCGATACCTGGTTTTCCTCGGCCCTGTGGCCCTTTGCGACGCTCGGCTGGCCCGAGGAGAACGCGGTTCTGGATCGCTTCTATCCCGGCGTTACCCTGGTGACCGGCTTCGATATTATTTTCTTCTGGGTTGCCCGGATGATGATGGCCGGCCATTTTTTCATGGGCGACGTGCCTTTCACACACGTCTATATCCATGCCCTGGTGCGCGACGAGCAGGGTCGGAAAATGTCCAAATCGAAGGGCAATGCCGTCGATCCTCTCGTTTTCGTCGATCGCTACGGCGCCGACGCCTTGCGCTTTACCTTGGCCGCCATGGAGAGTCAGGGCCGCGACATCAAGCTCTCGGAGGCCCGGGTCGAGGGCTATCGCAACTTCGGCACAAAACTGTGGAACGCTTGCCGCTTTGCCGAGATCAACCGCTGCACCGGCGGTGGGGCGGGTTTCGATCCGGCCAATCTTGAGGCGGCCACCAACCAGTGGATCGTCGGCCAGGTCAAGGAGACGGCCGAGCGCCTGACCGTGGCCCTCGAGGCCTATCGCTACGATCTGTCGTGCGATCTTATCTATCATTTTACCTGGGGTACCTTTTGCGACTGGTATCTGGAGCTTATCAAGCCGGTCCTACAGGGCGAAGATTCAGCGGCAAAAGAGGAGACGCAGCGCTGTTGCGCCTGGGTCATCGATCAGATTTTGATCCTTCTCCATCCGTTTATGCCCTTTATCACCGAAGAGCTGTGGCACGCCCTGGGCGAACGCCAGGGCGACCTGATCCTGGAGACCTGGCCGGACCTAACCAGTCTTCCCGTCAATGAGGCCGCTTCAGGGGACATTGCCTTGGTGATCGACGTGATCAGCAATATTCGCTCGTTCCGTGCCGCGTCAAGCGTACCCGCCAAGGCCAAAACTACGGCTTATGTCCGGGGCGCTGAAGCGGATCGTATGATACGTTATGGAGAGCTCATCATGCGGCTGGCAAGGCTGGAAAGCCTCGAAGAAGGCGAGGCGGCAGGTGAGGGAGTAGTACGGTTCCTTGTCGAGAACACTAGCGTTACGCTGCGATTTGAAGGATTTGATGTTTCTGAGACGCATAGGGCGCGGCTCGAAAATAGCCTCGACCACTGGAACGAGGAAATCTCGATCCTGGAAGAGCGCTTATCCAACGAACAATTCCGCGCCAAAGCCAAGCCCGAGGTCGTCGCCGATGCTGAAACCCGGCTCGAGAATGCGTTGGTCGTCAAAGCCAAGCTCGAAGCGGCGCTTGAGCAGATGGGTTAAAACTTCACACACGCCATCTCGCTGGTCAGGCGCAGGGTGCCGGGCAGGGCCTCGTGGACCCTTTTCATCAGCCCGTCAAAGCCGCCGTAATCCTTCATCCACGGCTGGTCCTTCAAGGGCAAGTGCATGGGGATGATATGTCCGGCCTCAAAACCCGCCTCGAGAGCCACTTGCTGTTGGTCGCCCATCAGGCTCCAGAAGGGGGCCATTAGGTAATCCACTTCCAGACCATCGAGGCCGGCCTTCTCCAGCGCCTCGGCATCGGTGAACATATCGCCGGGGTGGAAAAAGCTCTGGCCAGCCAGTTCGATATAGACGCCGATATTTTCGACCGGGCGACCGGCGCCGTGATCGATATAATAGGTGCGAAAGGAAATGCCCGCGACTTGGTAGGAATAGGCGCCGCTCCGCGGCGGCATATGGTGGGTGATGCGTTGGCGATCGCTGTCCTTTAAGCCCTCTTTTTCAAGCAATTCAAACGCTTGCGGGGGAAGCACATAATGGGCATCGGGGTTGGCGGCCATGTGGCGGAGTGTCGCCGCAGCGTTGAAATGGTCGCCGTGATAGTGGCTGGCAATCACCAGTGCCACATTTTCAAAAGGTGCCAGGCCTTTTTCCATGGCCCTCTCGAGATTCTTTGAGGGCCGTGCATATCCCTCCAAACCTTCCGCCAACAGGGCATCGACGAGCACCGACTTTCCGCCGTTGGTAATCCAGAACCCGGCATTGGCGATATGGCAGATGCGGGCCTCGCCGCCAGTATCCGTTGCTACGGAGCTGAGGCCAAAAAGAATTGTGGCGAGGAATGCCAATACCGCCGGGCGCATAAAAGGTCTCCTTGCCTTCTCGAAATTTCTCGGGTCCACTGTAGCCGTCGCCGCCTAGAGACAGAAATCAATTAGTGGCGACGGTCGCCTCTGCGGATCCGGGAAGCACGCCATGACCGATCTGGGATTTACGCATATCGCGCTCGAAGTGAGCGACATGGCCCGCTCGCTCGATTTCTATGAACGCTTCGCCGCACTCTCGGTGGTCCATCGCCGGCCGCGGGCCGACCACAGCCAGGAGGTGGTGTGGCTGGCCGACGGCCTGCGGCCCTTTGTGCTGGTGCTGATCGAGACCGATCGGGTGGATACACCGCTCAAACCGATGGCCCATCTGGGCATTGCGGTCGAAAGCACGGCCGAAGTCGCCCGCCTGGCTGATCTGGCCCGCGAGGCGGGAATTCTAGCGCGCGAGCCCGAGGATTCGGGACCGCCAGTGGGCTATTGGGCGCTTTTGAGCGACCCGGACGGCCATACGCTGGAGATTGCCTTTGGTCAGGACGTGAGCGGCGCCACGGTTATCTGAGGTTGGCCAAGCAGCCGGCGCCACCCTCAAACTGGACCATGTTCGGGCGGATCTTATCGATCGCCGCCTGCAGTCCCTCGAAGCCGCCAAATCGGGTCAAATATTGCTTGTCGGCGTCCGGCCGCGGCAGGTGAATGGGGATGACCGTTTCGGCTTTCAAAACGCCATCGAGCCCCTTGGCCCTTTCCTCATAAAGATAATACCAGAACGGCACCAGCGCCACGTCGACCGGATGGTCGGCGACGCCGGCCGCTTCGAGCTCGGCGCGACTGGCCATGGTATCGCCCAGGTGAAAGATGGTCTTGCCGTCAAGCTCGAACAGGAAGCCGAGGTTTTGGGTCTCATTGCTGGCCCCATGGTTCAAATTGAACACCAAAACATCGATCCCACTGGCCCGGATGGCGACCGGCTCCACGCTCGGCGGCACCGAATGGCGTCGGGCGACCGGGATCTCGCCGGCCACCGCTTGGACGACTTCCAGGGTTGAGATCAGCCGGGCCTGCGGATTATTCGCGAAATGGCGGATGACCGCCGCGGCGTTGAAATGATCCTTGTGGCTGTGGGTCACCAGCACCAGATCGAGCCGGTCGAACTCGCCCTCCGCCGTCTCGATACGCTGGCGCAAATCGGCCGCCAAGATGACGTCTTCCGGATATCCCTCGCGGTAAAGTCCATCGATCAGGACCCGCTTGTTTTGAGAACTGATCCGTACCGCCTCGTTTCCCAAAACGCAGACCGACACGGCGCCGGCACCGCCTGGCCACAACAGGGCGAGGGTTAGCAAAACCGAAAGCAGGAACCGGCTGGTCACCGCGCCTTTCCCTGCTCGTATTTGGGCAGATCATTGTCGAAGTTGATCCACGGCAAACGGCCCGACGTCCACAAATGATAGCCCCGCTCGAGGCCGTCCGCTTCATCAAGCGAGCCGACCGAGACGAAACTCCAATCGGGACGCGCCGTGTACTGGAAACAGAGCTGAGTTCCGCATCGGGGGCAAAATCCGCGGCTGGCCTGCTCGCTCGAGTGAAACAGGGGCGGCTCGTCGCGCTCCCAGGCGAAGTTCTCGCTGGCCGTACCGGTCCAGCTCAGAATCGCAGCACCCGAGGACTTGCGGCACATCGAGCAGTGGCAGTGAACGACCGGTAAAAGCGGGCCCTCGATCCGGTAACGGTAGCGGCCGCAAAGGCAGCCACCTTTATAGCTTTGCTCAGCCATCAGACCTCCAACTTGCACCAGATCGGTGTGTGGTCGCTCGCCTTTTCCTTGGCCCGCTGTTGGCGCTCGACCTCGCAGGCCTGCAAACGGTCGAGCGCCTGGGGAGACAGCAGGAAATGATCGATCCGCAATCCATTGTCCTTTTGCCAGGCGCCGCGCTGATAGTCCCAGAACGTATAGTCGTGCCCGGCCGGTTTGAGTTGGCGGAAAGCGTCCGTATAGCCCAGGAACTCGATGCGCCGCAGCGCCGCCCGGGATTCCGGCTGCATGAGGGCATCATTGGCAAAGGCGGCGGGGTCGTAACAGTCTTCATCGCGAGGACAGACATTGAAGTCGCCGCAAAGCACGATCGGCATTTCGGATTTCAATAGCGTTTTGGCTTGTTCATGGAGACGCTCCATCCATTCGAGTTTGTAGGCAAATTTTTCGCCCCCCAACGGGTTTCCGTTCGGCAGATATATCGAAGCGATCCGCACCCCCTCGATGGTCGCCTCCAGGTATCGCGCCTGTTCGTCGCCGTCATCGCCCGGCAGGCCGGGCGCCACATCGACTGGTTCCGATTTCGACAGGATGGCCACACCATTGTAAGCCTTCTGACCGTGTACCGAGAGTTGGTATCCGAGGCTCTGAAACTCTATCGCCGGAAAAACATCGTTTGTGCACTTAATCTCCTGGAGACAGACGACGTCGGGCTGGCTGTCCTCGAGCCACTCGAGAACCCGGGGCAGGCGGGCGCGGATCGAATTGACGTTAAAGGTGGCGATTTTCACCAATCGTGCTCCCGGCTCACGCAGTCAAGAAAGCTGCAGCAATCGTAGCCGGAATTGGGAAAATGAAAAGGGCTCGCTGTAACTCAAAGGCGATCAGGAGGCCAGCGTGAAGGAAGATCCGCAGCCGCAGGCCGCCTGGACGTTGGGATTTGTAACCCGGAAAGACGAGCCGATGATGTCTTCGACAAAGTCCAATTCCGCCCCGGTCAGGTACAACAGCGACATCGGATCGACAACCACCTTGGCGCCGTCCCGCTCGACCAGAATATCACCTTCCTCGGGCGTCTCGACAAAGGCGAAATCATATTGAAAGCCCGAGCAGCCGCCGCCCTTGACTGAAAGCCTGAGCTTCAGATTCTGGTTACCTTGCTTGATCACCAGCTCCGAAATCCGCCGGGCGGCGTTTTCGGAGACCGAAATCGGGTCTTTTGTTTGGGCTTCAGGCAATTTCAATGCTCCAACGGTTGCCTCTTGGGTCTAGGCTTGACAATGTAGGAAACAGAAACCAGAAGTCAATTCCTTTGATGCCCGGGGTGGAACGGAAAAAAAGAGCGGAAATCGAGCCATGGCCGGATATGAGCGGCATTTGGAGCCATTTGCGACCAAGAGCGCGGCCAGTCGCGGCCGTCTCCATGCGGAGCCGGAGGATCCCGATCGAAGTCATTTCCAACGCGACAGGGACCGCGTCATTCATTGCGCCACGTTTCGCCGCCTGAAACATAAGACCCAGGTTTTTGTATTTCATGAGGGGGACTATTACCGGACTCGTCTTACCCATTCGATAGAGGTCTCCCAGATCGCCCGCAGCATTTGCCGGGCCCTCGGGATCAATGACGATCTTGCTGAAGCCCTGGCCCTGGCCCACGACTTTGGGCATACACCCTTCGGTCACGCCGGCGAGGAAGCCCTCAATACGGCCATGGAGCCCTTCGGCGGGTTTGACCATAACGCCCAGGCGATCCGCCTGGTGACCAAGCTCGAGCGCCGCTACGCCAATTTCGAGGGCCTTAATCTGACCTGGGAGACGCTTGAAGGTCTGGCCAAACACAATGGGCCGCTTCACAAAGCAGCGATCGACCCAGCCGATCCACCCAAATCCATCCCCTGGGGGATCCGCGAATATCTGCCATTGCAGGACCTTGAAGTTCATACCTTCGCGGGCCCAGAAGCGCAGGTGGCAGCGCTTTCGGATGATATTGCCTATAACAATCACGATATCGACGATGGTCTTCGGGCCAACCTGTTTTCGACCGAAGCCATCGCCCAGGTGCCGCTGGTCGGGCGGGTCATGGCCGATGTCAGATCGCTCCACGGCGATCTTGATGCCAATATTTTCATCCATGAAGTCGGGCGCCGTCTGATCAATCGAATGGTTGTCGATGTCCTCGATCAATCGCGCGAGCGCCTCGGAGATCTTGCGCCGGCTTCGTGTGAAGCCATACGGGCGGCCGCCGACCCGGTTATCGCATTTTCGGAATCGATGGATTCCGAGCTCAGCGAATTGCGGTCATTCCTCAATCTGAATATGTATCAGCATGAGCGGGTTGACAGCATGAGCCGCAAGGGGAAAAGGGTGGTCAGCGATCTTTTCAACCTGTATATCGAGGAGCCGGAAAAGATGCCCCGGGAGTGGGTGGATTTGGTTGGCACTCCGGGCAGCTCACGGACGGCTCGTGTGGCGGCCGATTTTGTGGCCGGAATGACCGACCGGTATGCCCTCCTGGAGCACGAAAAACTGTTTGTCGATAGCGAAATATCATGAATATTTTCAACCGGTTCCGAGACGAACTTAAGAAAATAGTGGAAGATATGATTAAGGCCGGAACGTTGCCCGCGGAGGCCCGCGAAGCGGTGATTTCGCTGGAGCCGCCGCGCGATCCAAAACACGGTGATTTGTCGACCAACGCGGCCCTTGTATTGGCAAAATCGGCGGGCTCGGAACCGCGCGATTTGGCGGCACAGATTGCCCGGCGGCTGGCCGCCCTAAAGCATGTTGATTCGGCCGTGACCGCCGGACCGGGATTTATCAATCTGCGGGTCGGCGACGCGTTCTGGCAGGCCCGAATCAAAGATATCCTCAAAGCCGGGTCGCGCTATGGGGATTCCAAGCTCGGCGCCGGCCAAAAGGTCAACGTCGAATATGTGTCCGCCAATCCCACCGGGCCGATGCATGTCGGGCATGTGCGTGGGGCGGTGTTCGGAGATGCGCTTGCCAACTTGTTGTCCAAGGTCGGCTACAAAGTCACCAAGGAATATTACATCAACGATGCCGGAGCCCAAATCGATAACCTGGCCCGTTCGGTCTACATGCGTTATTGCGAAGCTCTCGGGCGGCAGATCGGCAAAATGCCCGAGGATTTTTATCCCGGGGACTATCTGGTCCCGGTCGGGCGGCAGTTGGCGGACGAGTTGGGCGACCTACATCTTGACCAGCCGGAGGAGGTCTGGCTCGAGCTGTTCCGCCACAGAACCAGCACCGCGATGATGGAGATCATCAAGGGTGATCTTGCGGTGCTCGGTATCGAGCATGAGGTCTTTTTCTCTGAACGCCAACTGGTTGCCTCGGGTCGCATTGAAGAAACCCTGGAAACGTTGAAGAACAAAGGGCTTCTCTACGAAGGTGTGCTTGATCCTCCCAAGGGCCGCATGCCCGAAGACTGGGAGGCCCGGCCGCAGACACTGTTCCGTTCGACGAAATTCGGCGACGATGTGGACCGTCCCCTGCGCAAATCAGATGGTAGCTATACCTATTTCGCAGCCGACATCGCCTATCACTACGACAAGCTCAAGCGCGGTTTTCTGATCCAGATCGACGTTCTGGGCGCCGATCACGGCGGTTACGTGAAGCGGATTGGAGCATCCTTGAAGGCCTTGTCCGATGGCAAGGCCGAGCTCGATGTGCGGCTTTGCCAGCTGGTGCGGCTCTATCAGGATGGCGAGCCGGTCAAAATGTCCAAGCGGGCCGGGACCTTCGTGACCTTGCGCGAGCTTGTGGAAAAGGTCGGACGCGACGTGGTGCGTTTTATCATGCTGACGCGAAAAAACGACGCACCGCTGGATTTCGATTTTGCCAAGGTCACCGAGCAGTCCCGTGAAAATCCGGTGTTCTATGTGCAATATGCGCATGCGCGGGTTTGTTCGGTGCTTAAAAAAGCGGCTGCGGCGTTTCCCAAGATGAAGTTTAGGCACAGGTCACTGGCCAGGGCAGACATGTCGCTTCTGTCGAGCCCGGTTGAAATCTCCTTGATCCGCAAAATGACCGAATGGCCGCGCCTCGTGGAAGCGGCAAGCCAGGCGCACGAGCCGCATCGGGTGGCCTTTTACCTCTACGATCTGGCCTCCGAATTTCATAGCCTGTGGAACCGCGGTAACGAGGAAACGGATTTGAGGTTCGTGATTGCCGGCAATCCGGAACTGACCCGCGCCAGGATGGCGATGATCGTCGCCGTCTCTCTTGTTATTGCCTCGGGGCTAGAGGTCCTGGGGGTCGAACCGGTTGAGGAAATGCACTGATGCAGGATCAAACTTCTAGACAAGGGGCCGACGACAGACAGGGTGGAAAGGCGGAAAACAGGATGCCTTGGCTTGAGTCTATCGACCAATCGCAGCTTCAAATCGAAGACGACTCGTTGCGCAGGACCTGGCTGATAGCCGGTGCGGCCATTTTGGCCATGGTCCTTTTCAGCGGCCTGGTCTGGTATCTCTATGGCCGTGCATCCGGTGTCGGTCCCGATGCACCCTTTCTCGTCCAGGCACCGGCCGGACCGACAAAGGTCGAGCCGGCGGAGCGCGGCGGTATGGAAGTCCCGCACCAGAAGCGCCTTGTTTTTGGCCGGGTCTCGGGCCAAGAAAAGCCGCTGGAAGAAAAAGTTATTGCGGGCCCTGAAGAACCGCTCGAGCGCCCTCAGCCGGTGCCGGAGCCGAAACCGCCGGCTACCGAGGCACCGAGCCCGAGCGAACCGGTTGTCACATCGCCTTCAATCGAAGTGGCGCCAAAGGCGGAACCCCGGCCGAGCCAAACTCCGGTCGCGCTGACCGGCTATTACCGGCTGCAGCTGGGGGCCTTTGGTCAGGAGGAGAGTGCCCGCACCAACTGGCGGGCCATGCAGAACCGGCATTCGACAGTGCTGGCGGCTTTGGATTTCGAGATTGAGCCAGTCAGCCTTGGCGCCCGAACCCTCTATCGCCTGCGGGCCGGATCCTTTGGATCCCGGGCTGAAGCAGAGCGCGCCTGCAGCCAATTAAAAGCGGCCGGTCAGGAATGCCACGTGGTGGTGCCTTGACGTGGGGCACCTTCGAAAGCCGGTCATTTTCGGTTGCAGCGGCCCGGCCCTGACACCCAATGAACGTGCGTTTTTCACCGCCCAGCAACCGGCCGGGTTTATTCTCTTTTCGCGAAATATCGAGACGCCGGCGCAGCTTGCCGTTCTGATCACGGAGCTCAAAGCGACGGCAAAAACCGGCCGGCCCGCGGTCCTGATCGATCAGGAAGGGGGCCGTGTCCGGAGATTGGGTCCACCGCATTGGCCGGACTTTCCGCCAATGGCGAGCTTTGGCCGGCAGTACGGGAAATCGCCCGCTTACGCTCTGGCAGCCCTGCGGCTCAATCTTGCCAGGATTGCGCTAGAGCTGCGGCGCCTTGGCATCAACGTGGATTGCCTGCCGGTGCTCGATCTTCCTGTGCAGGGGGCCGACGAAATCATTGGCGACCGGGCCTTTTCTAAAGATCCGGCGGTAACGGCCGAACTCGGAAAGGCGACTGTCGAGGCGATGTTGGAGTTTGGATGCCTGCCGGTGATCAAGCATATTCCGGGCCACGGTCGGGCGCCGGCCGACAGCCATCAGGCCCTGCCGGTTGTCGAAGCATCATTGGCCGAATTGGCGGCCACGGATTTCAAACCCTTCGCGGCTTGTGCATCGGCGCCATTGGCGATGACTGCCCACGTTGCCTTTCTTGCGATCGACGGCGAGCGGCCGGCCAGTCTCTCACAGAAGATTGTAAGCGAGATCATCCGTGGCCATATCGGATTCGAGGGGCTCCTGATCTCGGACGATATCGGCATGGGGGCGCTCGATGGCGATTTCGGCAGGCGAGCCGCGGCGGTACTCGGGGCGGGCACAGATCTGGTGCTGCATTGCGGTGGTGATCTCGAGGAGATGGAAGCGGTGGCCAATGCGGTGGCTGAACTCGACCGCCAGACCGCAACCCGTCTCGACGCTTGGCTCGAAGAAGCCGAAGGTCGACCATTGCCGGAACCGCAGGGGCTGGCAGACGTTTTGGCCGGATTGGAAGAGTAAGAGGAGTAAGATGGACAGTATAACGAGTTTTTTCTGGGCGCTTCCCATCTGGGCGATCCCGGTTCTTCTGGCCATCACTTTACACGAGGCTGCCCACGGCTATGTCGCCCACTGGCTCGGCGACGATACGGCCAAACGGGCCGGCCGGTTGAGCTTTAACCCGATCGCCCATGTGGATCTATTCGGGACCGTGATCCTGCCGCTGCTGCTTCTTTATTTGGGCGGCTTTATTTTCGGCTATGCAAAGCCGGTTCCGGTGAACCCTAATAATTTGCGCAAACCACGGCGCGACATGGTTCTGGTGGCCGCAGCCGGCCCCGGCGCCAATATCCTTCTGGCCATCGCCGGCGCCCTTCTGATGCCTCTCGCTTTGGTCCTGCCGGAGTTTCTGGGTAGCTGGCTGGGCAAGAACATTGCCAATCTTATTCTGCTGAACTGCCTCTTGGCGGTACTCAATATGTTGCCGCTGCCGCCGCTCGATGGCAGCAAGGTTGCTTACGGACTGTTGCCGCCGCACCTGGCCCGGCGATATGGGCGGATTGCGCCCTACGGGATTTTCATTCTGGTCGGAATCGTCTTTATTTTACCGATGCTGGGCCGGCCACTGGGTCTTGATCTCGATATCGGGCGTTACCTCATTTTCGAGCCCAGCTATGCCCTTGCCAATTGGATATTGACCACCTTTGGGATCGGAGTATGACTGGGGTATGAGCGATCAGTTACTAGAGGGGGAACTTGACTTCCCGGAGATTAATGATCTCGACGAGGACCAACGCCTGGTCCTTAGTATCGAGGGCTTTGAGGGACCGCTCGATGTGCTTCTCATTCTGGCCCGCGCCCAGAAGGTCGATCTGGCGCAAATCTCGATACTTGAGCTGGTTGAGCAGTATCTCGTCTTTATCACCCAAGCGCGCGGCCTGAGACTTGAGCTGGCGGCCGACTATCTGGTTATGGCCGCCTGGCTGGCCTATCTGAAGTCACGGCTTTTGCTTCCCGACGAGGAGGACGAAGAAGGCGAGAGCGCCGAGGAAATGGCGGCCCGTCTGCAACTGCAACTGCAACGGCTGGTGGCCATGCGCGAAGCCGGGGCGCAGTTGATGTCGCGCAACCGGGTCGGGCGCGATGTTTTCATGCGTGGGGCCCCGGAAGGTATTCGGATCCTGCGCAAGTCTGCCTATGATGTGACGCTCTATGAGTTGTTGAAGGGCTATTCCGAGCAGCGCCTTCGCGCCTCGATCGGTCATTTGACGATCCAACCCCGGCCCGTCTATTCCCTGGACGAGGCGCTGCACCGGCTATCCAGACTGATCGGCAAGGCGCTTGACTGGACGGTGTTGTCGGAATTTCTGCCGGCCGACACGCGCGATCCCCAGTATCGCAAATCCGCTGTAGCCAGCATGTTTCTGGCCGGCCTGGAACTGGCCCGCGAGGGCAAGGCGGAAATTCGCCAGATGGAGGCTTTTGGACCCTTGTATCTGCGCCGCAGGGAACGGACCGAGGAAGGACAAAAGGGCTAGGGAGCAGATGATTCATGCCTGACGATACGGCATCCGAAGTGAGCAGCATCAACGACGAAAGCGAACATTTAAGAATGGTCGAAGCGCTCTTGTTCGCCACCGACCAGCCGCTCTCGGTTGAGGATATTAAGGAACGGCTGCCCGATGACGCCGATGTCGAGGCGCAAATAGAGACCATCCGGCGCCTTTATAGCGGCCGTGGCGTCAATCTCGTGAATGCCGCTGGCCGTTGGTATTTTCGGACCGCGCCGGACCTCTCGTTCCTGCTGCGCAAAGAGGTCGAGGATACCCGGAAGCTGTCGCGAGCCGGCGTCGAGACCTTGGCCATCATCGCCTACCATCAGCCGGTCACGCGGGCCGAGATCGAAGAGTTGCGTGGCGTCGGTCTGTGGCGCGGCACACTGGATATTCTATTGGAGGCCGGCTGGATCAAACCAATGGGCCGCCGCCGCACGCCGGGCCGGCCGGTGACCTATGGCACGACGCCAGAGTTTCTTGTGCATTTCGGTCTCGAATCGGTTGAGGATTTGCCGGGTGTCGATGAACTCAAAGCGGCAGGTCTTTTGGACAGCGTCGACCAGGCTCTGGGGCGCATGCAGAAGGAAATGGCGGCGGCCGAGAAAGAGCGGCTTGAAAAAAAGGCCCAGCTCGAGATGGAAATTGCCGCGGAGACCATGGCTGACGAGGGCGAAGAGGAATAGATATTGGCGCCATCATCCGCGAGGCCAGTCAATCCCCGAAAGAGCGTGACGAGATGACCGACGGACTTGAATTCGTAAATGTCAGTTTCTGTTACGGCAACATTCCGGCGGTCCGCGATTTTTCACTTGCCATCTCGGTCGGCGAAATCGTTTGCCTCTTGGGACCCTCGGGTTGCGGGAAGACGACCGCTTTGCGGCTCGCAGCCGGGCTCGAGAGCCTCGATCAGGGCGACATAAAGATCGCCGGACATTCTGTGTCGAAGCCAGGCCTTCACGTACCGCCCGAAGACCGCCGAATTGGTCTGGTGCCTCAGGAATATGCTCTTTTCCCGCATCTAAAAGTGCTCGATAACGTCCGCTTCGGGCTTCAGAATCTGCCGCCCGACGAAGCGGAAGGAAAAGCGTTCGGTCTTTTGGCCCGGGTCGGTTTGGAAGGTAAGACCGGGTCGTGGCCGCATGAGCTTTCGGGCGGTGAACAGCAGCGCGTCGCTCTGGTAAGAGCGTTGGCGCCCGATCCGGCGGTGATGTTGATGGATGAACCGTTTTCGGGCCTCGATGTCAAAACCCGGGCCATCGTCCGCGAAGAGACCCGGCAGATCCTGCTGGAACGTCAGGTGCCGAGTCTCATCGTTACTCATGATCCCGAGGAGGCCTTGGCGCTCGGCGACCGCATCGCGGTAATGTTCGAGGGCCGCTTGGTGCAGGTTGGCAGCGGTGATGAGATCTACGACCTGCCGGCGACACCGTTCGTGATGGAGCTGTTCGGGGCCCCCAACCGGATCTCGGGACAGGTCGCCGGCGGTCGCGTCGACACTCCGTTCGGTAGCGGACCGGCCGAGGGATTTGAACCGAGCCCCAGGGTCCTGGTGATGTTCCGCGAAGATGCGGTCAGATTGGTCGACCAGGGCAGCGGCCATAAAGGCCGCATCGCCGATCTGCGCCAGCTTGGGGCGATGGATATAGCGGTCGTCAAGCTGGCCGAACCGGAGGCCAGCCTGTTTGTCAAACTTGGGAGGGGTCATAACCGACAGATTGGGGAAACCGTGCACCTTAGCGTGCAAACCGAGGATTTTCGTTGTTTTCGCTACGACAGCGAGTGATCAGCGCGGCGTATTTTCACCCCTCGAGCCGGTTGCGGAGCGTTCTGTAATCTGACAAAATGCGGCTCGCATGTGCCGCCGCGCTTGGCGTGCAGCATGCCAGGATTTAAGGAAGGAGCTTTCAATGTCACCAGGCCTCGGTAGTATTATCCTCGTCGTCATCCTGATCGTGCTTCTCTTTGGTCGCGGAAAAATTTCCGCCCTGATGGGCGACCTGGCCAAGGGAATCACGAGCTTTAAGAAGGGTCTGAAAGAAGACTCCGGGGATGACGAAGACGGCAGTAATGACGCCGACAATAAAGGCGAGGAAAAATTGGAAGAATCCGATAAGTCTTAAGATCGCGCGAAGGTGGGGTCCTGGGCGGGCGAGTGGTTTGACCTGCCCGAACAGCCTTCGGTTGGCGAGGGTATTCGATGTTTGACATTGCCGGAACCGAGCTCCTTTTGATCGTCGTGATCGCGGTCATTGTTATCGGTCCGAAGGATCTTCCCAGAATGATGCGTGGCATGGGACGCTGGGCTCGCAAGATCCGGGCGGCCTCGAGCGAATTTCGGCGTCAGTTCGACCAACTGGCCAGGGAGGCCGAGTTGGACGAGATTATCAACGAGGCTAATGCGGCCGGCCGCAAGCTCGATCCCAAAAACATGATCCAACAGGTGCTTGATCCGGAGCACGAATTCGACAATCCGGTCATGGACGAGCATTTTCTTGGCGATCCGCCGGTCGAAAAAGCCGGTCAGGAGAAGCAGACCCAACCCGAAGATAACGGCCAGGATAAGGGCGGAGAAAAACAGCCCGGGGATAACGAGGAGTCCGGGTCATGACCACGGCCACGGATCGTGAGGCGGTGGACGCAAACAAAGCGCCGCTCCTGGAGCATCTTATTGAATTGCGCCGGCGCCTGATCATTGCCTTCAGCGGCCTCTTTGTGGGCATGGTGGTGTGTTACGTTTTCTCGGACAGAATCTTCGACTTTCTGGTCCAGCCTCTGGCCGATGCGTTCGCAGGCCAGGAAGGGCGGCGGATGATTTTCACTGCTCTTCACGAAGCTTTTGTGGTCAAGCTCAAAATCGCTTTCTTTGGCGGTTTGTTTCTAACCCTGCCGATCATTGCCGTACAAATCTGGAAATTCGTGGCGCCCGGGCTTTACAAGAACGAGCGCCGGGCCTTTCTGCCCTTTGTGGTGGCCACGCCGGCCCTGTTCTTTCTCGGTGCCTCCCTCGTGTACTACCTTGTCATGCCGCTTGCCTGGCAGTTTTTCTTGAGCTTCGAGACGCCAGGCACCGGCGGCGGCCTGCCGATCGAGCTGGAGGCCAGGGTCGGCGAGTACCTCTCCCTGGTGATGAAGCTGATCATCGCTTTTGGCATCAGTTTTCAGTTGCCGGTGCTGCTGACGCTGATGGGCCGGGCCGGTTTGGTAACCGCCGACGGTCTTCGCCGGCAGCGCAAATACGCATTGATCATCGTTTTTGTAGTGGCCGCCTTCCTGACGCCGCCCGATGTGATCTCTCAGGTCTTGCTTGGCATTCCCGTACTGCTTCTTTATGAATTGTCCATCTTCGCCATCCGGCTGAGTGAAAAGCGCCGCGAGGCAGAGGAAGGCGACTGAACGGCCCTGGGGGAACTTTCTAGATGTTCGATCTGAAACTCATCCGGGACGATCCCGACGGTTTCGATAAGGCACTGGCGCGACGGGGGGAAGGCCCGGTCGCGGCCCGTCTTCTCAAGCTCGATGCAGAGCGGCGAAAATTTCAGACTCTGGTTCAGGAGGCCCAAGCGCAACGCAACAAACTTTCGGAAGAGATTGGCCAGGCCAAGGCGGCCGGCCAGGACGCCGGCGATCTGGTGACCGCGGGCGGCAAGCTGAAATCATCGATCCAGGAAAACGAAGATCACGAACGTGGCCTGGCAAACGAGCTTGACGTTCTGTTGGCCCAATTGCCCAACCTGCCGCTCGAGGGGGTACCGGACGGTGAAGGTGAAGCTGAAAACCGGCTGATCCGAGAGGTCGGAGACAAGCGCCAGTTTGAATTCGAGCCGCGTGAACATTTCGACTTGGGGGAAAACCTCGGCTTGATGGATTTCGAAGCCGCTGGCCGCATGTCGGGCGCCAGGTTTGTGATCCTTAAAGGCGCTCTGGCGCGGCTTGAGCGGGTCTTGGGGCAGTTCATGCTCGATCTGCATACAAGCGGGCACGGTTATCAAGAGGTCGCGACGCCTGCATTGGTGCGTGAGGAAGCAATGTTCGGGACCGGGCAACTGCCCAAATTCGCCGGGGAATCGTACCGCACCGAAGACGGCCTGTGGCTCATCCCCACGGCCGAGGTAACGCTTACCAATCTGGGGCGCGACGCCATATGGAAGGAAGATGATCTGCCGCTACGCTATACCGCGCTGACCACCTGTTTCCGCTCCGAAGCGGGTTCGGCCGGCAAAGATACGCGCGGCATGATGCGCCAGCACCAGTTTTCAAAAGTCGAGCTGGTGAGCATAACGGCGCCTGAAGACTCGGACGCTGAACTGGAGCGCATGACCGGCTGCGCCGAGGAGGTTCTCAAGCAATTGGGGCTGGCCTACCGGGTCATGGAACTGTCGACCGGGGAAATGGGCTTTTCCGTCCAACGCACCTATGACCTTGAGGTCTGGTTGCCGGGGCCGGGTCGCTACCGCGAGATTTCAAGCTGCTCGACCTGCGGCGATTTTCAGGCCCGGCGCATGAACATGCGCTGCCGCAAAAATGGCGACAAGGTGAGCCGCTTCCCGCATACCCTTAACGGTTCCGGCCTGGCGGTCGGTCGGACGTTGATCGCGATTATGGAGACCTATCAGCGGGCCGACGGCTCGATCGAAATTCCGGAAGTTCTTCGCAGCTATATGAACGGCGAAGAAACGATCGGCGCCGCATGACCTGGGCGCCGCCCAGCTTCGAGCGGATTCTGGTTACCAATGACGACGGCATCGAGGCCAGCGGCCTCAAGCTTCTGGAAGATATTGCAGGCGCCCTGAGCGACGAGGTCTGGGTGATAGCCCCACAAAGCGAGCAATCGGGGGCCGGCCATTCGCTTACCCTAAGCGAGCCGATGCGGATCCGTCGGTTGAACCGGCGCCGATTTGCAATCAGCGGCACGCCCACCGACAGCGTCATGCTGGCGCTCAATCACATTATGAAGGATCAACCGCCGACGCTTCTGCTCTCGGGGATTAATCGGGGCGTCAATCTGGCCGAGGACTTGACCTATTCGGGGACCGTCGCGGCGGCCTTTGAAGGGTCGCTGGCCGGTGTCCCTTCCCTGGCCTTAAGTCAGGAGCGGCGGCGCGACCAGCGACGGGCCGACTGGGAGGTGGCGGCCGCGCATACCGAGGTTTTGTTGCGGGATTTGGTGGCCGCAGGCTGGCCCGAAGGGGTTTGTCTGAATATCAACTTTCCCTCGGCCGAACGCGGTCCCTTGAAAGGACGTCGAGTCACCTGCCAGGGCCGTCGGGATCTCGGTCGCCTGAGGGTCGATGAGCGCCTCGATCCCCGCGGCTTTCCTTATTATTGGTTCGATCTGCGCCGGGACGGCGAGACCTCGGCCGAGGCCAGCGATCTCTGGGCGGTTCAGAACGGCTGGGTTTCTATCACGCCGCTGCATCTTGACCTGACACACAAAGATACGTTGGCCCAGCTGACGGCACGGCTCGATCAGGACTGAGGCACTTGCAAGGCCTTTGATCCACTCTTAAGATTCGAGACATGCGCGCCCGAGCGAAACGATTGCCGGTTATTGCGCCTGCCGAATGGCGGCGTCTTGCAAAATTGGCTATGCTTTTGTCGATTCTAACGCTGCCGGCCTGCGGGATTTCGAGCGACTATCGCAACATTAAACCCAAATACGAGGTCAGAAACGCTCCCATACCGGTGCCCAAGCCGCGCTCAAAACCGGCCAGCATCATCAATCGGGCAAGCGATGCGCCGGTGGTCAAAACGCCAAGCGCTATCGCCGCCGAATACCGGGTCCGGCGCGGCGATACAGTCTATGGCGTCGCCCGCCGGCATGGTCTGGATGCCCAGCAGATCATCCGAGCCAATGGTCTTCGGGCGCCCTATGTCTTGCGGCCGGGCGACCGCCTGCAATTGCCGGTGCCGGCCTATCATATGGTCCGCAGGGGCGAGACAAGCTACGGAATATCGCGCCAATATGCGGTTAGCCTGACCAGCCTGGTGCGCCTCAATGGCCTCAAACCACCCTATCGGCTGGAGATCGGACAACGGCTTAAAATACCGGGCCATACCAGCCCACCGGCCAATAACGCAGGGCCGTCGCCCAGGGGCCAAAAGAAAGCCGCGCTACCGTCCCCGCCGCCGCGTCAGGGCAGCGCCTTCATGTGGCCCTTGAAGGGCCGGGTGCTCTCGAGTTATGGCCCCAAGGCGGGCGGCCTGCATAACGACGGGATCAATATTCGGGCCAAAGCCGGCAGCGCCGTTAGGGCGGCCGAAGCCGGGATCGTCGTCTACTCGGCGGACGGTTTGAAGGGCTACGGCAATCTCATCCTGATCCGCCACAGCGACGGCTGGGTTACAGCTTACGCCCACAATGAGGAGCTGTTGGTCAAGCGCGGCGACACGGTCGGCCGAGGTCAGTTGATCGCCCGATCCGGCAACACCGGAGGGGTCAAGGAGCCGCAGTTGCATTTCGAAGTGCGCAAGGGAACGACGGCGGTCAACCCCCTGAAATATTTGGCCGCGTTCTAGGCATCCCTTGAAAAGAGCGCTCTCGGTCCCCTGATTAGACAAGCGGTTGCTTTTGGTGGCAGGGCGGCTATATTCGCGCCACCAGCGACCCCGGACCAGACTCAAAATTGGAATAGCGACAGAGTAGCCATATGTTTATTTCCCAAGCTCTTGCGCAAACCGCCGGCGTCGAAACCGGCAGCCCCATTTTTGGCAGCGTCCTGATGTGGGGCCTGATCATCGTCATCTTTTATTTCCTGCTCATTCGCCCACAGAACCAACGCATGAAAAAACACCGGGCGATGGTCGCGGCCGCCAAGCGGGGCGATACGGTGGTTACCGGCGGCGGCATCGTCGGCAAGGTAATCCGGGTCAAGGACGACGAGGTGCAGGTCGAGATTGCCGATAACGTGCGGGTCAATGTGCTCAAATCCACCTTGTCCGACGTGCGTGTCAAAGGCACGCTGAAAAAAGGCAACTAGCCGGCATCCTGGCCGGGATTCAACGGGTAACTCACTCATGGCTCAAGGAAATATGCTGACCTTCCCGGCCTGGAAGATTGGCCTTGTGATTACGATCTGTCTGGCCGGATTTTTCACGGCGCTGCCGAATTTTTTCTCCGAGCAGCAGCTCGCGCGGTTCCCGGCCATCCTGCCAACCCAGCAGGTCAGCCTGGGGCTCGACCTGCAGGGCGGTTCGCACATGCTTCTCGAAGTGGATATGGAAGGGGTGATCGCCGAGCGGCTCGAAATTCTTCTTGATGAGGTGCGCTCAATCCTGCGCCAGAACCGGATCCGCTACACCGGCCTTTCGATCAAGGACGGGGCGATCGTCTTTCAGACCCGCGGCGAAGTGGCGCCGGGGCACGTGGTCGATATTCTCGATGAGCTTTCCCAGCCGATTGTTAGCGGTCTGAGCGTTGTGCCGTCCCGCGATGTGGATATCGACGATCTGGGCGGCGGTGCGTTTCAGCTCAGTCTGACGCCCGAAGGAATCCAGGAGCGGCGCCAGCAGGCGCTCGCCCAGTCGATCGAGGTCATCCGCCGACGGGTTGACGAAATGGGGACACGCGAGCCGAGTATTCAGAGCCAGGGTGGCGAACGAATACTGGTTCAGGTTCCGGGTCTTCAGGATCCGGCAGAGCTTCGCGACATGCTGAACACAAAAGCCCGTCTGACCTTCCATTTGGTCGACGAGAATATCTCGCCGATCGATATCCAGCGCGGCCGCATCCCGCCGGGCTGGAAGGTTCTACCGCAAGTGGATATGGGCGTGCCGATTGTCGTCCAGCGTCGGCCAATGGTCTCGGGCGAGAATGTTAAGGACGCCAGGCCCGGATTCGACCAGAATGGTCTGCCGGCGGTGATCATCAGCTTCGACATCACGGGAGCCAGGAAGTTTGGTGAGGCGACACGCCGCAATGTCCTGCGGCTGTTTGCGATCGTCCTCGACGACGAAGTGATCAGCGCGCCCAGAATCCAGGAGCCGATCCTCGGTGGAACCGCCCAGATCACCGGCAGCTTTACGGTCGAGACGGCGAACAATCTGTCCATCCTGTTGCGGGCCGGAGCCCTGCCGGCCGAGCTAACGGTCTTGGAGGAGCGAACGGTAGGGCCCGATCTCGGGGCCGATTCGGTTGCCGCGGGAAAAATGGCGGCACTCATCGGAATGGCCGCGGTGCTGGTCTTTATTATTCTTTCCTACGGCTGGTTCGGGGTCGCCGCCAATGTGGCGCTTATAATCAATATCATGATCATTTTTGGCACTCTGTCGGTCATCCAGGCAACGCTGACACTGCCGGGTATCGCCGGCATCGTCCTGACGGTCGGCATGGCGGTTGACGCAAATGTGCTTGTTTTCGAGCGTATACGCGAAGAAGTCAGGATCGGCCGATCGCCGTTGCAGGCGGTCGAGAAGGGCTACAGTCATGCCTTGCCGACGATTCTCGATGCCAATATCACGACCCTGATCGCGGCTGTCATTCTGTTCCAGTTCGGCTCGGGACCGGTCAAGGGATTTGCGGTCACGCTGGCGATCGGAATCATTACTTCTGTCTTTACGGCGGTCACCGTAACCCGGCTGATGATAGCCACCACCTTGCGCCGTCGCCGCCCGACCAGCTTGAGATTGTAGGGAGCGGGCGATGAAACTTCTAAAGCTGGTTCCCGAGGAAACCAACATTCCGTTCCTCCGCTATCGTTTTCCGGCGGCGATCTTCTCGGCTACATTGATCGTTCTGTCGATCGGCATCTTATTTATCCAGGGCGTGAACAAGGGTATCGACTTTGAAGGCGGCATCCTGATCGAGGTCGGAACCCAAGCGCCGGCCGATCTGGCGCTGTTCCGCTCGGCCCTGGGCGGGCAAGGGTTCGGGGACGTGGCCGTGCAGGCCTTTGGCACGAAAAACGAAGTGCTGATCCGCATCGAGCGCCAGCCGGCCGCGGTGACAGAAGATATGAGCCGGTCTGAGGTCGTCAAGGCTGAACAGGAGGCGCAACAACAGGTGGTCCGAAGAGTTCAGGAGGCGCTTGAGGCGGTCATGGAGGGCCTCAGTTACCGGCGGGTCGAATTTGTCGGGCCCAAGGTCAGCGGCGAGCTGGTAGAGGCGGGGGTGCTGGCCGTGCTGGTCGCTGTAGGGGCGGTGCTTTTATACATCTGGTTTCGGTTCGAGTGGCATTTCGGCGTCGGTGCGGTCATTGCGCTGCTTCACGACGTGGTCTTGACCATGGGCTTCTTTTCAGTGATTGGGCTGGAATTCAACCTGTCGATTGTTGCGGCGATTCTGACCATCGTCGGATATTCCTTGAACGACACGGTGGTGATCTATGACCGGATCAGAGAAAACTTGCGCAAGTTCCGGAACAAGCCGATTGTGGATGTCCTCAATTTGTCGCTAAACAACACCCTGAGCCGCACCATCATGACCTCGCTAACCACACTGTTGGCGCTGGGTTCCCTGTTCTTCTTTGGCGGGGCCGTGATCAAGGGGTTTACCGCGGCGATGATCTGGGGCGTTTTTGTCGGCACCTATTCCTCGGTCTTTATCGCCGCCCCGGTTTTGCTCTATTTTAAACTTGATCGCTCGCATATGGCGATCGGCGAGGGGGCCGGCCGCAACGCTTAAATTGTCCCAGGGAGGGGAACCCATGACCTCGACGGAACGACTGGACCGGGTGCTGGTTTTGGAGCTTGTGCGGGTGACCGAAGCGGCAGCCTTGGCGGCCTCAAGGACGGTCGGGCTGGGCGACGAAAAAAAAGCCGATCAGGTGGCGGTCGAGGCCATGCGTGCGGCACTGAATGCATTGCCAATCGACGGCACGGTTGTGATCGGCGAGGGAGAGCGGGACAAGGCGCCAATGCTGTTTATCGGCGAGAAGGTCGGCACCGGGGAAGGTCCGAAAATCGATATTGCGCTCGATCCATTGGAAGGCACGAGGATAACGGCGAAGGGCGGCTCCAATGCTCTGGCGGTGGTGGCGATTGCCGCCGAGGGGCATCTTCTGAATGCGCCTGATACCTATATGGAAAAGATCGCCATCGGCAGCGGCTATAAGAAAGGCCTCATTGATCTCGACAAGGAACCGGCCGAGAATGTGCGCAACCTGGCGGCAGCCAAAGGGGTATCGCCGGGCGAAATTACGGCTTGCATACTTGATCGGCCGCGCCACGACGAGATCATGCGCCAACTCAGGGAAATCGGCTGCCGCGTGGAGTTGATCAGTGACGGCGATGTGGCCGGCGCCATGCGCACGGCACTGCCGGATAATAATGTCGATATCTATATCGGCACCGGCGGGGCGCCGGAGGGGGTGCTGGCCGCCGCCGCCCTCCAGTGCTTTGGCGGCCAGTTTCAGGCCCGGCTGGTATTCCAGAACGACGACGAAAAGGACCGCGCCCATCGCCTCGGCATTACCGATCTCGACAAAAAATATGACATCGACGATCTGGCCCGCGGCGATGTGATCTTCGCCGCCACCGGGGTCACCGATGGGGCGCTCTTGAAAGGCGTGCGCAAAAGCCGCTTTGGCGGCCTTTCAACCCAAACCCTTGTCTTGCGCTCGGCCAGCCACACCATCCGCTGGGTCGAAACCGATCACATTCTGGCCTGACATGGAGATGGTGGAGGCAGGCCAGGAACTCCTGCTCGGCGGCAACCTATCGCTCAAAGGCCGGTCTTGGGTCAGACGCTCGTATGATGAGCGCCTGGCCGCCCAAATCTCACAGCAGCATGATCTGCCGGAGGTGGTGGGCAGGCTCCTGGCGGCCCGTGGGGTGGATGCCGAAAACGCAGACGGCTTTCTCAATCCGAGCCTGCGCCGGAGTCTGCCGGACCCCTCCGTTCTGCTGGATATGGACGCCGCGGTGGTGCGGCTCTTGCAGGCGATACAACGGGACGAGGGGATCGCCGTCTTTGGTGACTATGACGTAGACGGGGCGACATCTGCGGCGCTCTTGGATCGATTTTTCCGGGCCCTCGGCGTGGGGATACGGGTCTACATCCCCGACCGTTTGAAAGAAGGATATGGGCCGAACGCGGCGGCCATGCAGCAGCTAGCCAGCGAAGGGATTTCGGTGGTGATCACGGTCGATTGCGGGATTATGGCCTTCGAGGCGCTCGAGGCGGCCAAAGAAGCCGGTCTTGATGTGATCGTAGTCGATCACCACAAAGCCGAAGCGCGGTTGCCGGTTTCAGCCGCCGTCATCAACCCCAACCGATTAGATGACGAGAGTGGCCTTGGCCACTTGGCGGCGGTCGGGCTGGCCTTCATGCTGGCCGTAGGTCTCAATCGTGCGCTGCGTGAAAAGGGCTGGTATGGCGACACGCGGCCCGAGCCGGATCTCAAGGCTCTGCTCGATCTGGTGGCTTTGGGGACCGTCTGCGACGTGGTGCCGCTAAAAGGTCTGAACCGCGCCTTTGTCTGCCAAGGGCTGAAAGTCATGGCCCGACGAGGCAATCAGGGGCTGGTGGCGCTGGCCGATCTGGCCGGGATCGACGCCGCGCCCAACACCTACCATGCCGGTTTCGTCCTCGGGCCGCGGATCAACGCCGGCGGCCGGGTCGGCGAATCGGGTCTGGGTGCGCGGCTGCTGGCCAGCGAGGACAGTGCGGAGGCGGCGAAAATCGCCGAGCAACTGGATGCCCTGAATAAGGAACGCCAAGCCATTGAAGCCGAGGTGCAGGCGGCGGCGATCGAGAGGATCGAGGCGACACTTGGCCCCGCCGGGGTGCCGGGCCCGGTGATCTTCGCGGCCAGCGAAGGCTGGCATCCTGGGGTCATTGGCATTGTCGCCAGCCGCTTGAAGGAGCGCTACGGACGTCCGGCCTTCGTGCTGGCGATCGACGGCGAGGAAGCTAAAGGCAGCGCCCGCTCGATCAGTGGGCTGGATATCGGAGCGGCCGTGATCGAGGCCCTGCGCGGCGGCCTTCTGGTCGGCGGCGGTGGCCATCCCATGGCTGCAGGTTTGACTGTGAAGACCAGTAAAATCAATAACTTACGTGAGTTTCTTGAGGCTTGGTTGGGGACCCGTATGGGTGATGAATTGGTCCTTCGACCCTACGAGTTTGACGGCCAGCTTAGCATCGGCGGTCTGACCCCCGGGCTGATGGATCAGATCGAACAGGTCGGGCCGTTCGGGGCCGGCAATCCGGCGCCGCGATTCGTTTTGCGCGGCGTAACACTCTTCAAGGCTGACATCGTCGGGGCTGACCATGTGCGGCTGATATTCGGGCAAGCGGACGGCCAACGCCTGAAGGGAATTGCCTTCCGGGCGGCCGGCGAACCGCTTGGGCAAGCGCTCCTTCGGGGCGTCGGGCAGCGCTGGCACTTGGCGGGCCGGGTCAAAAAAGACGAATGGTATTCGCCGCCGAGGGTCGAGTTGATCCTTGACGATGCAGCCTCGGCTGAAGTTTAGATCTTCGACCTTGTCATGGCTCGCGGCGTGGTCAAGAAACGGGTTGACGAAAGGGGTAGCAGGCGGCTAAACACCTGACGGCTTCCTGACCCCATCGTCTAGTCCGGTCTAGGACGCTAGCTTTTCACGCTAGAAACGGGGGTTCGAATCCCCCTGGGGTCGCCAAGCTTTTCCGGCTAAAAAAGTCGCCACCTGCCTCTTGCAATAAAACGTCGCTTTGGCACACTATGTCGGGCCGCGCCCAAATGTTGCGAGCCGGCCTCGAAGCTATGCGATGAAATGTCCGAGGGGACCAGAATGGCCGAAGAAGTTGCCGTCCGCCATCCGTCTAAAGACGGCCTGCCGATCGTTCACAATGTCAATCGGAGCGACGTCAAAATGGCCCTGATGAAGGGGATCGCCGACTTTAACGCCCGGCCGAGCCATCTGCTTTTCCTGTCGGTCATTTACCCGGTTATGGCCTTGATTATGGCCAGGCTATCATTCGGCTACGACGTGCTGCCCCTCCTGTTCCCGTTGCTTGCGGGGGGCGCCATCATTGGTCCTCTGGCAGCAACCGGCATGTACGAAATCAGCCGCCGCCGGGCCCGCGGACGTGATGTGTCCTGGACCCATGCCTTTGACGTCTTTCGCTCGCCCGCCTTTCCGCAGATCGCCCTGTTCGGTCTTTTCCTGATCGTCATATTCCTGGCCTGGATGGGTACCGCGCAGGCCATATACGTGGCCATTTTCGGCGACACAGTCCCGGAAACCATCGGCGGCTTTGTGGACCAGATCTTTCTGACCAAGGAAGGCTGGACACTCATGTTGGTCGGCACCGGCGCCGGCTTTTTGTTCGCCGTCGTCGCTTTAAGCGTCAGCATCGTCTCGATCCCCCTGATGCTCGATCAGAATGTCAATGTGGTAACCGCGATTCGCACCTCGATCCGGGCCGTGGCGATCAACCCCCAATCGATGTCGGTCTGGGGTCTGATTGTCGCAGTCAGCTTGTTTCTTGGGTCGATCCCGTTCTTTGTCGGCCTGGCCGTCGTGATGCCAATCCTGGGACACGCCACCTGGCACCTTTACTGCCAGATCGTCGAGCGCACCCCCCAGTACGACTGATCAATGAAAATGCGTTGGCACCAGGCCGGCGTCACGGCACCTAGGGACCTGCGAAGAACAGCACCCTGGTCAGGAAGGTATAGTCGGCCTCCATCGTCATCAGGCCGATCAGAACGAGAAGGCACAGCGGCGGCAGGAGAATGGCATAAATCATGGCCAGCCGCTCCCACATCATATGCATGAAGACGGAAACGATTAATCCGGCCTTGAGGAACATGAACAAGAGGATCAGGAACCAGCGCAGGTATCCCTCGAACTGAAGGTAATCGACCATGTAGGAAAAGAAACTTAGTACAAACAGCAAACCCCAGATCTTGAAATAGATCGCGATCGGATGTTGTTGTCCTTCAACGTGAGCCATGGTTTCCCCTTACCAAAGATAGAACAATGCGAAGATGAACACCCACACAAGATCGACAAAGTGCCAATAGAGCCCTGTGATCTCGACGATTTGATAATTTCCCCGTGCCTCGTAATCCCCTTTCAGAACCTTGATGGCCACGGTGGTCAGATAAATCACGCCGACCGAGACGTGCAAGCCGTGAAACCCCGTGATCATGAAAAAGGTCGAGCCGAATTGAGCGGCGCCCATCGGATTGCCCCAGGGCCGCACGCCTTCTTCGAAGATCAGTTTGGTCCATTCGAAGGCCTGCATGCTGACAAAGGCGACGCCGAAAAGCGCCGTGACGATCATCAGTGCGGCTGTCTTTTTGCGGTCGCGCCGGTAGCCGAAATTCACGGCCATGGCCATGGTGCCGCTGCTCGAGATCAGAATGAAGGTCATTATGGCAATCAGAATAAGCGGGATGGGCTCACCGCCAAAACTAAGCGCGAAAACCTCGCTGGGAATCGGCCAGGGTACGGTCGTCGAGATGCGAACGGTCATGTAGGAGACCAGGAAGCAGGAAAAGATGAAGGTGTCGCTGACCAGGAAGATCCACATCATCGCCTTGCCCCAGGGGACGTTCTTGAACGCCCGCTGGTCAGACGACCAGTCTGCGGTCACCCCTTTCAATCCCGGCTCGAGGGCTACGACATCGCCGCTCGCAGTCACCATCTGATTCGCCATTCCCCTAATTTCCTTCCTAGGTCCTCAACAAAAGGGCAAACATACCCAGCCAAACCAGAAGCAGAAAATGCCAGTAAAGCGTACATAGCTCGACGCCGAGTCGCAGTTCCCGGATCTCGACGCCCCGACCGATTCTGACCGCGGATTTGCCCCAGGCCCACAAGCCCCCCAGCAAATGAAGCCCGTGGATCGCGGTGATCATATAGAAAAAGCCATTGGCTGAGTTTCCAAGCACGACATGGCCGGAATCGATCAGATTCCGCCAGACCAGAATCTGGCCGGCCAAAAAGGCCACAGCCAGCACGCCGCCAAGGAAAAAGCCGATCTTCAGGCCTTTTAGGTTTTGCCGGCGGGCCGACACGCTGGCCCATTGCAAGGCTAGACTGCTAAACGCCAGAACGCCGGTGTTGACCCACAGCATCTGCGGATCGGTAAGGGGCTGCCAGTCGCCGAATTTCATGCGCATCACATTGGCTGCCGCGATCAGACCAAAGAGGACAGTCACCACCGACAGAAAAACGAACAGGCCGATTTTCTGGGTCGGCAGCGATAGCTCGCCGCCGCCGTGCAGGTCGCCCAGTGACGCTTCATTGCGCTCCCATGGTTTGGTGGCAAGTATGCGGAAAATGCTCATGAGTGGTGATCTTTTTCATCGCCGCGGCCCAAATGCCCACCGACGATCGGATCGTCCGGCGACATGGTCTGGGGCAGGTAATCCTGTGCCGCGCCGGGCACGCTGTAGTCATATGCCCAGCGGTACACAAGCGGCCGATTGGGTCCCCAATTGCCATGCACCGGGGGCGTTTGCGGGGTCTGCCACTCAAGCGAGGTGGCCTTCCAGGGGTTCGGTCCCGATGGCTTGCCTTTGAAATAGCTCCAAATGAGGTTGTAAATAAACAAGATCTGCACAACGCCAACGATGAAGGCGGCGATTGTGATGCTCTGGTTCAGCGTCACCGCCGATGCCGGAATGAAGTCGGTGCCTTCAATGGAGTAATAACGGCGCGGCACACCGACAAATCCCAAATAGTGCATCGGGAAGTAGATGGCGTAGGTTCCCAGGAACGTAACCCAGAAATGAAACTTGCCCATGGCATCGTTGAGCATGCGGCCGGTTATTTTGGGATACCAGTGATAGATCGCCCCGAAGACCACCAGAATCGGCGCCACGCCCATCACCATATGGAAATGCGCCACCACGAAATACGTATCCGAGAGCGGCACGTCGACCACCACATTGCCGAGGAACAGCCCGGTTAGTCCGCCGACCACGAAGGTCAGGATAAAGGCGATCGCAAAGAGCATCGGTACGGTCAGATGGATATCGCCGCGCCACAGCGTCAGTACCCAGTTGTACACCTTGATCGCGGTGGGTACCGCAATGATCAGGGTGGTGGTGGCAAAGAAGAATCCGAACAGGGGATTCATGCCGCTGACGTACATATGGTGGGCCCAGACAACAAAGCTAAGGACACCGATGGCCACGATGGCCCAGACCATCATGCGATAGCCGAAAATGTTCTTGCGCGCGTGCACGCTCAAAAGATCCGAGACAATACCAAAGGCGGGCAGGGCGACGATATACACTTCCGGGTGACCGAAAAACCAGAACAGATGCTGGAACAGCAGCGGGTTACCGCCGCCGTAATCGAGTGTTTCTCCCATCGAGATGATTGCCGGCATGAAAAAGCTGGTCCCCAGCGTGCGGTCGAGAAGCAACATCACGGCGCTGACGAACAGGGCCGGGAAAGCCAGAAGAGCCAAAATCGTGGCCATGAAAATTCCCCAGACCGAAAGCGGCATCCGCATCAGGGTCATGCCGCGGGTACGGGCCTGCAACACCGTGGTCACATAATTTAGACCCCCCATGGTAAAGGCGACGATGAATATGATCAGGGAAACCAGCATCAGGATGATGCCCCAATCATGGCCCGGTGTGCCCTGTAGGATCACCTGCGGCGGATAGAGCGTCCAGCCGGCGCCGGTCGGCCCGCCGGGCACGAAAAAGCTGGCCACCAATACCAGAACCGCGACCAGATAAAGCCAGTAGCTGAGCATGTTCACATAAGGAAAAACCATATCGCGGGCGCCGCACATCAGCGGGATCAAATAGTTGCCGAAACCGCCCAAAAACAGGGCGGTCAGCAGATAGATGACCATGATCATGCCATGCATGGTCACGAACTGATAATAAGAACTCGGATCGATAAATGAAAACGTGCCCGGAAAGCCCAGCTGCAGCCGCATCAATAGGGAAAGCACGAGCGCCACCAGGCCGATGCCGATGGCCGTCGCCGCATACTGGAGGGCAATGACCTTGTGGTCCTGGCTCCAGATATACTTGGTGATGAAGCTTTGCGGATCGTGAAGTTCTATATCATCAACTTCAGCCGGTGCTACATATGCCATCAGAATCCTCTTTTCGGTATCTCTTTGTTAACCTTAACCGGTCCCGAACTTTTCAGGAAATGCGCCTGCCGATTCCGCTCATTCGGATTTCGATTTTATCAAGGCGATCAGGGCTGCCATATCCTCGTCACTCAGTTCGTAAGGCGGCATGATCGGGGCAAAGCCTTCGACCAGTTTGGCGTTGGGGTCGGAGACCGACTCTATAAGATAGGCCTCGTCAACGCGCACCGTTGTGCCGTCCGCCAATGTCTCTTCCTTGCCGAACAGACCTTTCCAGGTCGGGCCGACGCCGGATGTGCCGTCGATCGTATGGCACGACAGACAGCCTTGGGCGCCTGCCACTTCCTGCCCCTTGGTCGCCAAGCCCGTCATCGCCGGGGCTGCTGTTGCTGCGGCGAGGAATTGGGCGTAGGTCGGCTTCGAACTCAGCCATTCGTCGAAATCTTCCGCCTCATCGACCACCACATGGCCGCGCATGGTATAATGGCCGACCCCACACAGCTCAGCGCACAGAAGGTCGAATTTGCCGGTCCGGGTCGGTATAAACCAGAAGTAGGTTATCAGCCCCGGCACCAGGTCCATTTTGGCCCGGAACTGGGGCACGTAAAAATCGTGCAGGACATCATACGAGCGCAATAGCATCTTGACCGGGCGATCGATCGGAAGATGCAGCTCGGGCTCCGAGATCAAGATATCGTCCTGACCGTTGGGATCGTCTGGATTGATTCCGAACGGATTGTCGAAACTGACGAACTTGATGTCCGTCGTCCCCAACTTGCCGTCCTCGCCGGGAAAGCGAAAGCTCCACTGCCATTGCTTACCGACCGCTTCGACCTCGTCGGCGCCCTCGGGTACGGTGATATAGTCATTCCAAACCACAAGCCCCGGCGCCAACATGGCCACTACGCCGATCGTCGTCAATATCGTCAGCCACCATTCCAGCTTGTTGTTTTCCGGCTCGTAGTGCGCCACCCGACCTTCCTTGTGGTGAAAACGGTAGATCGAGTAGGCCATAAATAAAGAGATCGCCACAAAGGCGATCCCCGTAATAATGAAGGTAATAATGAGGGTGGTATCGATGGTTCCCCAATTGGAAGCTATCGGCGTGAACCACCAGGGGCTCAAAAAATTGAAAATGACCGATCCGACGATCAACAGAACCAGTACGATTGCGACTGCCATATCTAAATTTGTCCCACTCTAAGCCTCCGGTACTGCCGGATGACGCCAGCGATTTCCGCGCACTTTCGGGAGAGAACGACGACCACGCGCACCGATCAGAAGCTTGAATCCACTAGTTCTTACTTGTCTTCCATTTCTCCGGCCATTTCGACCTGCGCCATATCCTTTTTCTGGCCGCCATCTTGTCGACAGTCGGGAGCCTAGGGAAAAGTAATTCGATTTGCAAGTGGGCCCCGCGGCCACCACCAAATAATCTGATCGCTTTGGAAGGTGGTATTAACTGGCGGTATCGAGGGCGACGAATCACAGCGCATAAATCTTGCCTTTGGTGGTCAAAACGGGGCATATCGGTCTCGTAGATCCGAGATCTTGCAAACGGAGAATTTACCCCTGACCGACAAAAATCGAAACCACTCCCGCCGCTGGTTTTCACGCGACCGGCTGCCCAGGAGCCGCACTGTGCGGGTGGCTTTGGGGACGGCGCTCGTGATCATGGGGATTTTCGGGTGGCTGCCGATTCTCGGCTTCTGGATGATTCCCCTGGGGCTACTGGTTCTCTCGGTGGATTTTCACCAAGCGCGCCGGTTCCGGCGACGCCTTGAAGTATGGTCCGGCCGCCGCCGGCGACGGCGGCAAGAGCGCGACCACCAGCCGCAGAGATCGCAGGACGAATGAATAAGCAGCACCTGCCGACGTATCAGGACGTGAAAGAGGCCGCCGAGCGCCTTTTAGGCATAACCATAAGAACCGCGCTCTTGCGTTCGGTGGAACTGGATCGGGCCACGGGCGGGCGAATTTGGGTCAAACCCGAATGCCTGCAGCTTTCCGGATCGTTCAAGATTCGGGGTGCCTACAACCGGTTGAGCACACTGTCCGAAGATGAACGGCGGCGCGGGGTGGTTGCCTTTTCATCGGGCAACCACGGCCAGGGCGTGGCGCTTGCAGCCAAGCTGTTGGGGATCAAGGCGACCATCGTCATGCCCAAACAGGCGCCGAGGATCAAGATCGAAAAGACCCGCTCGCACGGCGCTGAGATTGTCTTTTTTGACGTCGGGACGGAAAGCCGCGAAGAGATTGCCAGAGAGATCGCCGGGCAGAGAGGCGCGGTTCTGGTGCCGTCGTTCGACGATGCTCAGGTGATGGCCGGGCAGGGCACCGCGGCCCTGGAGGCCATCGAGGATCTCGCGGTAAGAGATGTTACACTCGATGCTTATGTGGTCTGCGCCGGTGGTGGCGGCCTGATGGCCGGCACCTGTCTGGCCTTTGATGCCTTGTCGCCACGGACCGAACTTTACACCTCCGAGCCGGTCGGCCACGACGATCACGCGCGTTCCTTCGCCCTCGGCCAGCGGCAGACCAATGCTGCCGAGGCGCCGGCAAGCTTTTGTGATGCTCTTTTGGTGCCGACGCCGGGCGAGCTGACTTTTGCTGTAAATCGCCGGTACGTGACCGGCGGTGTCGCGGTGTCCGATACGGAAGTGGCGGATGCGATGCGCTTTGCGGCCGATCATCTAAAACTTGTCGCCGAGCCGAGCGGTGCCGTAGCGCTGGCTGCGGTGCTTTCGGGCAAAATCGAAACCCGAGGCCGCGAGATCGGATTGATAATCACTGGAGGAAATCTCGACGCATCGGATTTTGCCGATATCCTGACTTCGCCAAAGGCGTAACAAAGCGGTTGCACGGGGTCAGCGAGAGGGTAGAATGCGCCGGATTTTGAGGCCACGGCGCGATTTACCCCAAACAGGCCTCGGGCTGCCGCAGAGCCGAGCCAGAATGGATGCGGCCGTGCTATGAAAACCATGTTCGGCCGCGGCGAGCGGTGGCTTGTAATTACGACATTGGAGGATCAACAGATGTACTTACGCGCGCTATCGATCACAGCGCTGTCGCTGGCCTTGGTAGCCTGTGGCGACGATCAGGAAAAAACGGCCGAAAAGCAGGCCGGGACCAGTGAAACCGAAGTCGCGGCCGAGGTCGAGACCGAAAGCCAGCGGCTTTATGTTTTCTTCGAGGAGGTGTTTCAGGAAGGTCTGGCGCGGAGTCCAATACAGCAGAGCTTCCTGGGCATCAAAACCGACTATGGCGAATGGGACGATATCAGCGAGGCACGGGCCCAGGAAGACCATGAATTAACCCAGAAATACTTGCGCCAACTGGCTGAGTTCAATTTTGATGACCTGGATGAAAAAGCAACACTAAGTTACCGTCTTTTCAAACAAATTCAGGAACGTGATCTTGCGCAGTTCCGCTTCCGGGATCACAATTATCCAGTCAATCAGATGTTTGGTTGGCACACCAACATCCCGAGTTTCCTGATCAATATTCACCGCATCACCAGCCTTGAGGACGCCGAGGCCTATATCGCGCGCCTGAATGGGGCTGCAGAGCTCATCGATCAGGTGATCGTCAACCTCAAGAGGCGTCAGGAAGCGGGCATCATGCCGCCGCAATTTGCTTATCCGCTGGTTCTCCAGGCCTCGCGGAACGTCATCAAGGGCGCGCCCTTCGAGACGGATACCGACGACGGCACGCTGTTGGCCGATTTCCGCAAGAAAATCGCCGCACTGGAGATTGAAGATGATCAAAAGGCGGCGCTTTTGAACCAGGCGGAACAGGCACTCTTAAGCTCGGTGTGGCCGGCCTACGAGGGCCTGATTACCTTCCTGGCCCAGCAATCGACTGTGGCCACGACCGAAGACGGGGTGTGGAAGCTTCCCGACGGTGCCGAGTTTTACACCTCGATGCTGGCCAACTTCACGACGACCGAGCTGACCGCATCAGAGATCTACGACCTGGGCTTGGCCAATGTCGAGCGCATCCACAATGAGATGCAGGAGATCATGGACCAAGTTGGCTTCGAAGGTTCTCTGAGCGAGTTTTTCACCTTCATGCGTGAGGATGGACAGTTCTACTATCCGAATAGCGATCAGGGCCGGGCCGAATATCTCGCCAAGGCGATCGCCGTTATCGAGGCAATGAAGCAGCGTCTGCCCGATTTCTTCTCGCGCTTTCCAAAGGCCGAACTTGTGGTCAAGCGGGTCGAGCCGTTCCGCGAACGCTCGGCCGGCAAGGCTTTTTACCAGCGGCCGGCGCCGGACGGCTCGCGACCGGGAACCTATTACGCCAACCTTGCCGATATGAAGGATATGCCGAGCTATCAGATGGAGGCGCTAGCCTATCACGAGGGCATCCCCGGCCATCATATGCAGCTGGCGATCTCGCAGGAGTTGGAAGGCATTCCACAGTTCCAGAAGTTCGCAAGCTTCACCGCCTATATTGAGGGCTGGGGCCTTTATTCCGAATATCTGGCCAAGGATATGGGCTTCTATGAGGATCCCTATTCAGATTTCGGGCGACTGGCGATGGAGCTGTGGCGGGCCTGCCGGCTGGTCGTCGATACGGGTATCCACGACAAGAAATGGACCCGCGAGCAGGCGATGCAGTATTTGAGGGACAATACGCCCAATCCCGAGGGCGACATCGAAATGGCGATCAATCGTTATATCGTCTTCCCGGGTCAGGCCACAGCCTATATGGTGGGCAAGATCAAGATTCTTGAGCTTCGGGAATGGGCGGCGGAAGAGCTTGGCGAAAAATTTGACATTCGTGGATTTCACGACGAAGTACTTCGCCACGGCCCGGTACCGCTGGACATTCTGGACGAAAATGTCCGCGCCTGGGTGGTCTCGGTCAAAGCGGAATAGAAACCAGATAGCCCGCTTTCATAGTTGGGTGAGGACTTGAGGGCGAGCGATGCTGCCGCTGCGAGACGATAACCCCACCGTGCACCCGCCGATCCTAACGGTCGGCCTGATAGTCGTCTGTGTGGCGGTTTTCCTGTTGCAGATCGCAGCTGGGCAAAGCGGCGATAACGAGATCATCTACCGCTTTGGTCTCATTCCGGCGGTATTCTTGGGGCACGCCAGCCTGCCGTACGGCTTTTCGCAGTTTCCGCCGATCCTGACGCTATTCACCTCGATGTTTCTGCATGGCGGCTGGCTGCATCTTGGCGGCAACATGCTTTTCCTGTGGATTTTCGGCAACAACGTTGAAGATGTTCTCGGTCACGTGAAGTTTCTGATCTTCTATATCCTGAGCGGCGTCGGTGCTGGTGTTGCCCAGATGCTCGTGGATACCCAGTCGCAAATACCGATGGTCGGGGCCAGCGGCGCTATCGCCGGCATACTTGCGGCCTATATGGTGATGTTCCCGCGAGCTAAAGTATTAACCTTGGTCTGGCTTGGTTTTTTCGTAACCACCGTGCGTATCGCGGCGATCTGGTTCTTGGGCATCTGGTTGGGTTTGCAATGGATCAATGCGCTGTCGACGCCGGCTGGCGGAGCAGGCGTTGCCTGGTGGGCGCATCTGGGCGGTTTCGGCGCCGGTCTGATACTCTTGGTCTTCCTGAAGCCGACCAAATATCTTTTCGGGCCCCGGCGCCGCGGCCCCTGGTAGGCCGTCGGCTCCTAATCCTTGCTGGTGTCGGGATCAATCAGACGATGCAGGTGAACGATCACATAGCGATACATGGCGTCGTCGACGCGCCGCTGGGACGCCCCGCGCCAGGCCGCTTCGGCGGATTGGAACTCGGGGTAGATGCCGACAATGTCGATCTCGTCGACATCTTCAAATTCGAGCTTTCGGGGATCCCGGAGCCGGCCCCCGAATACGAGATGCAAAAGCTGCTTCTTGGCCATTCGCTCGACCTTCCCCCCGCCTTCACGCTGCCGTATTATTGCACCACTGCTTTAGCTGTCTGGGCTTTATCCAGCTCGGCCCGACGTTTCAAGTTGGCAATCAGACTGTCGAGACCGGAGCTGGCTATTTTGGCCATAAATTCGTCGCGCTGGGTAATCACCATGCTGATGCCCTCGATTTTAAGATCGATAACCTTGAACTTCTCTTTGATCCTGCGCACGCGCCAGTCGGCGGCCAACGGCGGACCGTCCGGACGGCTGATCCTGCTGCGCACATAGATGTCTCGCTTGCCGGCCGGGGCCGTGCCGTCGACGAAAATCTCTTCGTCGCCATATTCGGTTAGGCGGCTCGAGAAAATCCGCAAGATATATTCGGGAAAGATCCTGTCATATTCGGCCACTTGCGCCTTGCTTGCAGTCCGCCGATGCCGGCCCAGGACCAGGCGGCCGACATAATCAAGCGCGAATCCATCTTTCAGGAGACTGCGGAAGGCCTTATCCCGCTCGTCCTGGGTCAGCATCGTATCGTTCAGGATGCCGAAGGCTTCGTTGGCCAATAGGCGAACGAACTCTTCGGCCGCGATCGAATCCTCAGCCGCGGACTCGGCAGTCAAGCCTTGGCTTGCCCCCGAGATAACAAAAAGGACAGCAACAATACTGGCCAGGAATCCTCGTCTCATCGAATTGCTCCGCTGTTTGCCGTAGGGGCTTACCATCAAGGCGGAATATGGCCTTAATCAGGCAGAGATCAAGCCGCCTCGCGATTTATTGAGCGCCGTTAAAGACCTCGCGCAAATAGGCCAGCAAATCCTTGCGGTCCTGAGGATTCCGTATGCCGGCAAACGGCATTTTGTTGCCGGGCAGGAATGCCTTTGGCGAGGCCAGCCATTCGTCGAGCGCCGCTTCGGTCCACATGAAATCGGCTTCTTTTAGCGCGTTTGAATATCTCGGAAAGCCGGCTGCGGTGCCGGCCTCTTGACCAAACAGATTGGCCAGGCTTGGTCCCATCCGATGCTGTGCGGCGACCAATGTATGGCAGGCTTGACAGCGCATGAACACGCGCTTGCCCTTAACCGGGTCGCCGGCCGCAGACAGGGTCCGGTCATCCACTTCTCCTGCCGCTTTTAGTGCCGTTGTCAATCCAAGTCCGGCTACCAACGCCAGCCCCAACGTAAAAACACTCAGGACTAAATATTTGCGCATCGTGTTATCTCCGCTTGATCACTATTCTCATTTGTCGTTCGGGCCGAGTTCAACCGGCCGGTTTCGCTTCGGCCACGGCCACGTAGGGCTGGATTTCACCGCTTTTCAATCGGCTCAGATAGGAGCCTAGCATGCGCTTGACCTTGGGCGCCAGAATGTAAAGCCCGATGATATTCGGGAAGGCCATGGACAACAGCATGGCGTCGGCGAAATCCATGACCGTGGTCAACTGCATTGCCGAACCGACAATCAAGGTTCCCAAAAAGGCGATCTTTAGACTCAGATCAAGGACGCGTGAATCTCCGAACAGATATACGAAACAGCGCTGGCCGTAATAGAACCAGGTTATCGAGGTTGAAAAGGCAAAAAGCACCACTGCCACCGAGAGGATATAGGGGAACCAGCTGAAGACGCTGGCAAATGCATTCGAGGTCAGTGTAATGCCGTTGGCCCCGCCAATCTCGTGCATGCCGGTCAGAATGATCACCAAGGCGGTGGCCGTGCACACAACGACCGTATCGACGAACGGCTCCAGCAACGCCACCAGGCCTTCGGCCACCGGCTCCCTGGTCTTGGCGGCGGCGTGGGCGATGGCTGCCGAGCCGAGCCCGGCTTCGTTTGAAAATGAGGCCCGCCGCAGACCTTGAATCAAGACACCGATCAGGCCCCCGGTCACCCCTTCGGGCGAAAAGGCGCCCTCCAGGATGGCGCCAAAGGCGGCCGGAACTTCGGTTATGTTGAAGAAGATAATGACCAGCGCGGTGCTGAGATAGATCCCGGCCATGGCCGGGACCAGAATCTCGGTCACATGGGCAATCTTTCGGATGCCGCCAATAATAACGAAGCCGACCACCGCCGCGTAGACCAGGCCAAAGCTCCAGCCGGCCTGAGTGAAAAATCCCGATCCGGTGGCCAGCTCGAAAGTGCTGGCGAACTGTTGGGTGGCCTGGTTGACCTGAAACATGGCTCCTGACCCGAAGGCACCGGCCAAGCACAGAATGGCGGCCAGCACCGCCAATACTTTGCCGAGGCCGGGCAGACCGAGCTCGGCCAAGCCCTGGCTCAGGTAATACATCGGGCCGCCCGAAACGACGCCGTTCTCGTCGATCTTCCGGTAGTGATGTCCCAGCGTACATTCGACAAATTTCGAGGTCATGCCGAACAGACCCGCCAGGATCATCCAGAAGGTGGCGCCCGCACCGCCGATACTTACGGCGATCGCGACGCCGGCAATATTGCCCAGGCCGACGGTTCCCGAGAGGGCCGCCGAAAGCGCCTGAAAGTGGGTCACCTCGCCGGGGTCGTCGGGATTGTCATATTTGCCGGAGACAATCCTCAAGGACTGCCTGAAAGCCCGGAAGTTAATGAACCTCATATAGAATGTGAAATAAACCGCCGCAGATATCAGCAACAAGACAATGAAAGGGAAGACGATGCGCTCGCGGCCGTCGATGGTCGTGCGGTCGGCCACCGGATCGTACAGGGTCAGTCCCTCGAAGGTCAGATCGTCGTGTGAGGCGGCATCGTTCGAAAACTCGAACCCGGAAAACAAAACGCTGCCCAATGTCCGGGTCAGCGGCTGCACCGCCTGGTTAATCCGCTGATCGATGGTCAGCGCCTGGCGCTCCATTTCAGAGGCCGTCTGTTGGCTCGAGGCGGGCGCAGTCCACCCCAGAACTGCAAGGCACAAGAACAAGCACAAACCATAATGAAGGGATTTCATGGGCATGAAGGACGACCGTGTTTGGTTACTGCTCGCGGTTACAAGGCCCCGCATGCTAGCGATTCCGGCCGACCAGCACAAGGCGCGACATCCTTGGTTTTCCGGGCTGCCGGAGGTCGCGACTTAGAGGCCATAGCGATGCGGCAGCCAGAGCGCGATTTGCGGCCACATAAGTAATGCTGCGAGACCAAGGATCTGTAGCAGAACGAAAGGCAGAACGCCTTTGTAGATATGCTGCATTTTGACCGCTTTGGGGGCCACCCCCTTCATATAGAACAAGGCAAAGCCAAAAGGCGGGGTTAGAAAACTGGTCTGCAAATTGACTGCAACCAGGATCGCAAACCAAATGACCGTCATCCCTTCGTAGGGCATGTGGCTCCCAAAATCGAGCGCCTTGACCAGCGGCGCGAAGACCGGCAGCACAATCAGACTGATCTGGATCCAATCGAAGAAGAAGCCGAGCAGAAACACCACAAACATCAGCGCCAAAAGCACACTCCAGGGACCAACGTTGACCGCTTCAATTCCCTGAACGATCAGATCATGCCCGCCCAGCAACGCGAAGACGTAGGAAAAGGCTGTAGCGCCGACAAAAATCCCGAACAGCATAGCGCCGGTTAGTGCCGATTGCTCAACCACTTCACTGAGGATCCGGCGCGAGAGTTTCCGCCGCACCCAGGCCAGCAACAGGGCGCCGCCGGCGCCGACGCCCGAGGCTTCGGTGGGGGTCGCAAAGCCGGCAAAAATCGAGCCGAGCACCAGGGTGATCAGAAACAGCGGCGGCAAAACACTTCGGATCACCAAGACGGCCATGCCGCCACGGTATTTCTCGTATTCTTCCACCGGCAGGGGCGGTGCCAAATGCGGCTGGATGCTGGCGCGAATGATGATGTAGGCAAAATATAGGACCGCCAGAAGAAGACCCGGCATTAGGGCAGCAAAGAACAGGGTGCCGATCGGTACGCTCAAGAGATTGCCCATGACCACCAGCATGATGCTCGGCGGGATCAAGATCCCCAGAGTGCCGGCCGAGGCGATGGTGCCGGTGGCCAGTGGCAGATCGTATCCGCGCTGGCTCATTATCGGCAGCGCCATCAGGGTCAGCATGACGACGCTGGCACCGATAATGCCCGTGGTCGCGGCCATGATCACACCGAGCCCGACGACCGCGACGGCCAGACCGCCGGGCACCCGGCGCAGCAACAATTGAAGGGTTGTCAAAAGATCGTGGGCCACGCCGCTGCGCTCGAGCATGGTGCCCATGAAGATGAACATGGGGATGGCCACAAGCACCAGATTATTGACGATGCCGCCGTAGATTCGCGACACCACCAGAAAGAAGGAATCGTCGTTCACCACCCCCAGGGCAACAGCCAAAAGCCAGAAACCGAAACCGACGCCGCCCAGAACGAAGGCCACTGGATAGCCCGAGAACAGAAGCGGTATCAGGACCAAGAACATATAGAGCGGCAGAAATTCGACCAGTATGTCCATTGCCGCCGCCCCCTAGACCGTCTTGTGTTGGTCGGAAAGCTCAGCCTCGATTGCCGCCCGCGCCGCCTCGTCACCGGTCAATAGCCACACCAGCGAGCGGATCAGATTGGCCAGCGCCGGCAGGATAAGAAGCACAAAGCCGGCCACCAGAACGCCTTTGATGATCCAGCGGCCGCCCAGCCCGGTGGCCGTGGGCGAGGATTCCGAATAGCCAAAGGACATGGCGGCGTAATCCCAGCCAAAGAAAACAACCGCCAGCGCGAAGGGCAGCAAAAGAAACAGTGTGCCGGCGACCTCCATCCAGGCCTTTGTGCGCTCGCTCCATTTTTCACGGAACAGCTCGATCCGCACATGAGCCCCGCGGGCATAGGCAAAGCCCAGGCAGCTTAAAAACAGGAACCCGTGGAGGTGCCACTCAAGTTCCTGGAGTTTGGTCGAGCCGATGACAAAATACCGCCGCAGAATGACGTCGCTCAAGATAACCAGGATCATCAAAATGGCGGCCCAGGCGGCCAGCCGGCCGATGCGTACGGCCAGCTGCTCGAAGATATCCGAAACCCGCAACAAGGCTTTGGTGCTCATCGCTTCAGGTATCCGCGTTGACGCCAGATCGTATAGTCTTGGCGAAAGGTGCTCAGGGACTGCCAGACCCGCGCGAAGTCTTCGTCCGCGTCCACCAGCTCACCGACCACTTCGAGCCACGCCGCTTCGAAGGCCAGCAGCAGTTCGTCCGGCCAGGTCTTCAGGGTCACGCCGCGTTCCTCGATCGCTCTGAGCGCCGCCATCTGAATGGCTTCACCCTCGGCGATGCCGTGACGGACGTTATCCCCGCAGACCACCTCGATCTGGGCCTGTTGCGTTTCGCTCAACGAGTGCCAGGCATCGAGGTTGATGATCAGCTCGTAAAAGGTTGATTGCTGGTGCCAGCCCGGGAAATAGTAAAATTTGGCGGCCTGCCAGAAGCCCATGGCGTAATCCACCGCCGGCATCGAGAACTCGGCCCCGTCGATGGTCCCCAGCTCGAGCGCCGGCAAAATATCACCGCCGGCCAGAAGCTGCGCCGAGGCGCCCAGCTTTTCAAGCACCAGGGCCCCGAGCCCGAAATAGCGGATTTTTTTGCCGCGCAGATCTTCCACCGTATTTATCTCGGTCTTGAACCAACCCGCCGCTTCGGGCGCCGTGGCTCCACAAATAATCCCATGGATATTATGCTTGGCGTAGATCTCCTCGAACAACTGGCGGCCGCCGCCGTGGTAATACCAGGCCAGATATTCGGGCGCGTCGGGCCCGAAGGGCACCGAGGCAAAAAGCTGCAGGGCCGGAACCTTGCCGGCCCAGTAACCGGAGGTGGACCAGCCGGCCTCGATGGCCCCGTAGGAGACCACATCAAACCCTTCCAGAGCCGGGGCCAGGGCTCCGGGCTCGTGAAATTTGATCTCGATATTGCCGCCCGAGACCCGCAACAGCTCGGTCTCGATACGCTTGCCCATGGTTCCGAGCATGATCAAAGACGACGGGAAAGTGCTGGTCATGCGCCAGTGGACCGGGGCGCCTTCGGCAACTTCCACGGTCTCTTCGTTGGCTGGCGAACAGGCGCCGGCCAAGAGGCATGCAGCCACAAGACTGGCCGAGAGCGTCAGCGGTCTCAATATCATTTTCGGTCCTTCCCCCGGTTTTAAGGCTGTGGCGATCGCTTGGCGGATTGGGGCGCCAGAGGGCTTAGGTTCCCTTTTTCTGCAGGCTCGGTCAACCTCGGCGTATCCCTTGGCCAGCACCGCATCCACCGGGGGAGGGGTGGTCAATTCCGGGCCAAACATGACAAATACCGCGATTTGGGGCAGAATGGGCGGTTGGGTTTTAAAAGGGGTGGGTCCCGAACATGAACGTAAGTAGCGGAACGTACAAGCGGTCCGGGCGCACAAGGGCATTTCCATCGCGCGCCCAGACGCGCTATTTGTCCCTGGGGTTACGCCAGCCCGGGGGCAAGTTACCGCTTTTTGATGCGGACGGTCAGAGGATTTCACAGCGGACCATCCGGGCCTGTGTTGAGGCCGGCTGGTGCCATCCCTGGCATAAAAACCCGGTTCAGCCCGACTGGTTGGTCTGCCGTTTGAGCGACCGCGGTCGCGAGGTGGTCGAGGGCGACAAGTAACACTTCCGTTTTATGCGAATTTGCAGCTCCCTTAAAAACGGGGAAGGGCGTTTTGGCCTATCTTTCTGTTGACCCGAAGGATCTTGTGTATTAGAACAAAACAAGAACAATATTCAAGACCGAGTCGCCAAGCCGAGGGTCCATGTCACCTCAAGAAACACATGATTTTTTACGCCGCCGCATCGCCGAGATCGAGGACCGGCCGCTGCAACTGGCGCAAACCGAAGAAGAAATAACCGCCCTGCCGCGCTGGCACTTCGGCCTCGAGGAGGTTGACCGGGTGCTCCCCAACGGGGCGCTTTTGTTTGCGGCGCTTCATGAAGTCGAAGCCAAGACCCATCAGGACCTGCCGGCGGCTTCCGGTTTTTGCGTAGCGCTCCTGACCCGCCTGCTGGCCAGCCTGAAGCGCAGCGGTCGGCAGACCATCTTGTGGTGCACCCGGGCTCATGAGGAGCGCGAATTCGGGCCTCTCTACGGCCCCGGCCTTAAAGCCCTGGGGCTTGATCCCGAGCATCTTTTGATCGTCTCGCTGAGGCGCGAGCAAGAGGTGCTGTGGGCGATGGAGGAGGGCCTCTCGACCCCGCAGCTTGCCGGCGTAATCGGCGAGGTGGGGGCGGCCGGGCTGACGGCAACACGGCGGCTGCATCTGGCGGCCAGGAAGAGCGGTGTTCCGGCCCTTTTGCTGCGCCGCACAAAGGATCTTGTGCCGACCGCCGCCCGCACCCGCTGGCGCATCTCCGGGGCCACATCGGCGCCGCCGGCCTTCGACCCCAAGGCTCCGGGTGGCGCCAGGTGGCGGGTCGAACTGCTGCGCTGCCGTGGTGGCCGGCCCGAGGGCGCGCCAACCGACTGGACGCTGGAATGGAATCATGAGACGCATCGTTTCCATCTGGCTGCCCCGCTGGCCGATCGAGCGGCGCAACCGCGCCCGCAGACAAGCCGGATTATCGCGTTCCGCCAAGCCGGATAATGCATCCCCCTTCGTTCTGACGATCCGGGAAAAGAGTGCGTTGCGTCTTGCCAGCCTGAACGAGGCAGCCATAAAAGCCGGACTTTACGCCGGTATGACGCTGGCCGACGCCCGGGCCATCGTGCCCGGACTTGCGGCCGCGCCCCTGAGTCCGGCGGCCGATAAAAAGGCGCTCAAGGCTCTGGCCCGCTGGTGCGGACGCTACAGTCCCTGGACGGCAACCGACGGCGCGGACGGCATGGTCATGGACATTTCCGGCTGCGGCCACCTCTTCGGCGGCGATGCGGCGCTGCTGTCCGATCTCTCGCGGCGTCTCCGGGCCATGGGCCTGGCCCACCGCATCGGCCTCGGGGCAAGCCGCGGCGCGGCCTGGGCGGTGGCCCGTTACGGCGCCTTTAGGACCAAACCATGGATCATCCTTGCGGCCTGGGAAAAGGCCCGGGAGGCGGACGGCGAGACGGACGGAGAAGCGGCCGCCGCGGTCCTCTCACCGCTGCCGGTGGCGGCGCTGCGCCTTGAGCCTGCGATCTGCGAAATGCTGGGCCGTCTGGGCCTTAAGACCATCGGGGCTCTGATGGAAGTGCCCCGGTTGTTGCTTCAGCACCGTTTTCCTTCAAGGGCGCAAACGCAGGCGGTTCTTCTGCGCCTCGATCATCTCTCGGGTCAGCGGCCGGAACCGCTGGAGCCCCTGAGCCCGACGCCCCTTTTCCGGGCCCGCCACGTCTTTCCCGAACCGGTCGAGGGGTTTGAGGCGATCGAGCCGGTGCTGGGCCAGCTGATCGAGGATATCTGTGTGCTTCTGGGGCGCCAGGGCAAGGGCGCCCGGCAGCTTGTCTTCGAGGCCTTTCACATGGATGGCCGCACCAGCCGCCTGACGGTCGGCACAGCGGCCGCAAGCCGCAATCCGACACATTTAAAGCGACTGTTCAGGGAGCCGGCGGCAAGGGTCGATTTTACGACCGGCGTCGACGAGGTTCTCTTGGCTTGCCTTGAGGCGCAAAGGTTGGAGGACGCCCAGGCCTCGCTGGTTGACGGCAGGGACGGGGCCGGGGAGGCGGCCCTGTTCGAACTTGCAGACCGGCTGGGCGGGCGTCTGGGGCCGCACCGGGTCGGCCATCTGGCCCCCTGTCAGAGCCACATCCCCGAGCGCGCCTGCCGCCGCCTGAGCGGCCTTGCGGCCTCGGGCATCTGGGCCTGCGACAAGCCGGGCGCGCCGGCCCGGCCCTTTCGCCTGTTCGAGCGCCCCGAAGCGATCGACGTGATGGCCGAGATTCCGGACGGGCCGCCCCTGCGCTTTCGCTGGCGCCGGGCCCTGGTGCAGGTAGCAAAGGCCGAGGGACCGGAGCGCATCACCCCCGAATGGTGGCGGGACAAAACCATGGCCGGCCAGTTGCGCGACTATTACCGGCTCGAGGATGGGGCCGGGCACCGTTTCTGGGTCTATCGGGACGGTCTGTTTGGGCAGGCGCCGCCCGGCCGTGGGCCGCGCTGGTATATGCACGGCCTGTTCGCCTGATTGGAAAGCCGATGCCGGATTACGCCGAATTGCAGGTCTGCACCAATTTCAGCTTCCTTCGCGGGGCCTCGCATCCTCACGAATTGGTACACACGGCCAAGGCGCTGGGGCTGCGGGCGATCGGCATCTGCGATCACAATTCTCTGGCCGGCGTGGTCCGGGCCCATGTGGCAGCCAAGGAAGAGGGCATGGAATTGCGGGTCGGGGCCCGGGTTAATCTCGAAGACGCGCCTTCGTTCCTCGTCTATCCGCGCGATAGAAACGCCTATGGGCGTCTCAGCCGGCTTTTGACCCTCGGCCAGCGGCGGGCCGAAAAGGGGAAATGCCAGCTGTTCCTTAAAGATCTTCAAGCCCACCGGGAAGGCCAGATTTTAATCGCGCTCGCGGCCCCGGACCCAGTTGTTTTCAAGTTTGAAGAAAACCTTAAGAAGGTAATACAAACTATTGATAATGATATATATTTAGCGATCAGTCATTACTATTCCGGCAATGATCGCAAGCGTATTGCAACGCTTGCGGCGCTGGCTGGCCGGCTGGGGCTTCGAACTGTGGTCACCAACGATGTCCATGCCCACAGTCCGGACCGCAAACCATTGCAGGACGTCGTGAGCTGTATCCGCGAGGGCTGCACCCTCGAGACGGCCGGCCTGAAGCTCCTGGCCAACGGCGAGCGGCACCTCAAAAGCGGCGCCGAGATGGCGCGCCTGTTCAAGGGCTACGAAGCGGCGCTCGCTCGCACGGTGGAGATTGCAGAAGCAATTCAGTTTTCGCTCGATGAGCTGCGCTACAATTACCCGCACGAGCCGGTCCCCGAAGGCCGCACGGCGGATGGTTATTTGCGCCAATTAACCGAACAGGGTCTCGAACATCGCTTTCCGGACGGGGTACCGGCGAAGGTCCGCGAGATTGCCCAGCACGAACTGAGATTGATCGGGCAATTGTCCTACGCGCCTTATTTTCTGACCGTTTACGATATCGTCCGCTTTGCGAGAAGCCGCGGGATTCTTTGTCAGGGCCGCGGGTCGGCGGCCAATTCGGTGATTTGCTATGCGCTTGGCATCACCGCGGTCGACCCGACCGAGATCGATTTACTGTTCGAGCGCTTTATCAGCGCCGAGCGTAACGAACCGCCAGACATCGACGTTGATTTCGAACACGAGCGGCGCGAGGAGGTGATCCAGTATATCTATGCCCGTTATGGCCGCCACCGGGCCGCCCTGGCGGCGACCGTCGTTACCTACCGCTACCGCAGTGCGGTGCGCGAGGTCGGCAAGGTCTTAGGGCTTTCGGAAGATGCCACCGGGGCTCTGGCCGGCGCTGTCTGGGGTTGGTCGGGGGAGGGCTTCGGCGAGCGGGAGGTGCGCGAAGCCGGCTTCGACCCGACCGATCCGAACGTCCAACTGGTGCTCAAGCTGACCGAGGAGCTGATCAGGTTCCCGCGCCACCTGTCGCAGCATGTGGGTGGCTTTGTGCTCACCGAGACGCCCCTCTCGGAGGTCGTGCCGATCGGCAATGCGGCGATGGCCGACCGCACGGTCGTTGAATGGGACAAGGACGATCTCGACGCCCTCGGGATTCTCAAGATCGACGTCCTGGCCCTCGGCATGCTGACCTGCATTCGCAAATGCTTCGATCTGGTGGATGCGCACTACGGCAAGCGGTTCAGCCTGGCCAGTGTGCCGCGCCAGGATACGGCGACCTACGACATGCTGTGCAAGGCCGACTCGGTCGGTGTTTTCCAGGTTGAAAGCCGGGCCCAGATGAACATGCTGCCGCGCCTCAAGCCGCGCAGTTACTATGATCTGGTGATCGAAGTGGCGATCGTCCGCCCGGGGCCTATCCAGGGCGATATGGTGCACCCCTACCTGCGCCGCCGCTGCGGCGACGAGGCAGTGCATTACCCGGCCCCGGACCCGGCCTTCGGGCCGCCGGACGAGTTGCGCCGGGTGTTGCACAAGACCCTCGGCGTGCCGTTGTTCCAGGAGCAGGCCATGCGCATCGCCATCGTCGCGGCCGGCTTCACGCCAGCCGAAGCCGATCAATTGCGGCGCGCCATGGCCACCTTCCGGCATCGCGGCATTATCAATCGCTTTCGCGACCGGCTGGTGAGCGGCATGACCCGGCGCGGCTACGACCAGGAATTCGCCAGCCGCTGCTTCAAACAGATCGAGGGCTTCGGCGAATACGGCTTTCCCGAATCGCACGCCGCCAGCTTTGCGCTTCTGGTCTATGTCTCGGCCTGGCTGAAATGCCATTATCCGGCAGTCTTTGCCTGCGGGCTTTTAAACTCCCAGCCGATGGGCTTTTATGCTCCGGCCCAGATCGTCCGCGATGCTCGCGAGCACGGGGTCGAAGTGCACCCCCCCGATGTTAATTTGAGTGACTGGGACAGCCGCCTTGAAGCGGCCGCTGACAGTTGGAGCCTGCGCCTGGGCCTGCGGCAAGTCGGCGGATTGCGCCAGGACGAAGCCGACAAAATCGTCATGGCCCGTCAGAGCGCCATGGCCGGTCAGCAGGAATACCGCTCAATCGCCGAATTGCACCGCCGCTCGGGGGCCGGCCGGGCCAGCATCGAGAGGCTGGCCAATGCCGACGCTTATCGATCGATGGGTCTCGACCGCCGCCAAGCCCTGTGGCAGGTGCGGGCCCTGCCGGATCAGGCGGCGCTGCCGTTGTTTGCGGCCAGCGAGGTCGAAGAGCAGGAGCCAGGCCCCGAGGTGACACTGCCGCGGATGCCGTTGCGTGAGCATGTGGTGAATGATTATCAGACCTTAAGACTGTCCCTAAAAGCCCATCCGGTGTCCTTTTTCCGAGAGGATTTCCGGGCTCGGCGGCTGCTCACGGCCATCGAAGTGGCAACGGCCAAGGATGGCCGGCGCATCCAAACCGCGGGTCTGGTGCTGGTGCGCCAACGGCCGGGCACCGCCAAGGGTGTGGTGTTCATGACCATTGAGGACGAGACCGGTATCGTCAATGTGATCGTCTGGCCCAAGGTCATGGAGCGCTTCCGAAAGGTGGTCATGACCAGCCGCCTGCTGCGGGTCCGCGGCAAGGTGCAGCGCACGGAGGATATTCTTCATCTGGTGGCCGAGGAGCTTGAAGATCTCTCACCGCTTCTCCTGAGCCTGAGCGACGCAACGTGATCAAAGAACCCCGTCCCCTGGCGGTCTCCTATCCGCCGCCGCCAACGGTTGGCCCACTGACCCGCCGTCATCCGAGAAACGTGCGGATCATTCCCAAATCCCGCGATTTTCGATGAAATACGTTTCTCATGCGGCCAAAGGCATTGTCTCAAGTCCCTTGGAACTGTAGATTGCTCGGCGGATAAGAGGAGGGATCAAGTGATGATATCGAAAACATTTCGTGCGGCCCTGATCGGGCTCGCAAGTTTGGCGCTTGCCGCCTGCGGGGGCGAGGAAGAAACAGAAACTACCGAGACCACGGAAACTGAAACAACCGAACCGGCCACCGAAGCGCCTGAAGCAGCGATGGCCGAAACCGATGCCCTGGCCGAGATTTACCTGGCGGCGATCGAAAATCCGGCCCGGCCCGAGGCCGACGGCGAGCGCGACGAAGGCCGCAAGCCGGCCGAGGCCTTGGCCTTTTACGGTATCGAACCGGGCATGACAATTGTCGAACTGCACGCTGGCGGCGGCTACTTCACGCGCCTCTTGTCGACCGTGGTCGGCCCCGAGGGCAGTGTGGTTGCTCACAACAGCACAAGGGTCCAGGAAGCGGACCGGGCGAAACGTGAAGAAGCCTTCGAGGACTATGGCAACATCGCGTTTGTCTATGCCGATCCCAGCGAACTGGAAATGGCGGACGGCTCGGTCGATGTGGTCTTTTTGGGGCTGGTCTACCACCACTGGCATTATGCCGAAGCCGCGGGCGAGGAGCTGCCGCCTTTGGCTGTCGAGCGGCTGGCCAATGTTTACCGGATGCTCAAGCCGGGCGGCGTATTTGGCGTGATCGAACATATCTCGGCGGCTGACGCGACACGGGCGGCCAGCGCGGCTCTGCACAGGGTCCCGGCACCTACGACCGAAGCCGATATCACCGCAGCCGGATTTGTGCTCGAAGCCACCAGCGACATGCACACCTATCCGGATGACGATGTGACGCTGTTCTGGCGTGAAAATACGCCGCGCGGTCAAACCAACCGGCTGGTTCATCTCTACAGAAAGCCGCTCGAAGAACCGGCGGCCGAATAAGATAAAAAATCGATTGAGGCGGCGTTGCGGCGCCGCCTCGTCTGAGGAAGTGTAATGGAGAGAATAGCGGCATTTATTCTGTCGGTTGGGCTCGCCTTCAGCCCAGCGATCTGGGCGGCCGAGCAGTCGGAGGTCGAGCCCCATATCCAGGCGGCCATCGATAATCCGCAGCGCCCGGAAGCCGACCGGGCGCGCGACGCGGGGCGCAAGCCCGGAGAGGTTCTGTCGTTTGTTGGCCTGAGGCCCGGCTTGACCGTCCTCGACGTCTTTTCCGGCGGTGGTTACTACAGCGAGATTTTAAGCCACCTGCTTGGCCCGGACGGTCAGGTGATCGCCCATTACAACGAAGCCTATCAGATCTTTTCAGGAAAAGAGTTTGAGGCCCGCTACGCCGGCGATCGGCTGAGCAATGTCTGGACCTATAACTCGGAAGCCAACGAAATCGATCTCGATGAGGGATCGGTCGATGTGGCGGTCTTCATTCTCGGGTTCCACGACATTTACTACAAACCCAAGGATGGCAACTGGCCAAGTATCGATGCGAAGCTGTTTATGGAGAATGTCTATCGGGCCCTGGCCCCGGCCGGCACCTTTGTGGTGGTCGATCATGCGGCGGTTGACGGCTCGACGAGCGAGACCGGGAATACAGTGCACCGCATCGATCAGGAAATCGTCATGTCGATTCTGACCGAAGTCGGTTTTGAATATGTGGGCTCCAGCGATGCTTTGAGACACCCCGAGGATGACCGCACATTGCTCGTCTTTGCGCCGTTCCTCAGGGGCAAGACCGATCGCTTTATCCTCAAGTTCCGCAAGCCAGAGGGCGGCAAGGAATAGCCACCGATTCGCTAAAATTCGAGGATGGCTTTGCCGGCGCTCATGTTCAAAGCGTAGGTATCGACGGCGGCCGGGAAATCCTCAATCGCCGAGCGGCTTTGAATCTCAGTCTTGATCAGGCCGTCGCGAAACATCTTTTGCAGTTCCTTGGAACGGCGCAGAAGCCGCCAGAGGCCGAGTCTCTTGATATCGTAAGACAACCAAAAGCCCTCGATCTGGTCGCCGGCGAAGATCATATGTCCGACCGGGTAGCGGCCGCCGTAAAGATCATCCGGGTCGCGATGCAGGCGTCCGTAAACAATAACGGTCGAATGAGTCGGCATGGCCGTGAGCAACTGCGCCGTGGCCGGCCCGGCGATGCAATCGAAGGCCACCCGCGCCTTTTTTTCGTGCGCCGCCGCGTGGAGTTGCTTTTCGAAGTCGGAATCGGTGGACAGGAGCACGTGCTCGGCGCCGATTGCAACGAGTGCCAGCCGCTGTTCCTCGCGCCGCACAATGGCGATCACATCGATTGCCCGGGGCTTGGCCATGCGGATCACAAGCCGGCCGACCTGGCTGGCCGCGGCGTTGACGATGACGGCTTGACTGCCCAGAGCGACCGCCCGGTCGAGCAGACCGAAAGCGGTGAAAGGATTGACGATAAAGGTCGCCGCCTGCTCGGGCGGGACTGCCTTATTGATTGGCATGCAGGTCTTGGCGCTGGCCAAGAGATACTCGGCCCAAACGCCTTCGCCTCCGGCGCTGGCCACCGCAACCCGCTTGCCCTTGAGCCGTCCGGCGAAAAATCCGCCGCCGGACTCGACAACTATGCCCGCCCCTTCAAAACCGGCCGCGGCTCCCCATTCCGGCGGCACGCCGTATTCGCCTTTCAAATAATGGAGATCCGAAGGATTGCAGGTTGCTGCTTCGATCTTGACCAACACCTCTCCGGGCCCCGGCGCCGGCCGTTCCTTGTCGGCCAGTTCGAGCCGCGCCGAAGGTGGCGCCTCCGGGTCCGCATTTTCTTTGGCGATCAAAGCTTTCATTCAACTCTCCGGCCGCGAGGCATTTTCCGTGACCTCATTTTAAGCCTATGGCTCCCGCCGAGCGATAGCAAGCATGGCCACGCAATTGCCGGATTTGCGGCTGCGGCAACCGTCTCGAACCAACAAGGTTCGGGGGTTTTGGTTTTTGATAATGATGGCTATTGCGTCAGCCTTGCCAACTCATTATAAAGCCCACCAATATTTTTTGTCTGGCGCCCGGCGAGCGTCTGATCAGGCGTAATGTTTGCACGAGGAAAGAGAATGGTTCCCAGGAATGGCAGGCCCGCATTAGCCCCAAGGCCCATAGCGGGATACAAACCGTCGGCAAAAGAAAAATTCATGGGCCGCAAGCAGCTCAAATATTTCCAAGCAAAGTTGATGACTTGGCGCTCGGAGATTCTGGAAGACTCGAAAGAAACCCTCCAGCATTTGCAGGAAGACAGCTTGCGCGAGCCAGACATTGCCGACCGGGCCTCTTCCGAGACCGACTTCTCGGTCGAATTGCGGACCCGCGACCGGCAGCGCAAACTGATCGCAAAGATCGACTCAGCCCTGGCCCGGATTGACGAGGGGGAATACGGCTATTGTGAAGTCACCGGCGATCCGATCAGCCTCAAGCGCCTCGACGCGCGGCCGATCGCTACCATGACCCTGGAGGCCCAGGAGATGCACGAAAAGATGGAAAAGGTGCACCGCGACGACTAGCTCCACGGTGACGTCACCGGCGGGAAATTCAAGTACGGCCGGCGGCCAAGCAGTCGGCCTTTTTCGTGCGGTCCAACATGTTAACGCCTTGTTAAGCGAACCAGTCTATTTTCCCTTTGTATCGCCCGCCAAATTCGGGCATTTTCAAAAATGTAAAATTATGCTGCGGGACCGATAGCACATGGTTGATAGCTATATGGACGATCCTGAAGACATCGAACCGCTGGGCGATGACGGACCGGCTGAGGAGCAGCAGGAAGGTCAAGGCCGCGGCCGACATCGGTTGGTACGTGGCGCCTTCGTTGTGGCGCTCATTGCCGGCGGCGTCTGGGCTTACAACTCTTTTCTGGCCGCTGGCGGCGACGGATCGGCAAACCGGGCCGGCCGCCTGACCGAGGCCTCCGTATACCTTGATTTGGACGAGATTCTGGTGAACCTGAATACCGGCGAACGCCAAGCGCGGTACCTGAGGGCCAAGATTACGCTTGAATTGCCCAACCCGGCTGCCGTGGAGGCGCTCAAGCAAAATATGCCCCGAGTGATAGACCAGTTCCAGGTCTATATGCGCCAGCTGTCGCCGGAGGACCTGAACGGTGCCGCCGGCATGTTTCGCCTGAAAGAAGAGCTGTTGCGGCGGGTCAATGCCGCCGTGGCCCCGGTCGAGGTGCGTGACGTTCTATTTAAGGAACTGTTGGTCCAATGAAATGTGTTAGTCTGGCCCCGCTGGCGGCGAGGGCGGCCGGTCTACCCAAGGCCCAAGATCAATGATCGAAGACGATAAAGACATATCCGAAGTTGAAGCTGCCGCAAGCGGCGCCGGCGAGCCGCCGGCGGCAACCACGAAGGCCTCGGCCGGCGGGCTCGATCAAGAAGAGATTGACAGTCTTCTCGGGTTCGATGATGGCGACGGCAACGGGGTCCGCGAGATGATCAAGAGCGCCGTCGTCTCCTATGGCCGGCTGCCAATGCTTGAAGTGATCTTTGACCGGCTGGGCGGCCTGACGTCCGCGTCCCTGCGCAGCTTTACCTCGGGCCCGGCCGAGGTCACGGTTGAAGGGATTGGCTCCATCCGTTTTGGCGCCTACCTGGGGGCCATTTCCTCACCGGCCCTGCTGGCGATTTTCAAGGCCAAGGAGTGGCACAATTTTGGCCTCATGTCGTTCGACGCCGATCTTGTTTTTGCGATTTTGAATACCCTGTTGGGTGGTCGCCACGGTCCGCCGCATGAGCGCCCGGACCCACGGCCTTATACGACCATCGAGCAGGATCTAATCGGACAGATGGCCGAACTTCTCCTGGCCGATCAGGCCAAAGCGTTTGAGTCGATCGGGCCGGTTGAATTCGAGCTCGATCGGCTGGAGACAAATCCCGGCTTTGCCAGTATCGCCAGGCCCGGCAGCGCTGCGGTCATGGCCCGGTTCAATGTCGCCATCGGCAAGCACGGCGGTCAATTCGATATTGTCTATCCGCAGGCGACCCTGGAACCGGTTCGCGACCTGCTCCAGCAGAATTTCATGGGGGAAACCAGCGGCCGGGATGCGTTTTGGGAAGACAGCCTTGGCGCCGCCGTCTGGTCGACCGATTTGCCACTGATCGCGGTCCTCGACGAACAGAAGATGAGCCTGAAGGAGGTCATGAATCTCAAAGTCGGTCAAACACTTGCTTTAAAGAGTGGCCCACAGTCAGAAGTCCTGATCAAGAGCGGCGAGGTGAGCCTCGCGACCGGCCGGCTCGGGCGATCAGGGGCGCGTTATTCGGTGCGGATCACACGCAATCTCTTGGATCAACCGCTGGATCGGAAAGGGGCGGCCTAGCGCATCTGGAACCCGGACGGCGGCAATGTGGAATTTGGTTCAGATCATGGGTGCAAGAATGAAACCTGCTCGTTTCGTCCTCTTTGCCATAATTGCAATGGCCGCCGCCGCGGCGGGGCTGGCCAAATTCGGATTTATATTCCCCGAGACCAACTCTATCAGCCGCACCGCGGAGGCGCAGGAGCCGGCCGAACCTGAAGTCACCGCGACCAGCCCGAAAGCCTTGCAAAACATGGGTGAGCTGAGCGCCAGCGAAATTGCTTTGCTGCAGGATCTGTCGGCCCGGCGGCAGGAGCTGGACGCCAGAGAGGCCGGATTTGAGACCCGTGAGCGTTTGTTGGCTGAGGCCGAAAGACGGATTGATGAAAAGATTGTGCGACTCGCTCAGCTGGAGAAAGAAATCCTGGCTCTGGTCGAGGTCCAGGAAACAGCGGACAACGAAAAACTCGATAGCCTTGCGCGGGTTTATGAGCGTATGCGGCCACGGGACGCAGCCCGCCTCATAGAAAGCCTTGATATTTCCTTGCAGCTCGAAGTCGTGACCCGCATGCGCGAGATCAAAATGGCCGCGATCCTGTCAGCTATGGATCCGGCCGCCGCCCGGAAGCTGACCAATCGTCTGGCCAGCCGCGCCCAACTGCCGCGGACGGACGGTTGATGGTACTGCCCATGCAGCCGGATCAGAAATCCCCCTTGCCCATAAGGGATACAACGCTCGGCATTCTTGTCTCGCTCTACCTCATACTGCTTGGTTTCTTTGCGGTTCTCAATTCGTTCTCCGAAGATCGTGTAGATAAGGCGGGAGCGGTTCTGGATAGCGTCAACCAATCCTTCAAGGCGGCCAAGAGGCCGGGCATCGAGACGGTCGATCTGTTGGCAGGCGGTGGTGAAGGCGTTGGCGAAAGAGCACTGATCAGCGAGCTGCGTCGATTGTTCTCCAATGCGGTGACCTTTGCCGGCAGCTTTCCGTCTGGCGGGGACACATCATTGAAGATCCTGCTGCCAATCGCGGAAATTTTTGACACCGATGAGCGGCTGTCGGCCAAGGCCCAAGAACAATTCGAAGCATTGGGACTCTTGATGGCCGCCTATGACAACAATCGCCGGATCGAAGTCGCGGTATTTTTGGGGATCGGCGAAAAGTTTCCGTCGCTGGAGTTGACCGGCCGGCCATCCAAGGCCTTGCGGCAGGCCGAGACGCTGTCGCAAAGCCTCGAAAAAATTCCCGGTCTAGGCTCTAATTTCGGTGTGGGCTACATCGTGCTGGAGCCGGAATTCGTGCAGCTTCACTTTCGCACCCTGGCGGCCGGTCGGTCGCCGTTGACGTTCACTTCCGGGCGGGGGCGCTAGGCGATGCTGAGGGAAGAACGACCCTACGAATCACTGTCGCAACGCATGACGCGCGACAGCTGGGTGATCATCTTTGCCGACCTGTTGGCGCTTCTGCTGACGTTTTTCGTGCTGATCTTTTCGATGAACTCGATCGACGCCAAACACTGGGATGCAATCACAGATTCCTTCGCCAAACAACTCAACTCCTCAGCCAGCCGAACGGGTCCGCGCGCAACTTCGCTGCCGCAGGGCACTTTGAAATATGAAGCACGGGCGATCAGCCTTGATTATCTTTCGACTCTGCTTAGGAACGGACTGCGCGAGCGGGGGCTTATGCCAACGGTTGCGATCACGCGGCTTGAAGACGGTCTGGTGATCTCAATGTTTACGGCCGATGTCTACAGCCAGGACCAGTCGGCGCTAACCTCCCGCGGACAGGCGGTCGTCTTCGAGTTGGTGTCACTCTTATCGCAGATTAAGAACTCGGTTATTGTGGTCGGCCATGCCGGCCCGGACGAGGCCGCCCAATTCGGCGATCTGGATCACATCGCATTCTCGCTCGAGCGGGCAAGCCTGGTCGCCGTGGCCCTGCAGAGGGCCGGATATGAGCCGCCTTTCGAAGTTGTTGGGCGGGGTCACGCCGGATTTGCCCGGATCGCGCCCTCGGCCAAACCAGAAAGACGGCGACGGCTAGCAAGCCGTGTCGACATCGTAATTATGGAGCGAGGCCCGGATGATTAGGCGCCTTTTGAAAGCTGGATTGGCCGGCCTCCTGTTGTGCCTCTCACTGCTGACGCCGGGCCCGATAATCTATGCCCAGGAGGCTACGCCCTTGCTCTGGGATCGGGCACCCGGTCCCTTGCCATTGCGCATCGAATCTGACGGTAATCGGACAACCCTTGTCTTTGATTGGCATCTGCCGGTCGCTGCGGCCGTATTTCAACGCGCCGGAATATTGTGGATCGTTTTTGACGAACCTGCGCAAATGGGCACGGGATCTCTTGGCGCCGCCCTGTCCGGCCGGCTGGTGCCGCTGTCGGTAAGTTCGGATTCAAGAGCGATGATCCTGAGATTCGAAGTTCTGGGCAGTCCGAACATCAAGGTCGCAAGGCAAGCGGATAGCTGGCACATTACGCTTTCCGAGCGGGCCGAGCCGCCCGACCACCCGATTTCACTTTCCCAGACCGAGATCACCCGAGGAGGGGTGCGCGCTTTTGTGCCCTTGGAGGGGCCCGGGATTTATCTGAAAATTCGCGACCCGGCGGCCGGCGATCTGCTTCATGTCATTCCTTTGCTGTCCGGGTCATCAGGCGTCGCCAGCGCCGTTGCGTTTGGAAAATTCGAGGTCTTGCAAACCGCCCAGGGCATTGTCATCGCCAAGGTTGCCAACGATGTTGAGGTGGCCCGCTACAGCAACGGGGCCGCGATCGGCACCCTAAAACTGCTGGAGGCCTCGGCACCGCCGCTGCCGGCGGGTGCCAGGGTCGTTTCGGTGATGGACCGGGACACTGCACCGGCCAGAATGATCGATCTCGGGGTCTGGCGGCTTGGGGACCTGGCCAGGTTTAACGCCAACCAGAGAATGCTGAACCGTCGGCTGGCCGGGGCCAGCGAGGCCGACCGGAACGCGCGGCGCTGGGATCTGGCGCGCTTTTATCTGGCCCATGCCATGTACGTTGAATCCCGGGCCTATCTGGATCTGATGAGAGAAACCGATGCCGCATGGGCGGGCGAGCCAAGGTTCAAGGCGGTCCGGGCCCTGGTAGAAGCGGGGCTCGGCAACCCCGGCCGCGCCCTCGAATTGATCTCCGCTCCCGAGCTTGACGCCGAACCAGACATACCTCTCTGGCGATCTCGTATTCTTGCCGCCAACCGGCGGTATGGCGACGCTCTGGCGACTTTTGAGCTGGGCCGTAACGCCCTTGCCGTATTCGAGCCGCAGGAAGCCGCGGGAATTCGTCTGGCCGCCCTTGGCGCGGCGGTGGAGACTGGTCAGCTGGATGTGGCCGGTCGCCAGGTGGGGGCGCTAAGGCGCTTGAAACTAGGCAAGCGCCAGACAGCTGCAACGGATTATCTGGAAGGGCGTCTTAAAGAGGCTCGCGGCGCCGCGCCCGAGGCGATCGCGCTTTATGCGGCGGTGGCCGAAAGCGCGGTTCGATCGGCTTCGGGTATGGCCCGGCTGGCGCTCATCAAACTGCAGCTGGCGCGGCAACGGATCGAGCCAGCAGCGGCTATCGACGCCCTCGAAGGACTTCGCCTTGCGTGGCGTGGCGATCCTTTCGAATTGCAGCTGGCGGGGGTTTTGGGCCGCCTCTATCTTGATCAGGGCAACAATCGTGCCGGTCTGATGGCCTTGCGGCGCGCCGTCGTCCAATTTCCAGACCACCCCGAGGTGTTGGCCCTGACCAAGACAATGAGCGAAGCGTTCCGGCGGCTGTTTTTGGGTGGCCAGCTGGACGATCTTCAAGCGCTTTCGACGCTCGCCCTATACGCCGAGTTCAAGGAGCTGACCCCCTTGGGAAGAGAAGGAGACCGGATAATTCGTGAGCTTGCTGAGCGCCTGGTGGCGCTTGATCTGCTGGATCAGGCGGCTGAACTGCTCGCCCATCAGGTGCGGTTTCGCTCCAAAGGCGCCGAACGGGCAGCGGTGGCGGCACGACTGGCCGAGATCTACATTCTCGACCGCATCCCCCAGGCGGCGCTAGATATCCTGGATCAAAGCGCGCAATCGGCTCTGCCCAGGGAGACGGTCCGGTCCCGCCGCCGGGTCCGCAGTCGGGCGCTGACCGCGCTTGGGCGATTTGGGGAGGCTGAAGCCGAAATTCAATCGGATCGCGGACGCCCGGCCGAGGCGATCCGGGCCGAGATCCATTGGCACGATCAACGCTGGAGCCAACTGATAAGGGTTAGCAACGTATTGCTGAGTGATAGGAGCCGAAACGGGAACCCGCTTGGCCAAGACCAGCGGCAAGTTTTGATCAGATACGCCATTGCACTTGCCGCCATCGGCGATCATGCGGGGTTGGGCAAGTTGCGCGCCGACTTTGCCGGCGACATGCAAACAGGATCGTTCTCCAAGGCCTTTGATCTGATCACCCAGCGGCAGGAGATCGGTGCCGGAAGTTTAAGGGACCTTGTCACCGACACGGCTTCGGTTAACCTGTTAAAGAGCTTTATGAGCCAGTATCGCCAGGATTTTGGCCTTGGCACCGCGACACCGGGTCAATAGCACCGTTCGGCAAAGTGTGAAGAAAGAAGATTATGGGTATCGAAGTCTTGCCAAAAAAACCGGTGGCCAAGGAAACAGGCGAACAACGCCGGGTCGGCATTCTCCAGGGCGGCAAGTCTCGTCCTGTGATCTGGCCGCAATTGCGCTGGGAAGGACGCTCGTTCGGTGGCCGGCTCGATATGCGCGCCGCGTCCATAGCGATGGCCGGACTGCTGGTGGCGCTCGGTGCAACGCTGGTCGGGGCCGGCTTTGGAAGCTGGCAACTCGGAGCCAGCTTTGGCGGCCTGGCGATCACAATTTCAGCCTTTATCGTTCTGACCGGACGCTACCAGGCCGTAGGCCTCAAAAGCGGGGTTGAAGCCAAGGTGATCGAAGCTGTGCTCGACTCTCGAAGCGAGGGTCGGGTGGTGATCAATGAACTTGGCGAAATGGTGGCCGCCAATCAAAGGTACCGCAAGCTTCTGGGGGGCCGTCTGCCTTCGCCGATGAAGCTATTGAAGGAGGCCGAAAGCGAAATCCCGGCCAAGGAATTTCAGCAAAAATTAAGAGACGAGGGCGCCGCCTCGACGACGGTTTTGGCCGGCATGAAAGGCGATCTTCAACGGATCGAACTGCACGCAAAGATGTTCGGCTCGTTCGAGGTTTGGCGCCTACGCAAGACGGCTGCCGATGTGTCGCTCGAGCGGGCGGTCCTGTGGGCAGGCACGACAATGGAACCGAACCTCGAATCGTCAAAAGCCGGCATCATCGTTACCGACCCGAACGGGGTTATTCGCTATGCAAGCGCTTTGTCGAAGAAATATTTGGCACAAGCCCCAGAGGCCTTGTTCGGGCAAAATCTGAATGACGTTTTGGAAGCCAGGGGATTCTCTGAAGACGGTACGCGGCGGGGCGAGAATGTCGACCTTATTCGCTTTCCGGTGCCGATCCCGGGGTCCCAGGAGGTGGCCGGCGAGATCGTTGTGTTTCGCTCGGTCAGCGGCCGCCGGCGGACCTTCGATGACAAGGGATTTCCTGGATTATCGGTAATTTTCGAAGATGCGCCCCTGGCTATGGTGCTGGTTGACGAAAAAGCGAATATCCGTGAATTCAACCGCTCGTTCGCGGCCATATATAAAGAAGAGTCAGGCAACGATCCCGAAGTTGGCGCGTCTTTCTTCAATGTTGCCGGGGCTAGCGAGCGCGCCGCGATCTCGAAGGCCATAAAGACGGCTTTTAAACACCCCGGGCAGGAGGTGCCGCTGGTCCTCCAGCTCGGCAAGGACGGCGAAAAAGTGGTCAAGGCCGTGGTCGGTGCGTTGGGGAGTACCGAGGCCCACGGGGCGGTCTTTTATCTTCTCGACGCAACCGAGCAGCTGCGGCTCGAGAATCAGTTTATTCAGGCCCAGAAAATGCAGGCGGTCGGGCAACTGGCCGGGGGAATTGCGCACGATTTCAACAATCTCCTAACGGCAATTATCGGCTTTTGTGATCTTCTGCTGTTGCGCCACGGGCCCGGCGACGAGTCGTTCGGCGACCTCATGCAGATCAAACAAAATTCGAACCGGGCGGCCGATCTGGTGCGCCAACTGTTGGCATTTTCACGCCGCCAGACCCTGCGACCCAGTGTGTTGAATGTTACTGATGTTCTGGCCGACCTGGCCAATCTGATCCGCCGGCTGATCGGCGAGCGGATCGATCTGAAGATCGAACACGGTCGGGACATTGCACGGATCAAGGGTGACCAGGGCCAGCTGGAGCAAGTGATCATCAATCTCGTGGTCAATGCCCGGGATGCGATGCCCGACGGCGGCGGGCTAACCATCACCACACGACCCGAACATGTCCTTAAAGCCAAGCAGATCGGTGAATTTATGATTGCGCCAGGGGAATATGTTCAGATCAGCATCAAGGATACCGGGACCGGCATCGCCGCGGCGGACATAGACAAGATCTTCGAGCCCTTCTTTACCACCAAAGCGGTCGGCAAGGGCACCGGGCTGGGTCTTGCGACCGTCTACGGGATCGTCAGCCAGTCCGGCGGCTTTGTCGATGTGCGCAGCCAGCTGGGGCAGGGCACCGAGGTCCTGATCTCTTTACCGGCCGTATCGGATCTGTCGGATGTCGAAACCATAGAGGCCGAACCCGAGGCCGCTCGACCAAAAGATCTAACCGGCCGCGAGGTCATTCTGATTGTCGAGGACGAGGAACCGGTGCGCATCTTTGCCGCCCGGGCGCTGGCCAACAAAGGGTACCAGGTTATCGAGGCCAGCGACGGCGAAGCGGCCATGGCAATGATGCAGGACCAGGAAGGCGGGCTGGTGGACCTTCTCTTGACCGACGTCGTTATGCCGGGCATGGATGGCCCGACCCTGGCCGAGAAAGCGCGCCAGATAAATCCCAATATCAAGGTGATTATGGTCTCCGGGTATGCCGAAGAAGGGTTTCGCCAACAACTCGGCAACCGGGATATCATTTTTCTGCCCAAACCCTTTTCGCTGACCCAGTTGGTCGAAGAGGTCAAGCGGGCGCTCGAGAGCTGACTTTCCGTTAAATTCTCCGATTTCGTTCGAACATGTGCGGAACATCACACGGAAAATCCTTGATTTACAATAACTTAAAAAAATACCTTGCAGATGAGAACAAAACAGGTACATTTGAGCCATTGAATTCGAATTGGGGCTGTGAAATAAGGAAGGAACGCACCATGTCTACCGCCAAACTGAAAGTGGTTGGAGAGAGGTCCATGGACAAGAACCGGGCGCTCGAGGCCGCCCTTAGTCAGATCGACCGGGCCTTCGGCAAGGGATCAATCATGCGGCTCGGCCAAAAGGAGATCGATGTGGAGATGGCATCCATCTCTACTGGCTCCCTCGGGCTCGACATGGCGCTCGGTATCGGTGGCCTGCCCAGGGGCAGGGTGGTTGAGATTTTTGGCCCCGAAAGTTCCGGCAAGACGACCCTGGCCCTCCACGTGATTGCCGAAGCGCAAAAGGCCGGCGGCATCGCTGCCTTTATCGATGCCGAACATGCGCTCGATCCGGCCTACGCTCAAAAGCTCGGCGTTGACGTCGGCGAACTGTTGATTTCACAACCGGACACCGGCGAACAGGCGCTTGAAATCTCGGACACACTCGTGTGCTCGGGGGCGGTGGATATTCTGGTTATCGACAGTGTCGCCGCGCTGATCCCGCGGGCCGAGCTTGAAGGCGAAATGGGCGATGTTCATGTCGGCCTGCAGGCACGGCTGATGAGCCAGGCCCTCAGAAAACTTGCCGGCTCGATCTCGAAGTCCAAATGCATGGTCGTCTTTATCAATCAGCTGCGCATGAAGATCGGTGTCATGTACGGCTCGCCAGAGGTGACCACCGGCGGTAACGCGCTCAAGTTTTACGCCTCGGTGCGGCTCGATATCCGGCGCATCGGCCAGATCAAGGACAAGGACGAAATCGTCGGCAACAGCGTCCGGGTCCGGGTGGTCAAGAACAAGGTCGCGCCGCCTTTCAAAACGGCCGAGTTCGACATCATGTACGGCCACGGCATTTCCAAGACCGGTGAGATCGTTGACTGGGGCGTCAAGGAGGGGGTGATCGAGAAATCCGGCTCCTGGTATTCGTACAATAGCGAGCGGATCGGTCAGGGCCGCGAAAACGCCAAACGTTTTTTGGCCGAGCAACCGGATATCGCAGCGGCTATTGAGCAGACCATTTTAAGGAATGCCGGATTGACCGACGAAGCACCAACGACAAATGAGGAGACGGCGGCTCCCGAGGCCGCGGAGGCCATCCCCGAGGCCGCCGAGGTCATCAAAAAATAGGTTCTACCCAGCCCCCCGACTGACGGCCCCCAGACTTGCGGGGGCCGTTTTTCTTAGCCCCGCAAGAGGTCCGCTGGACAGTCACCCGGCGAGCAGGTACAAGCAGCCATAAGAGAAACGCCCAAGGCCATCGTGGAAGGGCGATAGCGGGATCCCCGGGGGCCACGGAATGACCGCCACGAACGACATTCGAAGCGCCTTCTTGGCCTATTTTGAGGGCCATCAGCACCAGCGCGTGGCCTCGTCACCCCTAGTGCCGATCAACGACCCCACCCTGATGTTCGCCAATGCCGGCATGGTTCAGTTCAAGAATGTTTTCACCGGCCAGGAGTCGCGCCCCTATGATCGTGCCGTGACGGCCCAGAAATGCGTCCGGGCCGGCGGCAAACACAATGATCTGGATAATGTCGGCTTTTCGGCCCGCCACCACACCTTCTTCGAAATGCTCGGCAACTTCTCGTTCGGCGATTATTTCAAGGAAAAGGCCATTTTTTATGCCTGGGACCTGATCACCAAGACCTTTGAGCTCGATCAGGAGCGGCTGTGGGTCACCGTCTTTGACCAGGATGAAGAGGCATTCAAGCTGTGGCGCAAGATCTCGAACCTGCCCGAGGACCGCATCGTCAGGATTGCCGGCAGCGACAATTTCTGGGCCATGGGTCCGAGGGGTCCCTGCGGACCATGCTCCGAGATTTTCTATGACCATGGCGAAGCGCTGGATGGGGGCCCGCCCGGCAGCGTCCACGACGATGGCCAGCGCTATGTCGAGATCTGGAATCTGGTGTTCATGCAATTCGATCAGGTGAGCGAAGACGAGCGGCAGCCGCTGCCCAAACCCAGCATCGATACGGGCATGGGGCTCGAGCGGATCGCGGCGGTCCTTCAGGGCACCCATGACAACTATCAAACCGACACCTTCAGGAGACTTATCGAGGCTTCCAGAGAAGCGACCGGCGATCCGGGCGAGGGCACTCATCTGGTCGAGCACCGGGTGATCGCCGACCATTTAAGAGCCGCCGGCTTTCTGGTTGCCGACGGCGTGCTGCCGGCGAACGAAGGACGTGGCTACGTGTTGCGGCGCATTATGCGGCGGGCCATGAGACAGGTTCATCAACTGGGTTCCAAGGATCTGGTGATGCACCGCCTGGTGCCGACCCTGATCAGAGAGATGGGTCAGGCCTATCCCGAGTTGGCACGCGCCCAGCTATTGATCGAGGAGACCCTTGAGCTCGAGGAGGAGGGGTTCCGCATGACTTTGGAGCGCGGCCTCAAGTTGCTCGGCAAGGCGGCCTCAAAGCTTGGCCAACACGAGCCGCTGCCGGGCGATGTGGTGTTTCAGCTCTATGACACCTATGGTTTTCCGGTCGACCTGACCCAAGATGCCATGCGGGCCGAGGGCAGGAGCGTCGACATGGCCGGTTTCGAGGCGGCGATGGAAAAGCAGCGGGCCGAAGCCCGCAAGCATTGGAAGGGGTCGGGCGAGAAGGCTACCGAGCAAATCTGGTTCGAGATTCGCCAGGCCTCGGGGGCCACAGATTTTCTCGGCTACGAAACCGAGTCTGCCGAAGCACAGTTGCTGGCCCTGGTCGCCGACGGAAAACAGGTCAAGGAAGCCAAGGCCGGTCAGGAGCTGTCGCTGGTCACCAATCAAACGCCGTTTTATGGCGAGTCCGGTGGCCAGGTCGGCGATACCGGCTTCCTCACAGGACCCGACGGCGCCCGTTTTCAGATCGAGGACACGCAAATAAAACTGGGCGATCTGGAGGTCCATATCGGACGGTTGAAGGAAGGCAGGTTGGCGGCCGGCGACTTTGTGAAACTCAACGTTGACGGCAACCGGCGGCGCAAGCTGAGAGCCAATCACTCGGCGACCCACCTGCTGCACGCCGCCTTAAAAGCGCGGCTCGGGGACCAGGTGACCCAAAAGGGATCATATGTCGGCCCGGAGCGGCTGCGCTTCGATCTCTCCCAACGCAAGGTCATTACGACCGAACAGCTGGCACAGATCGAAGATGACGTGAACGCCCAAATTGCTCTTAATCTCGAGGTTAAGACCCACCTGATGACCCCGGAGGCGGCGATCGCCGAAGGCGCCGAGGCGCTGTTCGGGGAGAAATATGGTGAAGAAGTCAGGGTCGTTTCAATGGGCGGTGAGGATTCGAGGGGTCGGGCCAATTATTCGGTCGAACTGTGCGGCGGCACCCACGTGCGGCGGACCGGCGATATCGGGCTCTTCAAGATCGTCTCGCAAAGCGCGGTTGCAGCCGGAGTGCGGCGGCTCGAAGCCCTGATCGGTGATGCGGCCCGTCACTATCTGCTCCAAGAGGAGGCGCGACTTAAGCAGACGGCGAAGATTTTAAAAGCCGCCCCAAAGGATGTGCCGGAGCGGGTCAAAAGCCTGCTCGACGAGCGTCGCCGTCTGGCAGATGAATTGCGCCAGACCAAACGGAAGCTGGCGCTCGGCGGCGGCGTCGGTGCCGGCCCTGAGGTCAAGGACCTTGGCGGTACGAAATTTCTCAGTCAGATCTTGGACGACGTGCAGCCCCAGGAATTGCGCCGTATGGCCGATGCGGCCAAGAAAAAGCTGGGCTCGGGCGTGGTGGCACTGATCAGCGTCAACGATGGCAAGGCGGCACTTCTTGTCGGCGTCACCGACGACCTGATCAAGACTTTTGACGCGGTCGGGCTGGTGCAGGCGGGGGCCGCAGCGCTTGGCGGCAAAGGCGGTGGTGGGCGCAAGGACATGGCCCAGGCCGGCGGCCCGAATGGCGCCGCGGCTGAAGACGCCCTGGCGGCCATAGAGGCGGCGATCTCGAAAGCCTCGTAACGCCGACGGTCAGGCGGCGGCGCCTATCTTTATTTGCAGATTTTCATCGATTTTGGCGAAGAATTGCTGGGTCGTCAGCCAGGTTTGGTCGGGGCCGATCAGAAGCGCCAGATCCTTGGTCATATGGCCCGCTTCGACGGTCTCGATGCAGACCGCTTCGAGGGCTTCGGCAAAACGTACGAGCTCTGGCGTCTGGTCAAGCTCGCCGCGGTGCTTGAGACCGCCCGACCAGGCAAAAATCGAAGCAATCGGATTGGTCGAGGTTTCCTTGCCGGCCTGATGCTGGCGATAATGCCGGGTGACGGTACCGTGTGCGGCCTCGGATTCGATGGTCTTGCCATCCGGGGTTATCAGGATAGATTTCATCAGGCCGAGGCTGCCGAAGCCCTGGGCGATCGTGTCCGACTGCACGTCGCCGTCGTAATTTTTGCAGGCCCAGACAAACTTGCCGCTCCACTTGAGCGCCGCCGCGACCATATCATCGATCAGCCGGTGCTCGTAGGTGATACCCGCTTTCTCGAAGGCATCCTTAAATTCGGCCTCGAAGATCTCCTCGAACAGGTCCTTGAAGCGGCCGTCATAGGCCTTCAGAATTGTATTTTTGGTTGACAGATAAACCGGCCAGCCGCGTTTCAGGCCATAATTCATGCAGGCCCTGGCGAAGCCGCGGATCGAATCGTCGAGGTTATACATCGACAGGGCGACGCCCGGGCCGGGGAAGTTGAAGACTTCCCTTTCGATCACTTCGCCACCGTCGGCGGGCTCAAACCGCACGCTGAGGCGCCCCTTGCCCGGGACCAGAAAATCAGTCGCCCGGTACTGGTCGCCAAACGCATGGCGACCGATGACGATGGGATCGGTCCAGCCGGGAACCAGGCGCGGTACGTTTCGCATCAGGATCGGTTCGCGAAAGACGGTGCCGCCAAGAATATTGCGGATGGTACCGTTTGGGGACTTCCACATTTCCTTGAGGCCGAATTCTTCGACCCGTGCTTCATCGGGCGTGATGGTGGCGCATTTTATGCCGACACCGTGCTCTTTGATGGCGTTCGCTGCTTCGATGGTGATCTGATCGTCGCTTTCGTCGCGCGATTGAATGCTGAGATCGTAATAGATCAGGTCGATATCCAGATAGGGCTGGATCAGCCGCTGGCGAATCCACTGCCAAATGATCCGGGTCATTTCATCGCCGTCCAATTCGACGACCGGATTCAAGACTTTGATTTTCCGCATCAATATTCCTTTTTCGCTGGCGTCTTTCCGTCAATGGCCGGGCCGGCGATATCGGCCGCAACCTATCAGGTCACCCCATCGAGGGGAAGTGATCTCGAAGCCATTGGGCCGGTTCCGTTAGCGATCAGAATCGACCGCGGGACGCCAGCCGTCGAGGGCCGGCAGGACCTCCTCAACCTGTCCGACAGTCAGGTAAAGCTGCCGCGTAATCGAATCGGCAAACCCGCCGTCGATCATATGTTCATGTACTGCAAAAAATGGATCCCAATATCCTTCATGATTAAGCATGACGACGGGCTTTTCATGCATACCGAGCTGCGCCATGGTTACCACGTCAAGGATCTCATCAAGCGTCCCCAGACCACCCGGCAAGGCCACGAAAGCGTCCGAAAGATCGAACATGATCCGTTTGCGGGTTTGCATATCCTGGACCACGTGGAGCGTGTCGGCTTCGGTAAAGGCGATCTCAAGCTCGTTCAAATGTTCAGGGATTACGCCGATGACCCGGCCGCCTCGCGCCTTGACCTCACGGGCGATAACGCCCATCAGGCCGATGTTGCCGCCACCGTAAACCAGTTCCATACACTTCTCCGCCATCATCCTGCCCATTTCCTTGGCTAGCTTGATGTGGACCGGATGACCGGTACGAGAACCGCAGTAAACGCAGATCGTTTTGATCTGATTCATTATTGTTGCTTTCCAAAAGGCGCCGAGCCGCGCGTTGCGGGTCCGGTAAAAAGGCATCATACAGACCGCGGGGCCGGGCCGAGAAAAAAATGGTCAAACTTTGTTGCTCGGCGGCGGAGGAGCCGCTACGAACAACGGCAATTAACGATGGTGGCGTCATCAGGTAAGCACGGTTCAAAAATTCCGGCATCCTGAAATTGCCTTTTTCAGCACCGTAATCCTGTTTGTCCTGGTCCTGATACTTTGGTTTACAATCGCCAAATACAGCCCGCATTCCGCGTCCGGGACGCTAAGCAGCTTGATCAGATCTGTCTCACCACCGACACAAGGTCTAGTAACCCTACATCCGGGATTACATAGATGGTCGATTTTTTAGGCGATTTTTGACTTACGTTTCTGTAAGTTGGAACTCACCGTCGAAGTCGCGGCCCGTTGGCCGAAGTCGCGGCCCGTTGGCCGCGGGGATGGGGTTGCTAAACAGATGAGCCTTTATCAGCCCCGGAGGGGAACAAGGAATGCGACGTCATCTCAGTACGCCTCACGCTATCAATTCTGAGGGCTATCCTTTCATATTGCTGTTCGCGCTACTGAGTAGCGGCTTGTTTTTTCTAGCCCCGGCCCTCGGCTGGATGGGGGTGCTGCTGACCATCTGGTGTGTATATTTCTTCCGCGATCCGCCGCGCCGGTTGCCGGCCATCGAAGGGGCCGTCGTGGCGCCCGCCGACGGCAAGGTCTTGCCCTACCGGCGCGTTGTGCCGCCACCGGAAATGGCGCTTGGCGAAGATCCCTGTCTCAGGGTCAGCATTTTCATGAATATCTTTAATGTGCATGTCAACCGCATCCCAACCAGCGGCCGGATTGTCGAGCTGCACTACGTGAAGGGCAAGTTCTTTAACGCTTCGCTCGACAAGGCGAGTGACGGCAATGAGCGCCAGATGATCACCATCGAGACAGAAAATGGCCGAAGGTTCGGCCTGGTGCAAGTAGCCGGACTGATCGCCCGCCGCATCGTCTGCAATCTTGAAACCGGACAAGCGGTCAAGGTGGGCAAACGATTTGGTATGATCCGCTTCGGAAGCCGGGTTGACCTTTATTTACCCGATGGGTTGGATCCCATGGTCACCGAGGGTCAAACCACCATCGCCGGCGAGACCTTGATGGGCTTTAATTCACCAAGCGAGCCGCCGCCGCTTGAGGACCAGGACTGAAAACGGTGCCCAACTCTTTTCCCAAACGAAAGCGCATTAGTGTGCGGGCGGTAGCCCCCAGTATCATAACCATTCTGGCGCTTGCCGCCGGGCTGACTTCGCTCAAATTTTCGCTGGCCGATAAATGGGAATTGGCGGTCTTCGCGATTATCTTTGCCGGCATTCTGGACGGATTGGACGGCACTCTGGCGCGGCTCCTAAAGTCAGCTTCGCGATTCGGAGCCGAGCTCGATTCGCTGGCCGATATGGTGAATTTCGGGGTAGCGCCAGCGGTGCTCATTTATCACTGGAAGCTCGAAGCATTGGGCGGGCTTGGCTGGGTTATCGCTTTAAGCTTTGCGATCTGCTGCGCCCTCAGGCTGGCGCGCTATAATTCGGCGCTTGATGCCGAGGATGAACCGCGAAGGAAGGCCGGCTTTTTAACCGGCTTTCCAGCCCCGGTTGGTGCCACACTGGCGCTGATACCGTTGACAATTGAATTCGAATTTGGAGCCGGGTTTTTTAGTAATAGCTATGTCGTGGGTGCCACAACGGCACTATTGGCGCTAGGGTTGGTGTCACGCTTACCGACGTTTTCGATGAAGCAGCTTATCATCCCGCGCGAGCAGATGGTGCCGTTTCTATTGGGGGTCGGTCTGTTGGCCGCGACGATTACGGTGTACGGTTGGATCGTGCTGATCGGCGCCGCAGCCCTGTATCTGGCTCTGGTGCCGGTGAGCATCCTTAAATTCGGGCGCTTAAATCGTTGAGTCAGCTGGCGAGTTTGGCTTCAGCCTTGTGATCGTCACGCTCTGGCTTGGCGCTGTCGAAAATACGCCGGCGCTTTTTCAGGTATTCAAGAGCGGTGTGTTGCATGGCCAGGCCGTATTCGACAACGAAGCGTGAACCCACACTCATATCCTCTTCGAGCAAGGATTCAAAAGCGGTAATTTTGTGACGATGTTCATAGATTCGATCGTCGATCAAATCCTGAATCCGGGCCGGTGATACGGCTTCGGCGAACAGCAGGGCGGCCAGGAAATCGGAGCGGTTACGGTCTGGTCCCGGTGAACGCTTGAGCTCCTGAGTCAGAGTCTCCCGGCCCGCCTTGGTAAGGGTGTAGATTTTCTTGTCCGGTCGTTTTTGTTGTGATTCAGCCCGGCAAGTCACCAGGCCTTCATTGGTCAGCTTTGTCAGGGCCGGATAAATCGAGCCGAAGCTAGCCTGCGAAAAAAAAGAGAAGCTGCCTTCGGCGACCATCTTGTTAATTTCGTAACCGGTGGCCTCTCCAAGCGAGAGAATGCCAAGGCAAAGCGTTCTGATATCCATCCAACCACCTGTATCAGCAGGATATATACATATGATATAAGGGCGGTTGGATGTAAAGAAATTTCGCTGCCGCCAGCATTCTGGCGAACGCACGAATCCAGGCTTAAGGCCTTGTTTTTTAACAATTTAAGCGAAACGTGCACCCACCAAATAGGGCCGGGGCAGGCGGCGCTCGGCACGGCGCCGCGATAAAAAGCTGAATATGCGACGGGCGGCGTCACTAAATCCGGACAACACAACAAGCAGGGCCAAGAAAATCAGGGTAAAAAACACCGCCGTGAGCATGTCAATCTCCAATGTTCCTGCTTTGTTCCTATGCTACATCAGCCCCAAGGTCAAGCCGAAAAACCGGCGGACTTTCCCTGCAGGGTCAAGAGTGCTAGGTCATGGATCAAGGAAGTCGCCACCACCTTGGCCCTTATGGCCAGACCGATAACGGACAGAATTGGCGGCGAAAGAGGATATGAGGTCTTCAAACGATGTCGGCGCCCAAGGCGCCAGCGCAATTTTCGAAAAATTGGGTTCAAATGGCTCGGGGCGGGGTCCCTTGGGAAGCGGTCGCAGATCGGTGTTTGGAGCGCTGGACCTCGGCACAAACAATTGTCGGCTGTTGGTTGCCACCCCCAACGCCAAGGGATTTCGGGTCATCGACGCCTTTTCCCGAATCGTCCGGTTGGGGGAAGGTTTGGCCAGCCATGGTTACCTTGCCGAAGCCGCGATCGAGCGCACGATCGAGGCCTTAAAGATATGTGCCGCCAAACTTGGACGCCGCCAAGCCACACGAACCCGCTCGGTAGCGACCGAGGCCTGCCGGCTGGCGGAAAACCGCTCCGAATTCGTCGATCGGGTTCGCGATGAGACCGGTATCGCACTCGATATTATTTCACCGGCCGAAGAGTCCCGCCTGGCGGTCTTGGGTTGCCGCGCCCTGTTCGATCCGAACGCACAATATTTCCTGGTTTTCGATATCGGCGGTGGCAGCACCGAAATGACTTGCGTCGAGCGTTTGCCCAACAATCATCTTCGCATCCTCGATTGGCTGTCCTTGCCGATCGGCGTGGTCAGACTATCGGAAGAAGCGGGCACAGACCGCTGGACCTCCAAGACATTCAGCGGTGCCGCGGGGCTTGTCCGGACAGAGCTCGAGAGGTTTCGATCCGGACTGGGATTATCCGGCGAGTTGGATTCGGGGCGGGTTCAGTTGATCGGTAGCTCGGGAACCGTGACCACGCTGGCCAGTGTCGCCTTGGGGCTTGAGCGATATGACCGCACCAAGGTCGACGGCAGCAGCATAAAAAGCCGGAAAATGCAGGAAATGGCGCGTGAAATTTGCGCCCTGAGTGATGAGGAGCGCGCGGCCATGCCCTGTATCGGGCCGGACCGGGCGGATCTTCTGGTGCCGGGTTGCACGATCCTAGAGAGCATCCTTAATGCCTGGCCGATCGACAAGATTACGATCGCCGATCGCGGCATTCGGGAGGGCATTCTACGCGGTCTGATGTCGAATGACAGCAGCGGTCAGGTCATCATGGCTGTCGACGCCGGGACCCATAAGCCCAGCGCCGTAAACGAGGAAACGGTCTTGTGAGCGCCGGCGACCCACGCGGCAGATCACGAGGCCGGCGTGTCAAAGTGCGCACGGCACGTGGCCGCAAGCCGTCCTCTACCCGCTGGTTGGAACGCCAGCTCAATGATCCGTTTGTGGCTGAAGCCAAGCGCAGGGGTTACCTCTCGCGCGCCGCTTTTAAGCTCTCCTGGCTCGACGACAAATACAAAATTTTGCGCCCGGGCAAGAGGGTTCTTGATTTGGGAGCGGCCCCCGGCGGCTGGACCCAGATCGTGATCGAGCGTCTGCGCGGCAAGGGCGAGGTGTTGGCCATCGACAAGCTCGAAATGGAGAATCTGAGCGGCGCCCGGATCGTCCGGATGGATTTCATGGCCGCAGATGCAGAGGATCGATTGCTGGCAGAGCTCGGCGGGCCGGTCGATGTTGTGCTGTCCGATATGGCCAGCCCATCAACCGGTCATCGCCAGACCGACCATCTGCGGACAATGGTGCTTTGCGAGGCTGCATATGATTTTGCCACTCGAATCCTCAGGCCGGGCGGTTGCTTTATCGCTAAAGTTCTTCAAGGCGGCACCGAAGCCGGGTTGCTAACCCGGGCCAGGCAGGACTTTAAGCGCGTGCACCACGCCAAACCGCCGGCCAGCCGTCCCGAGTCAACCGAGCTCTACCTGGTGGCGCTCGGCTTTGAGCCTCGATCGCCCACCGATGCTCGGTGAGGTGAATCAGGCCATGGCAAAATTTCGCAAGCCATGGCATATATGCGCCACCTTGCGATTCGGAGCGCCGCCATGAGCATTCGGTTGGGTCTGACATTTGACGATGTTCTACTGGTCCCTGCGGCCTCGGAAGTGATGCCGGCGGACGTCAACGTTGCGACGCGCGTCACCAATGAAATCGAATTGAATATTCCATTGATGTCCGCGGCCATGGACACAGTGACCGAGGCGGATCTCGCGATCGCCATGGCTCAGGCCGGTGGCATCGGGGTTCTTCACCGGAACTTGAGCCCGTCCGACCAGTCCGATATGGTGCGCCGTGTAAAGAAATTCGAAGCTGGAATGGTTGTCGATCCGGTCACCATGCGACCTGATCAGACGCTTGCTGAAGCTTTGGAGCTGATGGCACATTACAAGATCTCGGGCATCCCAATCGTTGAGTCGAACGTACAAAGCGGCAAGGGCAAGCTGGTCGGCATGTTGACCAACCGCGACGTGCGGTTCGCGGAAAAACTCAAGCAGCCGGTCAGCGAGCTGATGACCCACGACGATCTGATCACGGTCAAAGAAGGTGTTGATCCGCGCGAAGCCAAACGGCTTCTCCACAAGCACCGGATCGAAAAGCTCCTGGTGGTCGACAAAGATTTCAATTGCGTTGGCTTGATCACGGTCAAAGATATGGAAAAGGCGAGCTTGTATCCCAATGCCGCCAAGGACTCGGAGGGGCGGCTCCGGATCGCCGCTGCGACCACGGTCGGCGACGAGGGGTTGCGCCGATCGGAAGCCTTGATTGACGCCGAGTGCGACCTCTTGGTTCTGGATACGGCCCACGGCCATTCCTTCCGGGTTGTGGAGGCGGCCAGAAAACTCAAGAAACTTTCGAACAAGGTTCAACTGATGGCCGGCAATGTGGCCACCGCCGACGCCGCTAAAGCGCTGATTGATGTGGGGGTTGATGCGGTCAAGGTCGGCATCGGCCCCGGATCGATCTGCACGACGCGGGTGGTGGCCGGGGTCGGCGTGCCCCAGCTGACGGCGATTATGGACGCTGCCAAAGTCTGCGAAAGGGCGGGCATCCCGGTCACCGCGGATGGCGGCGTCAAATCATCCGGCGATATTGCCAAGGCGATTAGTGCCGGCGCCAGCTGCGTCATGCTGGGCTCGCTTCTGGCCGGCACGGAAGAGGCGCCCGGCGAGGTCTTTCTCTTCAAGGGCCGGACCTACAAGTCATATCGCGGCATGGGCTCGGTCGGCGCCATGTCCCGTGGCTCAGCCGATCGTTATTTTCAGGAGGACATCGAGGACGCCTTGAAGCTGGTTCCAGAAGGGGTAGAGGCTCAGGTGCCTTTTAAAGGATCGGTGGCCAATGTGCTCCATCAAATGGTCGGCGGCCTGCGGGCCGCCATGGGCTACACCGGCTCGGCCACGGTTGCAGATATGCGGAAAAACACCGAATTTATCCGTATTACAAATTCCGGACTCCGTGAAAGTCACGTTCACGGCGTCGCGATTACCCGCGAATCGCCTAATTATCCGCACGATTAAGAAACGGTATCGCGGAGGCACACCATGACACCGGCCGCCCGCAATCAGGCTGTTATCGAACTCTTGGACGATCTTCTTGAGAGTCTAGAGAGCGCCGGCCCGTCCCTCGAAAGTCTGATCAGGCGCTATTTCGCACAACGCCGTTACGCTGGGTCGTCTGATCGGCGGCAGGTCCGCGAAATCACCTACCAGATTATGCGGGCCTTTCAGCATTTGGTTTGGCGTCTCGAGGCGGCGGGCGGGTATGCGCCGAGCGCCCGTAATCTCTTGATCGCTTACCTGATTCAATGTGCGGAGGATCCCGCGGCGGTCTTCAGCGGCCAAAAATATGCCCCGGATCCTCTCGACGAGGCGGAGCACCGCCTGGCCAAAGGCCTCGAGGCTACAGGCCAAGGGCCGGCCTGGGCCCGGCTGAACTGTCCGCACTGGATGTTTGCCTGGTTTGAAAAGCGCTTTGGCGAGGCGATCGAAGACGGGCTGGCAGCTCTCAATGAACGGGCACCCCTAGTCCTGCGGACGAATCGATTGAAAGGCGATCGCCAAGCGGCGGCGACTGCCCTGCAAGCGGAAGGCGTCGCCACTGCGCCGGGCCAAATTGTTTCAGATGCTCTTTTTGTCGACGATGGCGCCCATATTCAGGCCGGCGCCGCTTATCGGCAGGGTTGGGTCGAAATTCAAGACGAAGGTTCGCAGATGGCGGCGGCCCTGGTTGATCCGCAGCCGGGTATGACGGTTATCGATCTTTGCGCTGGTGCCGGCGGCAAGACACTGGCGTTGGCGGCCACCATGCACAACGAGGGGCGCCTTGTCGCGGCCGATATTGCCGCGGCCAAACTGAGCGAGCTCGCGAAAAGGGCGGATCGGGCTGGCGTCACGAACATTGAGATTGTCGAGCTCGAACCGTCGCCGGATACAGACCGGCCGGCCAGGCAGTTGATGACCTTCAAAGGCGTGGCGGAACGCGTACTGGTGGATGCGCCGTGCTCGGGCACTGGCACCTGGCGGCGCCAACCCGAGCTTCGTTTGCGATTCAACACCAAGCGACTGAACGCGATTTTGGAACTGCAACGAGGTTTGTTGGACCAGGCCGCCACTCTGGTCGCGCCCGGCGGCCGGTTGATCTATGTCACCTGTTCGCTTCTGCCGGCCGAAAACGAGGCGCAATGCGCCGGCTTTTTGAACCGTCATGCCGATTGGCAAAATCTTGACTGGAAGCGAATCTGGTCGGCCGCGGAACCGAATCCGGCCCCGCGATCGCTGAGCCTGGCGCCCGACTACCTGCAGTTGGCGCCGCATTTGCACGGCACCGATGGGTTCTTTGTGAGCATATTTGAAGCGCCAAGCCGCTTGCCGAACCGCCATCGAGAAGCCATAATCGCTCCGCAGAACAATGCTGCGGCTTGACCCGGCAGGTTTGGAGATGTGCATGAGATGCATTTTGATCTTGGTTGTCGCCCTGGGGGCTCTGATCGTTGTTGCGCCGGGCGAGTCTTTTGCTCAAACGGACAAAAGCTTTCAGATCGCCTCGGGCGCTTTTATCAAGCAAGGTTATGCGGCTCTAGAGGTGGAAAAGAACTGGGATGCCCTGGATCTGTTTGAAAAAGCAGTGGTGGCCAACCCGCACAACGTCGCCGCCTATATCGGGCTTGGTAAAGCGCACGAGGCGCTTGATAGCATTTCAGGCGGCATTAAATACTATGAGATTGCCCTCGAGCTTGATCCCCGGCACCTGAGCGCTTGGGAGGCCAAGGTTTTGGCCCACCTCGTGATCTCGGAACTGGCCCAGGCGGATGAAGCCTTTTCAAGAATCCTGGCGGTCTGCGCCGATAAACCCTGCCCTGAGGGAGCGCGCGCCAAGGCCGCCATTGATGCCTTTCAAGACAAGATGGTGGCCAACGCGAAGAAGCCTTGAGCATCATTTTATCGCCGAATTGTCCGCCCATCCGGTTCTAGACTTCTGGAAAGCTTGACGTTAGGTTCCGCCGATGACGGACAAGATTCTGATTATCGATTTTGGATCGCAGGTCACCCAGCTGATCGCGCGGCGGGTCCGCGAAGCGGGCGTTTACTCCGAGATCGTGCCCTTCAACAAGGTGGATGCGGTTCTGGATGCGTTGGCGCCTAAAGGGATCATCCTTTCAGGAGGTCCCGCGTCTGTGTACGATACGGACACGCCACGGGCTCCGGAGCGCATTTACACTCTCGGCATACCGATCCTCGGCATTTGTTATGGTCAGCAATCCATGTGTGCCCGGCTGGGCGGACGGGTCTCGAACTCGGATCACTATGAATTTGGGCGAGCAGAACTGGAGATTACTGCGGAGTGCCGGCTATTTGCGGGCGTCTGGCAAACCGGGAGCAAGCAGCAGGTCTGGATGAGCCACGGCGACCGGGTCGACGAGTTGCCGCCGGGATTCAAGGTCGTGGCGACCAGCGAAGGCGCACCCTTTGCGGTAAGTGTTGATGAGGATCGCCGGTTTTACGGAGTCATGTTCCATCCGGAGGTCGTCCACACACCGGATGGCGGAGCTCTTTTGCGAAACTTCGTAATCGATATTTGCACCTGCAAGGGCGACTGGACGATGGCCGCCTTTCGTGAGGAAAAGATCAAGCAGATCAAAGCCCAGGTAATGGGCGGCAAGGTGATCTGCGGTCTCTCGGGCGGTGTGGATTCGTCGGTTGTCGCGGTGCTCCTGCACCAGGCGATTGGCGACCAGCTGACCTGCGTCTTTGTCGATCACGGCCTGTTGCGCCAGGGGGAAGCGGAAGAGGTCGTAAATTTGTTCCGTGAGCATTATCACATCAATCTGATCCCCACTGACGCCTCGACCCTGTTTCTGGGCCGGCTTGAAGGAGTGCGCGATCCGGAAGAGAAGCGCAAGATTATCGGCCAGACCTTCATCGAAGTGTTCGAGAAGCAGGCGGCGGCGGCCGGCGGCGCGGAATTCCTGGCCCAGGGCACACTCTATCCGGATGTTATCGAAAGCGTTTCCTTCGCCGGCGGGCCGAGTGTGACCATCAAGTCGCATCATAATGTGGGTGGGCTACCCGATGTAATGAAGCTGTCCCTTGTCGAACCGCTGCGCGAATTATTCAAGGACGAGGTGCGTGCCTTGGGGCGCGAATTGGGCCTACCCGAGGCGCTGGTAGGCCGCCATCCTTTTCCGGGCCCCGGACTGGCGATCCGCATCCCGGGGGAAGTGACGGCGGAGAAATGCGAAATTTTGAGGAAAGCGGACGCGATTTATCTTGAGGAGATCAGAAGCGCCGGTCTTTATGATCAGATCTGGCAGGCCTTCGCGGTCCTATTGCCGGTCCGCACCGTGGGCGTCATGGGGGACGGCCGCACCTACGACTATGTCTGCGGCCTTAGGGCGGTGACCTCGACCGACGGCATGACGGCGGACTATTATCCTTTTGAGCAGGCCTTTTTGGGTCGCGTGGCGACGCGGATCATAAACCAGGTGCGCGGCATCAATCGGGTGGTCTATGATGTCACCTCGAAGCCGCCAGGGACGATCGAGTGGGAATAGTGACGATCGAGTGGGAATAGTGCTGTGAGCAGTCCGCATAAAAAATCAGCCAAGGGACCGGTGCGCCGCCTGACGGTGCCCGAGATTCAGGCCCGCAAGGGCAGGGAACCGGTGGTTTGCCTGACCGCCTATACCGCTCCGATGGCCAAGCTGCTGGACCCCCATACGGATATCCTCCTGGTTGGTGATTCCGTGGGCATGGTGCTTTACGGCATGGACACGACGCTTGGCGTAGATCTCGAGACCATGATCCGGCACGGCCAGGCGGTGGTAAGGGGATCGGTCCGCTCCCTCGTGATCATCGACATGCCTTTCGGTTCCTACGAGGAAAGCCCGGCCCAGGCGTTTCGGAATTGCGCCCGGGCGCTGGCCGAAACCGGAGCCCAGGCGATCAAGCTCGAAGGCGGGCGTCGCATGGCCGAGACAATCGCCTTTTTGAGCGAACGCGGCATCCCGGTCATGGCCCATGTCGGCCTGACGCCGCAGGCGGTGCACCGAATCGGCGGTTTCAAGACCCAGGGGCGCCAGGACAAGGATTGGCAGCCAATCTTGGACGATGCCAAGGCGGTCGCGGAAGCCGGGGCTTTTGCCACGGTGGTCGAGGCAGTTGCCGAGCCATTGGCCGCGAAAATAACACATTCGGTACCCAATATCGTTATCGGTATCGGCGGGTCTCCGGAATGCGACGGCCAGATCGTGGTTAGCGAGGACATGCTGGGCTTCGATGCCTGGGCACCGAGATTCGTAAAACGTTATGCAGATATCGGCGGGGCCATTTCAGCCGCAGCGGAAACCTATGCGGCGGAGGTTAAATCGCGACAGTTCCCGGGTCCCGAAAACATCTTCACGATGAAGGAAAAACCAAGTAAAAGCTGATCGGCGATTTCCGGCGAGAGGCGACAGCGCTGGAAGCGCGGGAGTGGAGAGACAGCGTGTCTGATGTTTTCAGGGAAGTTGACGAGGAGTTACGCCGCGACCGGTTGCTGGCTCTGTGGAAGCGTTTTGGAGCCTATATCATTGGCGCTGCCGTTGCTCTCGTGCTGGTGGTTGCCGGCCGGGCCTTCTGGACCGATTATATCGATACCAAGCGTCAGGCCGAAAGCAATGCTTACGACGAAGCGCTGGCGACCTTCCAGGCCGACTCTGAGGCCGGTCGGTCAGCGCTCAAAGCGATTGTCGACGGCGGCAACGACGGGTACGCCGCCTTGGCTCGGTTCCGGTTGGCGGCAGCACTGCAGCAGTCCGGCCAGGCCGAGGAAGCGGTCTCGCAATATGAAGCATTATCGGCCGACGGCTCACTAAACGCACGCTTAAGAGGCTTGGCAGGCCTGATGTTGGCCGGCCTTTATATCGATCTAGGCCGCGAAATCGAGGCCCGTGAGGTTTTGATCAGCCTGGTTGCAAACAGCCAGGGTTGGAGATTATCGGCCACGGAATTCATAGGGTTCCTTGACTTTCGGTCCGGGAATCTGGAAGAAGCCAGATCGATCTTCATCTCATTGTCCGTCGATCAGTCGGCGCCACAGGCGATGAGGGATCGGGCCAGGGAGATGCTAAGCCTGCTCGATGCCGGCAGCCAAATCCATGCGCCGGAAGCCGAGCAGGTTAGCCCGAAAGAGGAAGAATGATGAGTTGCAGATGGAACAAGACTTCGGTTGGCCGCATCGCTGTCGCCTTGACGCTGGTAATCGGCCTGTCGGCTTGCGGCGGTGGCAAGAAAAGGCAGGATACGCCCCTCGAAGGGGATCGTCTTTCGGTTTTGGCTCTTGATCAGGTGCTCGAAGCCGACCCGACACTGACCAGCATCCATATCGCGCTGCCCAAGCCTTATGTAAACCTCAATTGGGCCCAGGCCGGCGGTGGCCTTAAGAACTCGATGCATCATCTGGCGATCGGCGAGCGCCTGAGCCGGGTTTGGAAGGCCGATATTGGCGTCGGGTCGACGGATTACGAAAAGCTCACGGCAACGCCTGTGGTTGCCGACGGTGTGATTTTCACCATGGATGTGCGCGGCGAAGTGCGGGCCTTTCGGACCGAAAACGGCCGCAATCTTTGGGCCACGAAGATCCGCAAACCCGGTGAGCGGAGCAAGATTGCCTATGGCGGCGGGCTGGCGATCGCCGACGGCAAAGTCTACGCCACTACAGGTTATGGCATCCTTGCGGTGCTCGATGCCGCAAGCGGCGCCGAACTGTGGCGCCACGATGCCGGGCTTCCGTTACGCGGCGCCCCGACCGTGGCCGATGGGCGCGTATTTTTTCTGACCCACGACAACCAGCTGTTCGCTCTAAGTGCGGATGACGGCACCTTTCTATGGGATTTCATCGCCATTGCCGAAGATGCCACGGTTTTGGGTGCTTCTAGCCCGGCGGTCGATGAAGGGACTTTGATCGCGACTTTTGCATCAGGCGAGGTGATGGCGCTGCGCGCCGCCAACGGTCAGCTGGCTTGGCAGGATGCCCTGACTCGAACCGGCTCGCTGACCGCGCTGGCGACCCTTAACGACATCGTTGGGCAGCCAGTGGTCGATCGCGGGCGGGTCTACGCAATCAATCATTCGGGGCGTTTCATTTCGGTCGACATCCGGAGTGGCGAGCGGGTCTGGGAAAATAATATTTCCAGTCTTTCAACGCCGTGGATCGCCGGCAGCTACATTTTCATTGTCACCACCGATGGCGAGGTGGTGGCGGTCTCGGCGCTGAGCGGCCGTGTGCACTGGGTAACGCCGCTGCAGCGCTTTAGAAAGCCGCAAAAGCGCAAGGGCCTAATTCGCTGGGCTGGACCGATCTTGGCCAGCGACCGGCTGTTCGTGGTTTCCTCGCACGGCTACTTGTTGACCCTGTCGCCCTATACCGGCGAGATATTGAGTGGTGTCGAGCTGTCCGAGGGAACCGTCCTTTCGCCGATCGTTGCCAATCAGACGCTTTATGTACTCACCGATGGCGGCGATCTTCTGGCCTACCGCTAAGGGCCGGAATCCCGGGATGCGCTGGAGTTTGGGCAATGGAATTTACTCTGGTCATCGTCGGGCGTCCCAATGTCGGGAAATCAACCCTATTTAACCGGCTTGCCGGTCAGCGTCTGGCGCTGGTGGACGATACCCCGGGGGTAACCCGGGACCGCCGCGAGGCGAAGGCGCGGCTCGGCGATTTGCCCTTCCGAATCGTTGATACGGCCGGGCTGGAGGAAGGCGGCCCGTCGAGTCTATTCGGACGCATGCGCGCTCAAACCAATGAGGCAATTAAAATCGCGGACGCCGCGATCATGATGATCGACGCGCGAGCCGGCGTGACACCGCTGGATGAATATTTTGCTGACTGGCTAAGGCGAAAATCCATCCCCGCCATCCTGATTGCAAACAAATGCGAGGGATCGGCCGGACAAGCTGGGCTCATTGAATCTTTCGCCTTGGGTCTGGGTGATCCGTTGCCGATCTCGGCCGAACACGGTGAGGGCTTGGCCGAGCTCTACGAGGCTTTGCGACCCCTGATCGATAACTGGCAGGCTGCCAAAGCGTCCGAATCGACGATGCGGGACGGCGCCGACGATTCGGAGCCGGATACCGATGTTTTGACGGGGGACACCGTGACCCCTGGCTTGAAACAGGGGAACCTGGATTTTTCTTTTGAGGATTCGTTCATGCCGGGCGAAAAGCCGATGCGCCTGGCGATCGTCGGGCGGCCCAATGTCGGCAAGTCGACCCTGATTAACCGGCTGGTTGGCGAGGACCGGCTGATCACCGGCCCCGAGGCCGGTCTGACCCGCGATTCGATCGCTGTCGATTGGGACTGGAAGGGCCAAGCAATTCGTCTGTTCGATACGGCCGGTCTGCGCAAAAAAGCAAAGGTCCAGGAAAGGCTGGAGCAGCTTTCCGTAGGCGATACCATGCGCGCCATTCGCTTTGCCGAGGTCGTGGTTCTGCTTCTCGACGCCCGTGACGGTCTCGAGCGCCAGGACATGCGCATCGCCAGCCGGGTCATCGATGAGGGCAGGGGGCTGGTGGTGGTGCTGAACAAATGGGATCTGATCGCCGATCGGCTTGGCCTCGAGCGCCAAGTGCGGGAAGCCCTGAACCGTGCCTTGCCGCACGCGCGCGGCCTCGAGCTTGTACCCATGTCGGCGCTCGAAGGCGGTGGTATCGGCAAGCTGATGCCCGCAGTATGGAAGACCTACGAGCTCTGGAACAGCCGGGTAAGGACGGCGCCGCTCAATGAATGGCTTCGATTGACCATGGAACAGCACCCGCCGCCGCTCAGCGGCGGGCGGCGGCTTAAAATCCGTTACATGGCGCAGGTCAAGACCCGGCCGCCAACCTTTGCGCTGTTTGTTAACCGGCCCAAAGACCTGCCCGGCAGCTACTTGCGATATTTGGAAAACGAGCTACGTCGCTCATTCAAACTGCCGGCCACGCCGTTGCGCTTTCTGCTGCGGCAGGGCGAAAATCCCTACAGAGGCCGCCGCAAGCGCCGCTAGCCATTCTATTTTTTCTTGGGCTTGAAATCGACGATCTGACCGGTTTCCCTGTAAGTCGGATCGGCCAATTCAACAAACATTTCGGCGACTTCGGAGGGGTCCGGAAGATCCTCGGGGTTCTCGCCGGGATAGGCTTCGGCCCGCATCGCCGTACGGGTTGGACCCGGATTGATGATGTTGACCCGAACCGGTGAAGTCGCAACTTCGGCGGCGTAGGTCAGGGCCAGATGCTCGAGCGCTGCCTTGCTCATGCCATAGCCGCCCCAATAGGGCTTGTTCTTTCGCGCCGCCCCCGACGAGACAAAGATCACCCGGCCGGCGTCGGAAGCCCGCAAGAGTGCGTCCAGCGAACGCAATAAGCGCCAGTTAGCGGTAACATTGATGTTCAGGAGTTCCTGGAAAGCCTTGGGCTTGATGTGGCTCAGCGGGCCCATGGGGCCCAGCAGGCCTGCATTGCCGACAAAAATATCGAGCTTTTTCCAACGCTCGTGAATGGCCTGCCCCAGGCGGTCGATGGCCGCCCCGTCTTTCAAATCCAGTGGTACCAGGGTGGCCGAACCGCCGATCGCCCTAATGTGGTCATCGAGATCTTCGAGCTGCGATGTGGTCCGGGCGACGGCGATGATATGCGCACCTTCGCGCGCCAGGGCCACGGCAACCGCCCGGCCAATGCCACGCGAGGCGCCGGTGACCAGCCCAATGCGTCCCGCCAGGCGACCCCTGCGGTTATCCGGCAAGGTTCTTCTGCTCGGCTACGAGGGAGAGCTGGCGATGGAATTCGGGATCGTCCTGGTCGGTCAGATGGGTCGGATATTCTCCAGTAAAGCAAGCATCGCAATACTGCGGGGCGTTATTGTCCCGTGCCGTGTTGTTGACCGCCCGGTAAAGCCCGTCGATACTGATGAAGGCAAGGCTGTCGACATCGATATGCTGCCGCATCTTTTCGATTTCCATATTGGCGGCCAGGAGCTTATCGCGTTCCGGCGTGTCGACCCCGTAAAAACAGGAATGAGTCGTCGGCGGACTGGCGATCCGCATATGCACTTCGCGGGCCCCGGCCAACCGCACCATATCGACGATCTTGAGAGAGGTCGTGCCGCGGACGATCGAATCGTCGACCAGAACGACCCGCTTGCCAGCCAGCGGTCCGCGATTGCTGTTGTGCTTTAATTTGACGCCGAGATGCCGGATATGATCCGCTGGCTCGATAAAGGTCCGGCCGACATAATGGTTGCGGATGATCCCCAATTCAAACGGAATTCCTGAGGCCTGCGCAAAACCGATGGCGGCTGGCGTGCCGGAGTCGGGGACCGGCACCACCACGTCCGCCTCGGTCTTTACTTCGGCCGCTAACTCGGCGCCGATGCGCTTGCGCACTTCGTAGACGTTCATGCCGTCAACCAGCGAATCGGGCCGCGAAAAATAGACATGTTCGAATATGCACGGGCGTGGCCGCTGCGCGGCGAAGGGCTGCAGGCTCTCAAGGCCGTGTTTGTTAACGATGATGATTTCGCCCGGCTTGACGTCGCGGATGAAATCGGCGCCGATGATATCGAGGGCGCAGGTCTCTGAAGAGAATATGCAGGGCCCGTTACCCAGCTGCCCGAGAACCAGGGGCCGGACGCCAAGCGGGTCGCGAACGCCGATCAGCCCTTCCGGGGTCAAGGCGACCAGCGAATAGGCCCCTTCGACCTGGCGCAGGGCATCGATAAAGCGATCAAGCAAGGTCGGGAATGAGCTGGTTGCGACCAGGTGAATAATGACTTCGGTGTCCGAGGTTGATTGAAAGATCGAGCCGCGGCTGACCAATTCTTTCCGCAGGTGCAGGGCGTTGGTGAGGTTGCCGTTGTGAGCCACGGCAAAGCCGCCGCCGGCAAGTTCGGCAAACATCGGCTGGACGTTCCTGAGCGTCGTGCCACCGGTCGTCGAGTAGCGTACATGGCCGATTGCCGAGTAGCCCTTGAGGCTCTCGACCACGTCCTGGCGCGAGAAATGGTCGCCAACCAGCCCCATCGACTTGTGCGTATGAAACTGATCGCCATCGTAAGTGATAATCCCGGCAGCTTCCTGCCCCCGATGCTGCAAGGCATGCAAGCCCAGGGCGGTATGCGCTGCCGCTTCCTGGTGGCCGAATACACCGAACACACCACATTCTTCATGGAATTTGTCGTCATCGAAGGGACGACCGGGGAAGGGATGATCGGCTTGCCTAGTCACGTGACCACCGTCTCACATTCTCGAGGGCTTCGATCCGCTTGTGATATAGTTTGTCTCGGCGCGCCTGCAAAGGGGATTCTACGGGAATCCGGCAAGATTCGAAGCACCTGATGTGACCTGTGTCTTTCTAGTCATTGCCGTCCTCTTCCTTTTTCTCTTTCTCTTCGAGGATATTCTCAAGCTTGTTACGCATTTCCTCCGTGTATCCTTGGCCCTTGGTGGCCAGTTCGGACGGCGTCGGGGCGTTTTTCTTGATCCCCTCGAGGATGGAATTTTCGGCCTCGAAATCTTTGGCTTTCTTCACAATGTCAGGGACGATTGTGGCTAGCATCTGGGCGCTGTAAGACACCAAGGGGCGCGTCTGGGCATCCTCGGCCCAATCGTCCATGGTCTTGTCGGTAAGAAAGAAGTCCAAAAGCAGATAGCCTGCAGCCACCACCACCAGGCCCCTGACCAGTCCGAACAGGGCGCCCAGTGAGCGGTCCAGTATGCCTATAGGGCTGTCCTTCACGCGCTCACCGATCTTGCCGGCGAGGTATCGCAGCAATATAAAGCTGGTGAAAAAAAGCACACCGAGGGCCACGATATCGGCCAGCGAATCCGGTTGAATAAAACGGCGGGCAAAATCGGAAGCCCCAAAGGCGATACCGTAAAGCGTGATCAGAAGGGCGCCAAACCAGGAAATGAGCTTTAAAAGCTCGGTCGTAAAGCCGCGCATGATGCCGCGAATGAGCGAGAATCCGATAATGAACAGGATCACCGTGTCAAAAATTGTAAGTAATGAAAAGAATTCCATATCAATAAGTTACATTATCTTTTTAATGTTTTCTACGGTCCCTTTAAGGCTTTAGAACGTCCATGCGGATCGGCCCCTCGGCCCGGCCGTGGATGAACTGGTCCACATATTCGTTGCCGCTGTGATCAATCTCGTCCCGCGGACCGTGCCAGATGATCTTGCCGTTGTACAGCATCGCCGCTTTGTCGGCGATTTTTCGGACCGAAGACATATCGTGGGTGATCGTGATTGTGGTCGCCCCCAAGTCGCGCACGCACTCGACGATCAGGTCATTGATCACATCGGCCATGATCGGATCTAGCCCGGTCGTTGGCTCGTCAAAAAAGATAATTTCCGGTTCCGCGGCGATCGCCCGGGCCAGCCCCACCCTTTTTTGCATGCCGCCCGACAATTCGGCCGGGCTCAGCTCACCGACATCCGCCGGCAGTCCCACTCGGGCCAGCTTTTCAAGCGCAATCTTCTTGGCCTCGAGGCGCCCGAGGTGCTGTCCCTGGATCAGGCCAAAGGCTACATTTTCCCAAACTTTAAGGCTGTCAAAGAGAGCACTGCCTTGGAATAGCATGCCAAAACGGCGCAGCATGCGTTTGCGCTTGCCGGGCGTGGAGTTCACGATATCCTCACCATCGACCAGGATCCGCCCAGCCTCGGGCTTGAGAAGGCCGAGAATACATTTGATCATGACCGATTTGCCACTGCCCGATCCACCGATGACGACGAGGGATTCTCCGGCCATTACCTCAAGATCAATGCCGTCCAAGACGATCTTGGAGCCGAACCCTTTTTGCAAACCTTCGAGGCATATTTTTGCGTGCTGGCTCATGTTCCGAACACATTCACGGTAATGATCAGGTTGGATAGCAGAATCAGAATGAAAGCCGAGACAACGGCGTTGGTGGTCGCCCGGCCGACCCCCTGAGCGCCGCCGGAGCTGTTGTAGCCGTGGTAGCTGCCCATTATGGCAATGATGAATCCAAACATCGCCGCCTTGACCAGGCTTGAGGTAATATCGCTGGCCTCGAGAAAATCGACCGTGATCTGCAGGTAATTCGCGACATTAAAGCCGAGCTTCTGGGTGCCGATCAAAAAGCCGCCGAAGACGCCGATGATATTGGCCACGATGACCAGAATGGGAAGCGTCAGCACCGCCGCAACAAGTCGCGGCACCACGAGATATTTATAAGGATCGGTCGACAAGGTGGTCAGCGCGTCGATCTGCTCGGTCACCCGCATGGTACCCAACTCGGCCGCCATCGCCGAACTGACCCGCCCGGCCACCATCAGGCCGCCGAGCACCGGGCCGAGCTCACGGACGATGGCGATAACCACAATGCCGGCCACCGTCCCTTCGGCATTGAAACGCTCGCTGCCGACAAAGATCTGCTGGGCCAGGGCGGCGCCGGTAAAAATCGCCGTCAGGCCGACGACCGGCAGCGAGAAATAACCAATATGCAGCATCTGCCGCCACATCAGGCCGAAATAGAAGGGTGGCAAAACCAGGTGGCTGAGCGTCCGCCCGGCGAACCGGACCACATCGCCGATGTCCGCCAATGCGGCGACAAAAACACGTCCGATCGTGGCCAGGAAATTCATCAACAAATTTACCGGTCGTTGTGGCTGGGCGAGGCGCAGGTTAGACAAGGCGGTAGGGGCTGTCAATTAAGGCGGGCTCGTCGCCAAAGGCAAGGCGAATCATGGGATCAGCCGATCTGCTCGGGCAGGTGATCCGCCTGGGCCAGATCCGTAAAATGCGTGATTGCGCTTTCGAAATGCAGGCGTACCGTGCCCGTCGGGCCATGCCGCTGCTTCCCGACAATAATCTCGGCAACGCCGTGAAGATCCTCCATGTCGGCGACCCATTTGTCGAATTCGGGCGTGCCGTCGCGCGGCTTGTCCCTTTCCTTGTAATATTCCTCCCGGTAAACGAACAGCACCATATCGGCGTCCTGCTCGATGGTGCCCGATTCCCGGAGGTCCGAAAGCTGCGGCCGCTTGTTTTCCCGGTTCTCGACCATCCGGCTAAGCTGCGAAAGGGCCAGCACAGGCAGGTCCAGTTCCTTGGCCAGGCTCTTCAGTCCACGTGTGATTTCTGAGACTTCCTGTACCCGATTTTCTCTGCTGTGTCCGCGTCCGCTGCCGTGGATGAGTTGCAGATAATCGACGATCAGCAGCGACAGCCCGCGGCGGCGCTTCAGGCGCCGGGCCCGGGTTCTCAATCCAGCAATGGTCAGGGCCGGCGTATCGTCAATATAGAAAGGAACCTCTTCGAGCTCGCGAGCCGCCCTGGCAATCGACTGAAACTGCTTTTCCATCAGCTTGCCGCGGCGCATGCTTTCGGACGGAATTTTGGAGCGTTCGGCCAGAATCCGGGCCGCCAACTGGTCGGAGGACATTTCGAGCGAAAAGAACCCGACCACGGCGCCCTTGCTCTGCTCCGGCGGAATGCCGGCCTCCATATCCTTGGCCCATTGCATGGCCGCGTTAAATCCGATGTTGGTGGCCAGCGCCGTCTTACCCATGCTGGGGCGGCCGGCCAGAATCACCAGATCGCTCTTATGGAGGCCGCCGAGTTTCTGATTCAGGGCGTGCAACCCGGTGGTCACGCCGCTTAAATTATTGGGATCCTGATAGGCCATCTCGATGTTCTTGACGGTCTGCGTAACGGTCAGACTGAAGGGCTGGAAGCCGCCTTCGTGGGCGCCCTTTTCGCTGAGGTCAAACAGGTCCTGTTCGGCCTGCTCGATCTGATCGGTGGCCGGTTGATCGATCGCCGAATCATAAGCCGTGATCACCATCTCCTCGCCGATCTGTATAAGCTCGCGCCGCAGCGCCAGATCATAAATCGTGCGGCCGTAATCCTCGGCGTTGATGATCGTCGCCGCCGAAGCCGCCAGGCGCACCAGATAGGCGGCTCCACCCGATTCGGCCAATCCCTCATCCTTTTCGAAATAGGGCTTTAACTTGATCGGATCGGCTGCCTGATCGCGCTCCATCATGCGCAGAATGGCGTCATAAATGCGGCCATGCACCGGTTCGTAGAAATGTTCGGGCCGCAGGAACCCCTGGACTTTCTCGGCCGCGATGTTGTTTACCAGGATGGCCCCCAAGAGCATTTGCTCGGCCTCCAGGTTATGGGGCGGCTGGCGGTAACTCAGGCCTTCATCCTCGGTATTGTTGGAGGGCTCGATCGGTATGGCGGCGCGCATATCTCTTGGTAACCCGACCGGCGTGCTGAGCCAATCCCCAGGCAAGGATTATTTTCAAGATATCCACAGCAATCCACAACTTAAAAATCAGATGTTCATAAATTTGTGGATAACATGCCAAAAAAAAGCGGCCCGCAGGGGCCGCCCGGATCTCTTTTTTGTGGGTGTACGCGAAGCGGACTAATCGTCGTCCTTGCCGGTTTTCCCGGCTTTGCCAGCTTCATCCGATACGACTGCAGAGGCCTCGTCTTTTTCTCTAGCCGCTTTTGTCCTTTTTGACTTTTTGGCCTTCTTCTTGGGTTTTGATTCGGTTGCTTCCCCAGCCGCCGCCTCGGGTGCCGCCGCCTCGGGGGCTGCTTTGACCTCTGACGTTTCCTCCTCGACCGCTTCCTCTTCGGGCTCGGGCTCGTCCGATAGAGCCCTTTCGGCCTCGGCGGCAAACTCCTTGGTTTCGAATATTTTCTCGGCCTCGGGGATGGCCGGACCGACGGCCTGCAATTCAGCCTCCTCGTTCGAGCGGGCAACATTGGCTGTGATCGTGACGTCGACCTCGGGATGGAGCTTGATGCTCACCTCGTGGGTGCCAACCTCCTTGATCGGCCGGCTCAGATTCACTTGTCCGCGATCGATCTTGATGCCCTGCTCGCTCAGAGCTTCGGCGATATCGCGGGTTGTAACCGAGCCATAAAGCTGCCCCGTCTCGCCGGCCTGACGCAAAAGCACGACGGATTTACCGCCGAGCTTTTTAGCCACCGATTGGGCCTCGGTGCGGGCCACCAGGTTTTTGGCTTCGATCTCTTTGCGTTGCGCCTCGAATTGGATCTTGTTGGATGCGTTGGCGCGCAGGGCCTTTTTCTGGGGTAACAGATAGTTGCGTGCGTAGCCGTCCTTGACGGTCACGATATCGCCCATCTGTCCCAGCTTTTCGACCCGCTCGAGAAGAATGATTTCCATCTCAGCCGCTCCTATTCAATCAAGTAGGGCAGAAGTGCGATCGCCCGGGCCCGCTTGATGGCACGGGCGAGTTCCCGTTGTTTTTTGGCCGACACGGCAGTTATCCGGCTGGGCACAATCTTGCCGCGCTCGGACAGAAAGCGTTGCAAAAGCTTGACATCTTTATAATCGATCGTCTGGGCGTTGGGTCCCGAGAAGGGGCAACCCTTGCGCCGGCGCAGGAACGGACGTCGGCCGCCGAAACCACCACGTTTTTCGTTGGTCCTCATCCCCTGGCTCCCGCACGTTCTTCGCGGCTCGCCTTGACTCGCATTTGGATCGAGGGGCCTTCCTCAAATTCATCAACCCGGACCGTCATGAAGCGCAGCACGTCATCATTGATGCGCTGTTGGCGCTCCAACTCATTGACCGCGCCCGGCGGCGTATCGAGGTTCAAGAGCACATAATGGGCCTTTCGATTCTTCTTGATCTTATAAGCCAGAGTCCGCAGACCCCAATTCTCGGTCTTGGTGACCTTGCCGCCATTGCCTTCGATGATGCCGGTGAATTCCGTGATTAGCTTTTCCAGCTGCTGCGCCGTCAGGTCCGGGCGCACGAGGAAAATATGCTCGTAGTACGACATTCAACACTCCTTTGCTGATCGCTTGCCGCCGGCAATCGACGGCACCTCCAGCTCGCTTCCGATCGGCCCGGGGCAGGCAGATCATGCTCCGAACCGGCGCCTCTATATACCTGGCACTGCGCAAAGGCAAGCCCTTTAGGGGCGGGGTAGTGTCTCACTTTGAATCTAATGGCCAGCACAATGATGGGTGATGTTATGTGGTGTAATATTTCTCTACATTACGAATAACATTTGTCAATGCGGGTTTAACTCGTTGGGTGCTGTTGTGGGTTTAAGGTGATTTAATGAAGATAAGCGAAAGCGGCGTTATTCGCTTAACATATGGCTTTATAGGAGTCAATAGTCGTACTATATATAATCCGCAATGGGTCGTTGCTAATTTAGTATCTAGAGTTAAGAGAAGAAGGGATTTGTAATGGCCATTTCATCGCATTCATTCGGTATTACTAAGCTTACCGATAAAGATGCAGAGAAATTTAATCGGCAAGTTATTTACGGCAGGCCGAAACGCGAAGCTATTGCCAATGCGCACGAAGGTGATAAATTGGCTCGTGAATTTGAGAATCACGGGCAGGTCACTGTTCACTTGCGTGGTAAATGAGCGTAGACGAACCTCCCTATAAACTCCAACAAATATCGGAACTCCACAAGACGAACAAATTGTCTTTAGGTGATGCGGATTTCGTGCCACTGAAGACTTATTTGCGCAGGCACGCTCTGAATCATCACAACGCGAATTTTGCGCGGACCTATGTCATTGTGGGCTCAAATAATATTGTAATTGCGTATATCACTTTGGTTGCTGGGCAAATTGAAGCAGAGCGTCCCGATGTCCTGGGCGATGGCGAACCTGAATTTCAATACACTCATTTCCCCTGCGTTAAGATTGCACGGCTCGCTGTTCATTCGGACTTGCAAGGTTTCGGATTCGGTCAAGAATTAGTGAGGCTCGCAATTGGATTGGTGCGTGCGAACGTAATGGAAACAGTTGGCTGCCGTTTTCTTACAGTCGACTCAAAACAGAAGAGCGTGAAATTCTACAAAAAGGTTGGTTTTACGATGTTGGATACTCAAGAAAACAAAGATCGAGAAATGCCCATAATGTTTATCGATCTGAAAAAGGTGTCTGAATAGATGGATTTTCGACGCTTCGCGCTGACCTAATAATTTTCAAACTGAGTGTCTCATTTTGAATTCTTTTTCTTGTAAGGTCCGCGTGGTCCGGGCTTAGGTGCGCGGGCATCTATCAGGCTAACAATCCACTCCATATCGCGCAATGTGTCCGTCACTCCCGCCGCCATCGCTGGGCTGATTTTCAACGTCTTGTGGATGCGGCAGAAATTGTAATGTAAGAAGTACAGCGCCAGTGCATGACAATGGTTGTTGATCTTCTTTGAGAATGCATTGGTCAGCCGAGTAAAGCGCCGTAAAGACATACGCATCGTCAGGTTATGGCGCTCAACATGGGACGTGGAAATGTGTTTCGGGTCCGGCTTGCCTTCAACGCGGCGTTTGCGCGCGCCTTTGCAGATTGAGGGGCTATATTTCCGTTCTGGCCCCTTGTCGGGAGACGCGCCGTACAGCTTGATCAGTTGGGCATAATCGACATCGGCACCGAAAACTCCTTCGACTGCATCCAGATAGGCATGGTGGCCGTCCGTGGTCAGTTGGACACGGTTCACAAGGCGGGCGCGTAGATCGTCTATGAATTCGATGGCATAATCGGCATCACGACCGCCGACCAGCCACGAAACAATCAGCTTGCTGTCGCTATCAAGTGCGGTCCATGTCCAGATGTCACCAGCAAAGAGTGGGGCAGCCTTGGCGGTCCTGACGGCCCGCTCTTTGGCATAGCAGAACGACCAAATCTCATCGCACTGGATTGTGTCGAGTTCGAGGTCGCGGAGAACCTTGTCCTGGTAGTCGCGATTCGCCACGTCGCCCAACGTGCCATTACGACCGACGACGTACACTGACTCCGTCGTTGCGTCTCGAGCTACCCATCCGCTGCTGCCGCGTTCGACATCTCGCTGCGTAGCCGGCGATAGACCAGCAACGAATCGATCGAGTAGATTGCCACGGCGACCCAGATCAGCGACTTTTCTCATGGAACTGCATGGCGGGTGGTCGGCGATAAGATGATGATTCCGTACGAGGCCGTTTTCCTGTCCGACGACCCGACGACCAAACTCGACCAGATTCGCACAGAGGAACTAGCAGATAGGTTTGGGTGGGAGCGTGCGTAGGTGGACCCCAAGCCTGCCTTGCGGGAACTAGTCGAGCAGCGTGCTTTTGAGAGCTTTAGCACGCGAGGCGAACTCTATTTACAGGCCAGTTATCACTTGATTTCGCGTGCCGCATCCCTCATCGATCCCCACTTTGATGAGCGACAAACGCGACGTGTTGAGCAGATTCTGGGGGCAGTTGCCTTTGAAATGATGACGCGACGAATCTACGGCTACGCCGCGCGCGGCGTGGATGTTGTTGATCAGGTCGAGCGTGGAGCGTCAGGGCGCGGCGAAAATGGAATCACCGATCGCGAATGGGTGTTTATCCGTGATGTCACCAATCTCACCAATCACTGCATCCTGGAGGGCAGCAGTCAGGCGATGTTGAGTTGGCAGCATCGCGGCATGATGGAATTTTACTGTGGTCTCC